>NZ_JAOCDM010000071.1 GCF_029840925.1 Pseudomonas sp. GD03858
CCTTGCAGGTGCTCGGCACGAAACTCCAGCGTCTGCGGCCTGTAGCCCGAGCGCAGCGGCGGCAGCGGCAGGCAATCGCTCCACTCGACGCCCGGCTGCAGTTCGCCCGGTCCGCGGTAGCGGGGGGCGGCGTAGGTGTTCTCGGCCAGGTTGACGGTGTCGCCCGGCGCATAGGCGCCGACGCGCCAGCGCAGTTCGGTGAGCGGGGCCTTGTTGCCATTCTTCATGCGTACTTGCAGCGCACGGTCGGCGGGGCAGTGCTCGGGCGCGTAGCTGAGGCGGATGTCCAGGCGGGCCAGTTGCGAGGCTTCACGGGTGTCCTGCCAGACCACCCAAAGGGCCACCAGGCCCAGGCCGCACAGGGCGGCCATGGAAATCGGCAGGGCCTTGGCCGGGTAGCGCAGCAACAGGACCAGCCAGGTGAGGACGAGCAGGGCGCCGATCAGCATCATGGGCAGGGCCAGTCAGTAGAAGGAGATTTCATCCTAGTGCAAAGCGTTGCCGTCTGGAACAGGCCTCAACCCTCTTCGCCGATCAGCACGCGGATCTGGTCGACCACCTTCATCAAGGCGACCTTGTCCTCCTTGGGGATGGCCTTGGACAGCTGCTTGTCCGCCACGACCATGGCCGTGTGCATCTGGCTGTGCAGTTGCTCGCCTTCGGCGGTCAGGTAGACCAGGGTCTGGCGGCGATTCTGCGGCGCCACTTCGCGGCGCACCAGGCCGCTGGCCTCCATGCGCTTGAGCAGGCCGGACACCGCCGACATCTCGATTTCGAGCTGATGCCGGCGCAGCTGTTCTCGATCCTGGTGATCATGGCGCTGTTCTCCACCCTGATCACTGCGCCATTGCTCAACCTGTTGCAACGACGCGAGGCGCGAGTGGCGCAGCGCACGGTGCCGATGGCGACGCGGTGCCTGGCACCGGCTGCGCCGGTGTTCGCGGCTAAAGCCGCTCCCACAGGGAGCGCACTGACCTCAAGCCATGCGCTGTTGCTGTGGGAGCGGGTTTATCGGGGCGCCGAACCGCCGCGAAGCTCACTGGGCGATGGTCTTCACCGAGATGCCACGCTCCACTGGCGTGGAAGTACGTCCATAGACATCCTCGAAGCGCTCGATGTCATCCTCGCCCAGGTAACTCCCGGACTGCACTTCGATGATCTCCAGCGGGATCTTGCCGGGGTTGCGCAGGCGATGCACCGAGGCGATGGGGATGTAGGTGGACTGGTTCTCGGTGAGCAGGAACACGTTCTCGTCGCAGGTCACCTCGGCGGTGCCGCTGACCACGATCCAGTGCTCGGCGCGGTGGTGGTGCATCTGCAGCGACAGCGCCGCGCCCGGCTTGACGGTGATGTGCTTGACCTGGAAGCGCCCGCCCATGTCCACCGAGTCGTACGAGCCCCACGGGCGGTACACCTCCAGGTGGTTCTGGGTTTCCGTGCGACCCTGCTGGTCGAGGGTGTTGACCAGCTGCTTGACCCCCTGAACCTTGTCCTTGTGGGCGATCATCATCGCGTCCTTGGTCTCGACCACCACGATGTTCTCCAGGCCGATCACCGACACCAGCTTGCCGTTGCCGTGGATCATACAGTTGCGGCTGTCCTGCACCACCACGTCGCCCTTGGTGACGTTGCCGTCGGCGTCCTTGTCGTGCACCTCCCACAGCGACGACCAGCAACCCACGTCGCTCCAGCCGGCCGTCAGCGGCACCACGCAGGCACGCTGGGTCTTCTCCATCACCGCATAGTCGATGGAGTTGTCCGGGCAACAGGCGAAGGTGGCCTCGTCGATGCTCAGAGCATCGGCGTCTTCCTGGCTGCGTTCCAGGGCCAGCAGGCAGGTGTCGTAGATGTCCGGGTCGTGCTTTTTCAGCTCTTCGAGGAAGCGGCTGGCGCGGAACAGGAACATGCCGCTGTTCCAGAAGTAGCCGCCGGCGCGGACGAACTCGGTGGCGCGTTTTTCATCCGGCTTCTCGACGAACTGCGCGACCCGCGCCACGCCTTCGGGCAGCAGCGCGTCCTGGCTGGAACGGATATAGCCGTAGCCGGTCTCGGGCTTGGTCGCCGGCACGCCGAACAGCACCATCTCGCCGCGCTCGGCGGCCACGGTGGCCAGGGCCAGGGCGCGCTGCAGGGCCTTCTGGTCCTCGATCACATGGTCGGCCGGCAGCACCAGCATCAGCTCGTCACGACCTTCATTGACCAGCTTCATCGCGGTCATGGCCACCGCTGGCGCGGTGTTGCGGCCGAACGGCTCCATGAGGATGGCCTGGGTTTCCAGCTTCAGCGCGTTCAGCTGCTCCTGGACGATGAACTTGTGGTCCTTGTTGCAGACCACGATGGGGCTGTCCATGCCTTCGAACACCAGGCGCTCGATGGTCTGCTGGAACAGCGTGTGCTCGCCGGTCAGGGCCAGGAACTGCTTGGGGAACTGCTTGCGCGACAAAGGCCACAGACGCGAACCGCTACCACCAGAAAGAATTACCGGGATCATGATGTTTCTCCAATAGTCGTTTAGAGGCAGGGGAATCAGTTGCTAGCCACGGGGCGAGTTACCCACACCGGCGACAGGCTGTTGCCGGAACCGGTGACATACAGCACGGCGGCTTCGCCGCGCTCCAGGGCGACGGGCTTGACGTCGCCGACTTTCTTGTCGCCTGCGTACAGGGCAAGGTTGACCTTGACCGGATTGATTTCACGTTCGCCACGGCCCTTGGCGGCCACGGCCTTGACCACTTCGGTCTGGCCATCTGCAGTCTTCAGGGTCAGCGGCTGGTCGCTGAGGTTCTGCACCCGCACCAGCGCTTTCTGCTTGTTCTTGAACGGCGGTTCTTCGATCAACTGCGGGTTGGCGCCTGCGTTGTTGACCAGGGTGTAGTACTTGTCGGAGGCCAGTTTCACCGGGACGCTCTTGCCGCCCACCTGGGCGGTGTAGTCACCGCCTGGCAGGAAGCTGAAGTCGCTGCTGGCCTGGGCGCCGACCTGCTTGATCTGGGTGTTGCCGACCGAGGCGGCAGTGGGGGCGCTGGACGCGTTGTACAGGCGCACGAAGGTCGAGCCCTTCGGCGCGCTCGGGCCATACAGCGCGGCATCGGCGCCGGCGAAGGCGTGCATCGAGGCCATGCTGAGGCCGGCGGCGAGGGTGAGGGCTTTGGCAATGGAAGTCTTGGTGGTCATGTGCGTATTCCTCTCTATCTTCAGTGGTCCGTCCGATTGGACGACAGGGCCAGGTTTTCTTCGGATTGGCGGGAGTTCTTCAGCTGCGCGATCCAGTGCGGATCGAAGGCGCTGAGGTCGTTCTTCATTGGCAGATAACGTTCGGGGAATTCCCACACCACGACTTGTGGCGGGGCGTTCTTGAAGGCGTCGCTTTGCAGGTACTTGAGCATCGGCAGCAGCGGGCCGTGGCCGTCCTCGGCGTAGTTGGCGACGTCGCTGCGCAGCGCCTGCTGCAACGCGCCGAGGAAGTTCCAGTGCGAATTGGCGCTGTAGCTGGTGCCCACCAGCGCCACTGGGATCTGGCTGTCGGCGAACAGTGCGTCGTCGCCTTCGCCCTGCACCGGGTGGGTCGTGCGTTGCTGCAGGTTGTCCGGACTTGGCAACAGGTTGCTGAACAGCGGATCGAGCGGCAGGAAGTTGGTCAGATCGCCCTTGTATGGCGCCGTGGCGCCGGCTTCGGTGATGAACGCCTGGGGCTCGCCGCTGAGCAACTGCTGGCGCTGTACCGCTTCGCCCACGGCCTGGGCGACCACTTCGGCGCCCATCGGCGTCCAGTGGGTGTCGGTGCGCAGGAACACCTGGCCACGGGCCTTGGCCTGCTCCAGCGGGGCCAGCAGGTCAGGGGCGAAGACGTTGGCCTGGCGCATCTGGGCGTGGAACTGGTTGAACAGCTGGTCGTGCAGGCTGGCTGGGGTCTGCTTGCCGATGTACTCGGCGTAGAGCCGCGCCTTGGCCGGGACGATCGCCAGCACCAGCTGCACGCCCTGGCGCTGCAGGGTGTCGCGGATGCCGCGCACCAGCGCCAGGTTGTCCTGCATCTGTTGCTCGGCGCCAGCGCTGGGCTTGAACTCCTCGTCGCTGAACAGCCACTGGTCACGGCCCAGCACCACGCCGGGGCGGCCTTCGTTGAACAGCTTGAAGTCCAGCGCCGCCCACAGGTTGGTGCCCAGACGCTTGATCGGGAACTGCTCGTCGTAGTGGGTCTCGGCGGCCTTGGCCAGCTTGCCGTCGAGCAGGGTCATGTGCCCGGTGCGGTTGAAGCTTTCCAGCCCGCCGAGTGAGGCTACGCCCAGGCCGACCAGCAGGCCCATGAACGACAGCGAATAGGTGATGCGAAGTGTCCGGTTCATGATCGGGGCCTCAGAACTGGAAGTAGAGGAAGGGCGAGTAGCTCTGCGCCGAGAGCTTGAGCACCGAGGCGGCGAACAGCAGCAGGACCAGGGCGCGGGTCATGATCCGCGTCCAGTCCAGGCCCACCGAGCCATCGGCGTTGACCTGCACCGGGGTGGCCCTGGGCACTGGCGTTGCATTGCGGTAGAAGTCGCGCAGGCCGAAGAACGCCAGGGTCAGGTAGGCGACGATCAGCGTGGCCACCTGCAGGCCGGTGAGGTTGGCGCGGTTGAGTTCCGACAGCTGCCAGTCGCCGAAGCTGAACATGGCGCCGTACATGCGCGCCGCCACGTGCAGGTTCTCGGCGCGGAAGATCACCCAGCCGACCACCACCAGGAGGAAGGTGAAGGCCCATTTCACCGGGTTGAAACGCTGCGGGTTGGTGTCCAGGCCCAGCGCCCGTTCGATCGCCAGCCACATGCCGTGCCAGGCGCCCCAGATGATGTAGGTGAAGTTGGCGCCGTGCCACAGCCCGCCCAGCAGCATGGTCAGGAACAGGTTGCGGTAGGTGTTGAAGGTGCCTTTGCGGTTGCCGCCCAGGGTGATGTACAGGTAGTCGCGCAGCCAGGTCGACAGGCTGATGTGCCAGCGCCGCCAGAACTCGGTGATCGACTGGCTGATGTACGGCTGCTTGAAGTTTTCCATGAAGCGAAAGCCCATCATCAGGCCCAGGCCGATGGCCATGTCGCTGTAGCCGGAGAAGTCGAAGTACAGCTGCGCGGTGTAGGCCAGCGCGCCGAGCCAGGCGTCACCGGTGGTGGGATTGTCCAGGGCGAAGCAGTGGTCGGCGACCACCGCCAGGGTGTCGGCGATGAACACTTTCTTGATGAAACCCTGCATGAAGCGGGTGCAGCCTTCGGAGAACTTGTCCAGGGTGTGGGTGCGGTTGTTGAACTGGTCGACCAGGTCCTTGAAACGCAGCACGGGGCCGGCGATCAGGTGCGGGAAGATCGCCACGAACGCGGCGAAGTCGATCAGGTTGCGCGTGGCCGGGGTGTCGCCGCGGTACACGTCGATGATGTAGCTGATCGACTCGAAGATGTAGAACGAGATGCCGATCGGCAGCAGCACGTGGGTGAGGATGAACGGCTCCAGCCCCATCGAAGTCATGATCGCGTTGAGGCTGTCGACGCCGAAGTTGGCGTACTTGAAGTAGCCGAGGATGCACAGGTCGACGCCCACGCCGAGCAGCAGCCAGCGCTGCGCGGGCTTGGTGCGCACGCCGGCGGCGCCGACTTTCAGGCCGATCCAGTAGTTCCACAGGGTCACTCCGGCGAACAGGGCGAGGAAGTCCACCCGCCACCAGGCGTAGAAGATGTAGCTGGCAACCAGCAGCAGCAGGTTGCGATAGCGGTTCCCGCTCACGTAGTACAAGCCGAGGAAAACCGGCAGGAACAGGAACAGGAACACGTTGGACGAGAAGACCATCCCGGTTCTCCTTGTTGTTCACAGCATCCGGGGCACAGCGCCCCCCAAACCCCCCGCGAAAATGCAGGGGAAACCTTTGTTGCTTAAACCATTGCTGGCGAGGGCTTCGCCCTCGTTTCGCGACACAAGGCCGCTCCTACAGGATTAGCGCCGTCCTTGTAGGAGCGGCCTTGTGTCGCGATGGGCCGCGAAGCGGCCCCAATACAGGCGACACCTATTTCTTGCTCTCTGCGCCCGGGTCATAGACCCGCGTCACATCCCCACCCAGCCTGAAACTGTTGAACGGCTGCATGTCATGCTTGCGCTCCAGGGTGTCGCCAACGCACTGGTACAGCGCGCACCACGGCTCGAGCCAGGCATACTTGCTGTCGATCTTCAAATCCTTCAGGTCCTGCTTCACGCCGGCGCGAGTGTTGAAATGAACAGGATCGCGGGCACCGGCCAGCACGCCTTCGCCGAGGCGCTGCAGGGCGAAGTTGTTTTCCTTGCGCAGGTCCACGCCGTTGGCCTGGGCGAAGCTGGCGATCATCGCCAGCGGCGGCAGGGCGTAGTTGTGGTAGGCCAGGGCGCGCTGGCGGCGCTTGAGCTCGTTGGGCAAAAAGCCCTGCTCATCGACCTGGTTGGCGCCGACCTTGTATTCCTTCACCGCCCAGTCGAAGAGGTCCTGGCGGTCGGTGGCCACGGCGGTGGCCATCACCGACCAGGCCGCCCAGTAGCTGTGGTTGTTGATCTTCTCCAGCGGCAGGTCGCTCCAGTCGCGCACGGTCTGCCGGGCCAGGCGCACGAACCATTTCTCGATCTGCTCGGCCTCGGCCTGGTGCGCGGCCAGCGGCTGCGAGTTGGAGAACTTCAGGCGCAGCCACGACCCGCTCATGCTGCCCAGCGCCCATTTGCGCATGGACTTGCCGGTGTGGTTGTAGTCGGTGGACATCAGCGCGTCGGCGCGCGCCCAGGTATCGAGCCAGGTCAGGGCGCAGTCCAGCTGCGCCGGGCGGCCATCGCGCATGTACTGGCCGACCATCTTGCTCACGCCCTTCTCGAGGGTGGTGATGTCCTCGGTGGATTTGCGAAAGGCTTTCTCCGAGGCGGCATTGAGGGTCGCCCGGGCCTTGTCGGACCCTTCGTATTTGCTGCGGAACACCAGCGCGCCGGTATAGGGCTTGGGCGCGGCCTCGCAGCGGAAATTGCCGTCGCCGGTCTTGAGTTTCTCGATGCCCTCGTAGTACCCCTGGGGCGGCACCAGCGCGGCCTGCGCCGCGCCGCCGAACAGGGCGAGGGCGAGCAGGGCGGGTGCGGTCTTGCGGTGGCTGGATGTCATGGTCGCCTCACTGGCCGGCCTGCGCGGTGTGCCGCGCGGGGCTGGCGAAGTTGTTGCGTTTGCAGAGTTTGGCTTCGACTTTCTGCGTGCCGCTTTGCGGCCCTTGTATCTCCAGGGCGAGCAGGTTCTGGCCTGCCCAGTCTTCGTCCTCGCGCATCTGGAAGACGAAGCGCCCATCGGTGTCGGAGGTCTCGGGCTTCTCGATCTTGATGTCCTCGTGACGGCCGTTGAGGTACCACAGGGTGGCCTGCAGCACCTTCACCGAGCTGTCCTCGAACTTGATGTCGAGCTGGTGGTTGCGGTTGACCAGGTCCTTGATCACGCCGCCCTTGCCGTTGACCATCAGCTCGTTCTTGCCGGGCTTGAGGGTGGCGCTGGCGCTCATCTGCGCAGGGCGGTCGTCGCAGCCGTCGTCGAGCAGGCCGAGGATCTGCCGCCAGATGGTTTCCTGGTCCAGGCGGTAGAGCGGGGAGAACTCCCAGACCAGGATCTTCGGCGGGTTGTTCTGGAATTCCTCGCTGCCCAGGTACTGGATCATCGAGCCTTCCAGGCCGCCACCAGGGAAGGCGACGTTGAGCACGTCGGCGCCGATGTACTGCTCCAGGAAACCCGAGAAGTTGTAGTTCTTGCCGCTGTGGCTGGTGCCCACCAGGGTGATCTGCGCGTTGCCCGAATCGCCGAACAGGTCGTCGCCGCCGGCAGCGCCCTTGGGTTCGGTGGCGAACTGGTCCATGTACTGCACCGCGTAGCTGGTGCCGCACAGCTGGCCGGCGACGTTGTGCAGGGTGCCGGTCTTGCCCATGCGTCCGGATTTTTTGGTCTCGAATTCCTTGCGCGGGATGCCTTCGAAGGCCGGCATCTGGTGCACGGTGTCGGCGACGATCTTCGCCGCGCGCTCGGCGCCGTAGGGCGTCCAGTGCTGGTCGCCACGGAAGTAGAAGTCCTTGCCTTGGTCGGCGGCGGCCAGCTGCTCGTTGGTCAGCGGCGACAGGTCGGGCACGTTGTAGCCCATCTTGGCGAAGCGCTGGAGCATGGCCTGGTAGTTGCGCAGGGCCTTCTGGTAATCGAAGGCGGCCTTTTCCTCGGGGTTGAGCATGTTGCGATTCACCAGGCCACGGGTCGGCTGGTACACCACCACCAGCTCGACGCCGCGCTTCTTGAACGCGTCGTGCACCTGCTGCAGGCGCTTGTAGCCGCCCGGGGTGGTGTCGAATTCGGTGCGCAGGTCTTCGCGGGTGCGGAACAGCCAGTCGCCCTGGGCCTGCACCAGGGTGGTGAAGTTCTGTTGGTAGCGCGTGGTGTAGCGGCTGGCGTCATGGGCCTCGGGGCACAGCTGGCAGCAGGGTTCGGCGCTGAAGGTCGGCGCCTTGATGTCACCTGCGCGCACGCCCTGGCTGATGGCCAGGAGGGCGGCGGACAGGCCGAGCAGTTTGATCAGGTGTGGGGGCATGGTCTGGGCTTCCTTAATCGATCATTTCGGTCTGGCGTTCGACCGGGTCGATCAGCACGGCCTTCTGCTGGCGCACCAGCAGGTCGAGGATTTCGTCCTGGCGCTCGCCGAGCACGCCGTTGAAGCTGATGCCGTTGGCCTTGCGCGGCATCAGCATCGACACCTTGTACAGCTCCACCGACAGCGGCGAGTCGATCGACAGCGGACCGGAGCCGTTGGCCGCCAGTTCGCCACCGACCACGATCAGCGACACCTTGGTGTCGAACGGGTCGAGGGCGATGTCGCGGTCGGTGTCGGAAAGGTCCTTGATGTGCCCGTACACACCCACCAGGCCGTTGGCCATGGCGACGTTCTCGTACAGGCGGATGTTCACGCTGTTGCGCACGCGGATGCCGTGGCGACGGTTGTTGATCAGCTTGTTGCCCCAGATCAGGTTGTCGCCGCTCTCGTACAGGGTGATGCCGTCGGTGTGGTTGCGGTAGATCTCGTTGTAGGCGATCAGGTTGTTGACGCTGTTGCGGTCGATCACCACGCCCGAGAGCTTGTTGTCGTAGCTCTTGTTGTTGATGATCCAGCTGTCGTTGACCTCGCGCGAAACGATGATCCCGTGCTTCTTCTTGGTGCCGTACACGGTGTTGCCGGCGATGATCAGGCGGTGCGAGCGGTCGTGGGGGTCGATGCCGTAGACGATGTTGTCGCGGTAGGTCGAGTCCTTGATCACGAAGTCCTGGGTCTCGTAGCAGTAGAAGCCGTACCACATGTCGCTGAACTCCGAGCCGATGATCCAGCCGGTGGGTTCCGCGCGGCCCATCTGCTTGGCCATGTTCGGCGTGTACTGCGAGATGCTCACGCCGTACGACTTGGACTTGGCGTAGCCGAAGCTGGCCATCTTGCTGTTGACGATGTAGGTCTCGGTGCCGCCCCAGCTGAGCAGGAACGGGCGGAATTCGTCGGGCTTGCGGAAGGTCGCCGGGCCGTTGGCCTGCTCGCGCCAGCCGGTCACCTGGGTATCGCTGACGAACAGCTTGCCGTCGTTGACGATGAACGAGCCGGCCTCTTCGGACAGGCGCAGTTCCTTGACCTTGCCGTCGATCTCCAGCACGCCCTTGCGCCCGACCACGATCGGCAGACGGGCGAGGTAGACCCCCGGCGCGGTCTCGCGCAGGTACTGGTCGGGCACCTTTTTGCTCAGTTCCACCAGGTCGACATGCCCGTCGTCGATGAAGATCGCCTGGGGAATGCCGTGCTGGCGACGCACCCACTCGGCGCCCTTGTTGTCGCCGCCGATGAACTCCTTGAGGGTGTCCTCCTGGAGCATGCGGCGCACGCTGACCTTGCCCTTGTGGTGGCGGTCGATCTTCTTCTGCACGGCCTGGGCGGTGTAGCCGGACAGGTCGGGCAGCTTGGGCGGGTCCATCAGCAGCGGCTCGATCGGCGCACTGGCAACGGTGTAGGTCTTGGCCTGTTGCAGCCCCTTGGCCATTTCCGGCTCGGCGGCCTGGGCCAGGCCTGCGGCCAGCAGCAGGGCGCTGGCCAGCAGGCTGTGGCGAAGGTTCGGGTGCAGGTTCATGTCAAATCCTCTCCCGGCCTCAGTAGCGCCAGATCACGTCGACGAAGGCGCGGTGCATGTACGAGTCGGCCTCCTTGCCGTAGGCGTCGCCCGGCTTGAACACGCCGGCGCGCAGGCGCACCAGGGCCGACGGCTCGTCGATCGACTGGCTGATCGAGGCCGGCAGCAGGCCTTGCTTGAAGTACTTGGTGACGACCACGTCCATCTCCTGGCCCAGGTCTTTCTCGCCCTGCACCAGCGGACGGCTGATGCCGCCGTCGTCGACCACCGCGTTGATGCCGCTGGAGCCGATGTTCTGCTTGCCGTCGACACGCCAGAACTTGTGGTAGATGAAGCTGGCGTCGTAGTCGTCGCGCAGTTGCCAGGAGGCGAACAGGGTGGCCGCCTGCAGGTTGCCCAGCTCGCCGCGGAACGCTTCGCCGAAGCGGTGCACGCGCGAGCGGGTGCCGGTGAAGTTGGAGCGGTTGCTCTCGAGGCCGGTCTGCTCGAAGTTGTTCGAACCGTCGCTGCCGCCACCGCCGCTGCCCCGGGCATAGGCCGCGCCGACCTGCCATTGCGGGTCCAGGCGCAGGCGGACGCCCAGATCGGTGGCCCAGGCGTTGACGTCGCCGCTCTGCTTGCCAGTGGCGACCTGGTCATTGCCCACCGCCTGGCTGCTGAGGGTGTCGCGATCGCCGGTCAGCCAGGTGACGCTGCCCCAGTAGTTGACGGTATGGTCGTTGCGCCAGTTGTAGGCATCGCTGTTGGCTTCCAGGCCCAGCCAGGTCAGATCGCCCGTGCGGGTCTTGTCCAGCGCGTCGACGGTTTCGCCAGGGTCTTTCAGGCTGCCACTGTCATGGCTGTGGTGGGCACGCAGGCCGACCCAGTGGCCGGGCGTCCACTGCGTGGCGACGTTGCCGTAGACGTGGGTGCGGTCCTTGTCCTCCGGGGCCAGCTCGGTGAGGTCGGTGCGGTACTCGCTGAAGCGCTGGGCCACGCCCAGGTCGGCCTTGAGCAGGGTGGTGTCGAAGGTCCAGTTCAGCGCCTCGATGTTGGTGTCGCGCCACATGCCGTCGTCGCTGCGCAGGCGCTGGCGGCCGAAGCGCAGCTGCTCGCCGGGGTAGGGGGTCAGGCCGCTGTAGCCGATCCAGAATTCGCGCATGGCCAGGTAGCTCTTGTCCGGCTTGCGGCTGTCGTCGCCGTTGTCGCTGGTGCTGCCGTCGTCGTTCTGGCGCAGGGTGTCGGTCTCGATGATGTCGGTGGCGGCCACCGCCTGGCCCATGGCGAAGGCGCTCCAGTGGCCGCGCTCGCCGTACACCCAGGGGCGCAGGTCCAGGCCCAGGCCGTTGACGTCGCCGCCGGAGCGGGTGCCCAGGTCGCGGTCGTCCTCGGACTGGCCGGTGATCTTCACGTCGAGGCCGAAGTTCTTCTGCGCGGTTTCGGCCGCCAGGGTCGGCATCGACCACAGCAGGGCGAAGCCCAGGCCGATACCGGCTTTCACGAAGGGGTTGAGCGTCATAGCGAATCCTCGGCGTCTACGTCGTCTTTCTCGTCCTGCAGCGCTTCGATGGCCAGGGTGCTGTTGGCGCCCTGGGCCATGCTGCCGCGCGCCTGCTTCTCCTGCGCCAGCAGGTTCTGCGCCTGGCTGCGCTGGTCGGGCGTGAGCTGCTGGTCGAGCTGTTGCAACAGTTCGCTCGACTGCGGGGTCGGGTTGACCTGGGACAGCTGGGCGAACACCCAGGCATTGGTCGGCGCCGGGCGGATGCCGTGGCCTTCGCTGAACAGCTGGGCCAGGGCGTAGTCGGCGCTGTTCTGCCCGCCACGGGCGGCGGCCAGCAGGTGGTCCACGGCTTTCTGTGGCTCGACCTGGCCCAGGTAGCCACGGCGGTAGAGCTGGCCGAGGTAGTAGTCGGCGCTGACCTCGCCGGCATCGGCGGCGGCCTGCAGGTGTTCCTGGGCCTTGTGGGCGTCGGCGGGCACGGTCTTGCCTTCGTAGTAGAGGCGGCCCAGCAGCAGTTCGGCGCGGGGCTGCTCGGCCTCGCGGCCTTTGTCGATATAGGCCATCAGCTGGTCGGTGTCGCCCAGCTCGGGGAAGTCGTAGAGCAGTTGCGCCAGGCTTACCCACGAGGCCGGGTTGGCCGGGGCGATGTGTTCGAGCAGGTCCTTGGCGGTCTTCTCGTCGGTCTGGCCGAGGCTGCGGTCGGCCAGTACGCGGGCGACGCTGTCGACCCGGGTGGCCGGCACGGCGCCACGGGCATGGGCGGCTTTCAGTTGTTCGAGCAGGGCGGCCTGCTGGTCGGGCTGGGCGCGTTTCTGGTAGACGGTGGCCAGTTCGACGTAGCAGATGTCGGTGCTGGTCAGCGCCGCCTTGCAGATCTTCTCCACATCGCCCAGGTGCTGGTCATAGGTGCCCTGGGTGCGGTACAGCAGGACCTGGGCCAGGCCAGCCTCGGGGTTGCCGGCGGCGCGCCACTGGTCGATCTGTTGCTGGGCATTGACCTTGGGGAAGCTCTGCGGGTACTGCAGGTAGAGCATCGCCAGCGGGATCAGGGTGTTGCTTTCGCCCTGCTGTGCGGCGTGCTTGAGCAGGGTTTCGGCCTCCTCGCGTTCGGCCTGGGTGCTGTCGGGCTTGGCCACCAGCAGGCGGCCGAGGCGGGCCTGGGCACGGGACGAAGTGGTGGCGGCGGCGCGATAGGTGGCTTCGGCTTCCTTGAGTTTCGCCGGCTCGCGGGTGGCGACCTGGATATCGGCCAGGCCTACCTGGGCATCGCTGTAGCCGAGGTCGGCCAGGGCCTTGTAGTTGCGCTCGGCGGTGGCGGTGTCGCCGCGCTTGAGCGCTTCATTGGCCAGGCGCTGGTCGGGCAGGCCGGCGCAGCCGGCCAGGGTGATGGCCAGGGCCAGCAAGGATACCGCCCGTGGGAGCGGGCTAGACCCGCGATTGGAGGTGGCAGTGCCGGCACCATCGCGAGGCAAGCTCGCTCCCACGTGATTTCTTGTTCGCATGCGGTTCATGACGAAGTCCTCTTACAACCCACGGGCCACGGCCTTGTCGATCAGCCAGTTCAGCGACGGGCCACGGTCGCTGTTGACCGCGGCCGGGCGCCCGGCGAGCTCGGCCGGCAGGCCACCGTCGGGCTTGATCTGCACGCGGATGTCGGAGGCCAGGTTGTCGGTGTCCAGGCTCGAACTGCCGGTGATCCGCCCGCTGCGCACTTCGTCCTCGCCGGCGATCTGGAAGTTGACCCGGGTGCCCGGCTGCACTTCGTCGAACTGGCGATAGCTGAAGCGCGCCTCGATGGTCGGGACGCTGGTGCGCGGGATCAGCGCGAACACCGGCTGGCCCTTGCTGGCGTACTGGCCGTCATCCACCAGTTGGCGCGAGACCACGCAGTCGCACGGGCTGGTGAGGGTGCCGGAGAGCTGCTTGCCGAACAGCTCCTCGACCTTGGCCGGTTCCAGCTGCGAGTCGTCCAGGTGGCCCTTGAGCAGGTCGAGCATGCTGGTGTTGAAGGTCGCCAGCGGCGCGCCCTTGGCCACGGTCGCGCCGCTTTCCACCAGGCTCTGCAGGCTGCCGTCGCGGGGCATGGTGACGTTGGTGGTGGGCACCGCGACCACGCCGGCCTCGGCATGGCTGACGAAATACAGGCCGTACAGCGACTTGGCGACGAAACCGAAGGCCACCAGGCCGACCACGAACACCCCGGCGGTCACGGTGACCGCGCGCAGGCGGCCAAAGGCGGAAAGGCCGGAGCCACCGTCCTTCTGCTTGCGCGCCTTGGTGAAGTTGTCGCGCTGCAGGGTGCTGAGCACATCGCCGACGCTGATCAGCTCGCCGGACAGGTGGCTGGTGATGATGTGGCGCAGGGTGGCGATGTCGCGCGGTTCGAGGTTCTGGAACTCGGCACCGGTGCGGGCGGTCTCGCGGCTGCTGGTGCGCACCAGCAGTTCGACGTCCATCGACAGGCCGAGGTTGTCGACCACGAACTGCAGGCGACCGCGCAGCACCTCGCCTTCGGCCAGGGGTTTCTTGGCATGGAAGGACAGGCCCCCGGCGGACAGGTCGTCAACCTTCACCTCATGCGGTTCGCGATTGCCGTCCAGGTAGCGCAGCTTGGCGGGGATGCGCACCCGGGCGTGCTGGCGCTGCGCTTCGGATTCATGCACGACGTTGACGTTCACGGCGGTATTCATGGCGATATTCGTTCCTGTTGTCCGATCCGGGGGCTCACACGACCATGAACAGCACGGCGACGAAGATGCTCGCGGCCGAGAAGGTCATGGTCCGCGAGGACCAGGTGTTGAACCATTGTTGAAAACTGGCGAGGTCGCGCTTGAGGGCAGTGGGCTGGCGGGTCCAGGACTGCTTGTCGAGGCGGAAGAACACGTAGATCTTCATCACCGCGCCGACGATCTGGTTGTAATAGAGAATCAGCGGGTAGGCCGGGCCGACGTTGTGGCCCGAGCACAGCAGCATGATGGTGAGGATCAGGCGGGTGATGCCGATCCACAGCAGGTACACCAGCAGGAACTGCAGGCCGAACTTGAAGCTGGCGATCACCGCGACGGTCAGGCCCAGCAGGCTGGTCCACATCGACACGCGCTGGTCGAGCAGCACGATGCTGGTGAACAGCCCCAGGCGCTTGAGGCCCAGGCCCAGGGCACGGGAGTTCTGCCGCAGGTTGTTGCCGTACCAGCGGTACATCAGCTTGCGGCTGGCCTTGATGAAGCTTTTTTCCGGTGGGTGCTCGACCGTGTTGATCGCGGCATCGGGCACGTAGAAGGTGTCGTAGCCCAGGCGCATCAGGCTGAACCAGCTGGACTTGTCGTCGCCGGTGAGGAACTTGAAGCGGCCCAGGCGCCAGTGCATCAGCGAGTCGCTTTCCACGTCGGCGATGAACTCGGGGTTGGTCACCACGCTGGCGCGGAACATCGACATGCGCCCGGTCATGGTCAGCACGCGCTTGGAAAGCGCCATCGAGCACATGTTGATGTGGCGCTGGGCGAAGCGCAGCTTGTGCCACTCGCTCATGATGTAGCCGCCGCGCACTTCGCAGAATTCGTTGGTGGTCAGGCCACCGACGTTGGGGTACAGGCCGAACCACGGCACGGTCTTGCGCACCACGCCCTCGGCCAGCACGGTGTCGCCGTCGATCACCGCCACCACGGCGTTTTCGTCCGGCAGCATCCGCGAGATGGCGCGGAAACCATAGGCCAGGCCGTCACGCTTGCCGGTGCCGGCGATACGCACGATGTCGAGGGTCACGTGGGACGGCGGGTTGTACTTGGCCCACAGGCTTTTCACCAGCAATTCGTCGGACTTCTCCACCAACGAGCAGACCACGGTGGTGGGGAAGCCACAGTCGATCGCTTCGCGGATCACCGAGCTGTACACCTGGGCGGTGGTCAGGGCCTCGATGCGAAAGCTGGTGACCATCAGGTACACGTGCGACGGGTCGGCCGCCTTGCCCAGCTTGCGCACCTTGCGGCGCAGGTAGGGGTACACGATGTACAGGAAGATCATGCCGCGGATGAAATGGGTGGCGCCCATGGAGTAGCGCCAGATGCCGACAGCACCGACCAGGAAGATGAAGTGCTTCGACTGCGAGTCGAAGATATCGCTGGGCAGGGCCAGGGCGATCAGCATGAGCAGGCTCATGTAGAGCAGCCAGCCGGCGCATTGCAGCAGCGTGGTCTGGAACCTTTGCATGTTCGGCATCCGTCGAGAATTCGGGGGAGGGCGGGCGGCGCGCTGGGGAGGGACGCACCGCCCGGCCGGGTTTACCAGCAGATACCTTCGGTGCGGCTGGTGGCGCAGGTCGGCTTGCTCATGAAGCCGACCAGGTCGATCACCTGCTTGCCTTCCGGTGCCTGCTGGGCCAGGGCACGGAATTGCTCGTCACGGTTGCCCAGGATGATGATCTCGGCGTTGTCCACCACCTGCTCGAAGTTGGCGTTGAGCAGGGAGGAGACGTGGGGGATCTTCGACTCGATGTAGTCCTTGTTGGCGCCGTGGACGCGGGCGTACTCGACGTTCTGGTCGTAGATGTCGAGCTGGTAGCCCTTGCCGATCAGGCGTTCGGCCAGCTCCACCAGGGGGCTTTCGCGCAGGTCGTCGGTGCCGGCCTTGAAGCTCAGGCCGAGCAGGGCGACCTTGCGCTTGTCATGGCTTTCGATGATGTCGAAGGCGTTCTGCACCTGGGATTCGTTGCTGCGCATCAGCGAGTCGAGCAGTGGCGCGCGCACATCGAGGCTGGCGGCGCGGTAGGTGAGGGCGCGCACGTCCTTGGGCAGGCACGAGCCGCCGAAGGCGAAGCCCGGGCGCATGTAGTACTGCGACAGGTTCAGCGCCTTGTCCTGGCAGACCACGTCCATCACTTCGCGGCCATCGACGCCGGCGGCCTTGGCGATGTTGCCGATCTCGTTGGCGAAGGTGACCTTGGTCGCGTGCCAGACGTTGCAGGTGTACTTGATCATCTCGGCCACCTCGACCGGCTTGCGGATGATCGGCGCGTCGAGCTCTTCGTACAGGGCCTGCAGCACGTCGCCGCTGGCGCTGTCCAGTTCGCCGATGACGGTCATCGGTGGCTGGTCGTAGTCCTTGATCGCGGTGCTTTCGCGCAGGAACTCGGGGTTGACCGCGACGCCGAAGTCGACGCCGGCCTTCTTGCCCGAGCAGTCCTCGAGGATCGGGATCACCACGTTCTTGACGGTGCCCGGCAGCACGGTGCTGCGCACCACCACGGTGTGACGGCTGGTCTTGTCGCGCAGCACGTAGCCGATCTCGCGGCACACCGACTCGATGTATTCCAGGCCCAGGTCGCCGTTCTTCTTGCTCGGCGTGCCGACGCAGATCATCGACACGTCGCTGGCGCGGATGGCTTCGGCGAAGTCGGTGGTGCCGCGCAGGCGGCCGTTGGCGATGCCTTGTTGCAGCAGCTCTTCGAGGCCCGGTTCGACGATGGGCGACTTGCCCTTGTTGATCAGGTCGATCTTGGTGCTGGAAACGTCCACACCGATCACTTCATGGCCGCGTGCCGACAGGCAACCTGCACAGACGGCACCCACATAACCCAAACCAAAGATGCTGATACGCATCGCATTCACCTCGTGTGTTTATCACGCCAGCCCTTGCTCGAAGAGCCGACCGGGTTGATTGACCAGCAGTTTTCGGGCGCACGGATCCATGGCGAATTGACACTTCACCGAACGCAGGCATGAATAAATCCGGAGCGCAAAAAGTTATGCACTCAAAGTTGGCAGTCAAAGGCCAGTATTAATAAGGCGTGCCCTGGAATGCAGCCGTCTTTATTGCAATTTGCACTTGGCGAAATTGCTGTGCTTGTTCTTTCAATTGGAAAAACCTTTTGAAATCAACCACTAGGACGATTCTTTAGGGGCGCGTCTCTCCTTCGTGGGCAGGGCTTTCGGTGGTTGCCGTTGCACTGCCTGACTTGTTGGGGCCGGTGCTGGATAGCACTCGGCTGTCATCTGTAAGTCATCTCTCACGGCGAGCGCTTGAAATTCGTTACGGGTGCTATGAGCGGTGGGCGCGGGGAGAAGTTCCGGAGTGGGTTTTGCTGGAATGAAAGATTTCTAAATATTTTTTCAGCGATAAATACTTTCATATTGATAGCACCGCCCAGTTTCGCTCCCGTATATAAAGGGCGAAAACGAGGCGAGATGGTTATAGGCCAGCATGCGAAAATATTTTTCAAAATTCGTCAAAAAACTACGAGCGGTCTTATGGCGTTTTGCGATAAGGATCGGTTAGGCGGCTTTTTGGCGTTTGTTATTTGGCGGTGCCGGGAGTGAAAGCGTGCCCTGTTGCAGGGCGAGGATGGGATGGACTGCTTCGCAGCCCTTTCGCGACACAAGGCCGCTCCTACATGGGTATGCGCTTTCCTGTAGGAGCGGCCTTGTGTCGCGAAAGGGGCGCAAAGCGCCCCCTGGGGCCATCAGCCTTCGGCGTGATCGCGCAGGAACACCAGATGGTCCGCTTTCGACTGCTCGGCGCTGTAGTAGTAGCCCTGCACATCGAAGCGCTTGAGCTGCTCGGGGTCAGCGATGCGCTCCTGGATCACGAAGCGGCTCATCATCCCGCGAGCCTTCTTGGCGTAGAAGCTGATGATCTTGTACTGGCCGTTCTTCAGGTCCTTGAAGTCGACATCGATCACCCGCGCCTTGAGCGCGCTCTTCTTCACTGCGCTGAAGTACTCGTTGCTGGCCAGGTTGAGCAGCACATCGTCACCCTGGTCGGCCAAGGCCTGGTTCAGCCACTCGCTGATGCGCGTGCCCCAGAAGGCGTAGAGGTCCTTGCCGCGGGCGTTGGCCAGCTTGGTGCCCATCTCCAGGCGATAGGGCTGCATCAGGTCCAGCGGGCGCAGCAGGCCGTACAGGCCGGAGAGCATGCGCAGATGCTCCTGGGCGTAGGTGAAATCGTCTTCGCTCAGGCTCTGGGCGTCGAGCCCGGTGTACACGTCGCCCTTGAACGCCAGCAGCGCCTGCTTGGCGTTGGCGGGGCTGAAGTCGGGGGTCCAGCTGCCGAAGCGCGCGGCGTTCAGGCCGGCGAGCTTGTCGGACAGGTGCATCAGTTCGGCGATCTGTGCCGGCGACAGTTCGCGCAGTTGCAGGATCAGCTCCTGGGAGTCGTCCAGGTACTGCGGCAGGGTGTGGCGCTGGGTCACCGGCGGGGTGTCGTAGTCGAGGGTCTTGGCGGGGGAAATCACCGTCAGCATCGGGTCGGCTCCTGTAATCGTCGGGCGGATTCTACGGGGCCGGGGCGGCTACGCCAAACTATGGCGACGATAGTCACGGAACATCGTCTTGCGTCGCGTTATAGTGCGCGCCATGCCTTCAAGGAGAATGCTCACCGTGCGTATCGCCTTTGCCCTGTTCGCCGGGCTGCTGAGCCTGGGCGTGCAGGCGGCCCCGGCGGATTTCGTCAGCCTCGATCGCCAACTGTGGCCGGAATCGCTGGACAGTCCGGCGCTGTTCGATGTGGCGTCGCGCGCCGAGATTCTCTCGTTCGCCCGGGTGCTGCACGAAAGCGAGATGCTCGACGAGCAAGCGCTGGCGACACGGTTGGGGTTGCGCCAGGTCAACCTGCCGGTGGTGCGCGCGGTGCGGGCACGGATGTGGCAGCGTCTGTGGACCAGCTACCAGCAGGCACAGCAGAGCTGCGAGCAGGATGCCTCGTTCTGCTATCCGATCGAATCCATGGCTGACTTGCGCGCGCAAGCCGCCACGTTCGCTTCCAATGTCGGCACTTTCTATTCCGATTGGTTGGAACCGAGCCATCAGTTCCATGCCCGTTATCTGGATGAGCAACTGCGCAAGGCAGCCTTGTTCCCGCAGAACTCCAGCGAGGTGGAAAAACTTTCCGCTCGTGAACGCAATGGCGACGAGCTCAATGACCGGATGTTCCTGCTGACTTTCGTCGGTGGGCCGACACCCCAGGGTGGCGGCACCGATGCGATGACCGACTACCTGCGCCGGCAAAAGCTGGACGGGATCTTCTTCGTGCTCGGCAATCGCCTGCAGCAGCGGCGTGATGCGGGGGCGGTCGCCGAGCTGTACGCCGGGCAGTGCGTCGGGATCCAGGGTTGGGAGTACCGCTCCCATGCGCAGTGGCAGGGCTGGCAGGAGTCGTTGCGGCGCAGCCAGGGGCGGGTGCAGGCGGATTTTCCGGAGCAGTATGTGCCGTTGTTTCGGCCGCCATACGGGCAAAGGCGGGCCGATGGCGAGGCGTTCATGGCCAGTCAGCGGTTGCAGGTTTCGCTGTGGGACATCGATGCCCAGGATGACGGGCCGCTGAGCGCCGAGGCATCGGCGCAGCGGGTGCTGACCCTGATGCTGCTTTGGCGCAAGGGCGTGATCCAGTTCCGCGACGGCCTGCCCAAGGCGCAGCCGGCGCTGGAGTGGTTGTTGCAGCACACGGCGCAGAGCGGAATCGGCTGGGAGGACTGCCGGGGGTATGGGGGGCGGGAGTAGGGCTGGCTGTTGATTGTGTGCGGGCATGCAGGTGTTCGGCGAAAGTCTTGCAGCGCTCTCGAGATCGAGCGCCGCCCGCGCGGCGCATCGCGACGCAAGGCCGCTCCTACATCTGTTTCGGGCCAATGAGTCCTGTGAAAGTACCGCTGCCCGCCTTGGCGCATACCTTGAGCCATGTGGGGCGGCAGCAACGCCCACGCTGAAATTGTGTCGAGCCAACAAGGCGGACCAGGTAATGGCACAGGATTGACTGGCCCGAAACAGATGTAGGAGCGGCCTTGCGTCGCGATGCGGCGCTCGATCTCAAGGGCGCTGCACCTGTTCCGGCGGACACCGGGCGGCCATCTCGAGAACCCCAACCACAGCCACCTGATCCCTGAGCGTAGTCCCCTCGGCCCCCCGCGCCAAGCCCTGTTCGTCAATCCGAAAAATAAACTTCACCAGAGCGTAAAAAGTCTTTTTTCGGTCATGGTTTTTGCGGTATCAAGGAACCAGACAGCCGAACCCTGCAGCACAGGTGGCGTCATCCACGCCCCTTGCCAGGTGAGCTCCCCGCCCGTAACGACGCGGATACGGGGAGAACGGTAGTCACTCTGCGGCGCAGCCGTATGCGCCGTGTGGCTTTCACATAAGGTGACCGAGTATGGATGACCAAGGACGCAACCCTTCCTCCAACCAGCCAATCCTGTATGTGCTCGATACCAACGTCCTGATTCACGATCCCAACGCCCTGCTCAACTTCGAGGAGCACCACGTCGCCATACCGATGACGGTGCTGGAGGAACTCGACAAGCTCAAGACCGGCAAACACACCATCGCCGCCGAATGTCGCCAGGCCATCCGCCTGATCGACCAGACCCTGGGCGATGCCTCGCCCAGCGATGTCGAGCAGGGTGTGCCGATCCAGCGCGGCAAGAGCGGGCCCAAGGGCTTCCTGTCCATTCTCATGAGCACGCGCAACGAACCCAACCGCCTGCTCCCCGAAAACCTCGCCGACAACATCATCATCAACCAGCTGCTGGACCTGCGTGCCAAGCGTCCAGACCTGGATGTGGTGCTGGTCACCAAAGACATCAACATGCGCCTGAAGGCGCGCGCCTGTGGCATCGCCGCCGAGGACTACAGCACCGACCAGCTGGTCGACGACGTGTCCTTGCTGTCCAAGGGCTACCACTCGGTCAGCGGCTCGTTCTGGGACCGCGTGAGCAAGGTCGATACCCGCCAGGAGCGTGGCCGCACCTGGCATCGGGTGCAGCTGACCGACAACCTGCCGGCGGTGCACGTCAACGAGTTCATCATCGATGAGCAGGGTTTCGTTGGCTGGATCAAGGGCATTCGCAACGACGAGCTGCTGCTGCTCGACCTGCATCAGGAACCACTGCTGCACCAGGAAGCCTGGGGCCTCAAGCCGCGCGACATCCACCAGAGCCTGGCGCTGTTCGCCCTGCTCGACCCGGATATCCACCTGGTCAACCTGACCGGCGCCGCAGGCTCCGGCAAGACCATCCTGGCGCTCGCCGCGGCCATCGAGCAGACCATGGTCAGCAAGCGCTACCGGCGCATCATCGCCACCCGCAGCGTGCAGGGGCTGGACCAGGAGATCGGCTTCCTGCCGGGCACCGAGGCGGAGAAGATGGAACCCTGGCTGGGCGCCATCACCGACAACCTCGAAGCCCTGCACATGGATGACGAGAGCACCCACGGCAGTGTCGAGTACATCCTCGAGCGGGTGCCGCTGCAGTTCAAGTCGCTGAACTACATCCGCGGTCGCAGCTTCCAGCAGAGCCTGATCCTGATCGACGAGTGCCAGAACCTCACGCCGCACCAGATGAAGACCATCATCACCCGTGCCGGGACCGGCTCGAAGGTGGTCTGCCTGGGCAACCTGGCACAGATCGATACCCCCTACCTGTCGGCCACCAGCTCCGGGCTGACCTACCTCACCGAACGCTTCAAGGACTTCCCCCACGGCGTTCACATCACCCTGCAGGGCGTGCCACGCTCGGTGCTGGCCGAGTACGCCGAGTCGCACCTGTAACGGTCCGGGCCGGGCGTTCCGCGCCCGGCCTTCACTCTACCTGTGGGAGCGGGTCTACCCGCGAAGAGGCCGCTACTGCCGGTCTATTTTTCACTGCGAGAAGCTGACCCATGGGTTTACACTCTGCATTCCCTTCCCAGGAGCAGAGCAGTGCTGACTCATCTTGATTCCCAGGGGCGCGCCAACATGGTCGACGTCACTGAAAAAGCCGTGACCGCGCGTGAGGCGATCGCCGAGGCGCGGGTGCGCATGTTGCCGGACACCCTGCGCATGATCGTCGATGGCCAGCATCCCAAGGGCGACGTGTTCGCCGTGGCGCGCATCGCCGGCATCCAGGCGGCGAAGAAGACCAGCGACCTGATCCCGCTGTGCCACCCGTTGATGCTCACCGGCGTCAAGGTCGAGCTGGCTGCCGAAGGCGAGGACGTGGTGCATATCGTCGCCCGCTGCAAGCTGGCCGGACAGACCGGTGTCGAGATGGAAGCCCTGACCGCCGCCAGCGTCGCCGCGCTGACGATCTACGACATGTGCAAGGCCGTGGACAAGGGCATGGTCATCGAGCAGGTGCGCCTGCTGGAAAAGACCGGCGGCAAGAGCGGTCACTACAAGGCGCAGGCGCAATGAAGGTCAAGGTCATGTATTTCGCTCGCTATCGCGAGCTGCTGGGCGTCGATGCCGAGCGCCTGGAAGGCGACTTCAAGGTGCTGGAGGATGTGCGCCAGGCGCTGGTGGCCAAGGGCGGTCAGTACGCGGTACTGGCCGAGCAGAACCTGATGTGCGCGCGCAACGAAGAATTGTGCAGGCTCGACGAAACGCTGGAAGAGGGCGATGAAGTCGCGTTCTTCCCACCGGTGACGGGAGGTTGAGCATGAGCGTTCGGGTACAGGAGGCGGCGTTCGACCCAGGTCTGGAGGTCAACGCCATGCACGCCGCGAATGTCGGCGTGGGCGCGGTAGTCGGCTTTGTCGGCTATGTACGGGATTTCAACGACGGGATGGATGTGGCGGGGATGTTCCTCGAGCATTATCCGGGCATGACCGAGAAGGCATTGCAGAAGATCGTGGTCGAGGCCGAGCAGCGCTGGCCATTGCTCAAGGTCGAGGTGCTGCACCGTATCGGCGCCCTGGAGCCTGGCGAGCCGATCGTCTTCGTCGGTGTGGCCAGCGCGCATCGACAGGCGGCGTTCGACGCCTGCAATTTCATCATGGATTACCTGAAGACCCGGGCGCCGTTCTGGAAGAAGGAAAGTACCCAGGATGGGCCGCGCTGGGTGGAAGGCAAGCAGAGCGACCAGGATGCGGCAGGGCGCTGGGAGCCCTAGGGGAAGGCTGCTTTCTGTAGGAGCGGCCTTGAAGATCAGTGATGCTTGCGCGGCACCGGCTTCAGCAGCTCGTCCGGCGGCATCTCGCACTTGATCTTGCGCCCCAGCAATTCCTCGATCGCCGGCAACTGGTACGAATCGTCCTCGCCGGCAAAACTGATCGACACGCCACTGCTGCCCGCCCGGCCGGTCCGGCCGATACGGTGCACGTAGTCGTCCGGGTCTTCCGGCAGGGTGAAGTTGATCACGTGACTGATGCCGTCGATGTGGATGCCGCGCCCGGCCACGTCGGTGGCCACCAGCACGGTGATGCGCCCTTCACGGAAGTTCTCCAGGGTACGAATGCGCTTGTGCTGCGGCACGTCGCCTGACAGCTGGGCGGCGTTGATGCCGTCGCGCACCAGCTTTTCCTCGATGCGCCGTACTTCGTCCTTGCGGTTGGCGAACACCATCACCCGTTCCCACTTGTTCTGCGTGACCAGGTTGTACAGCAGCTTGTACTTGTCGCTGCCGGCCACCGCATAGACATGCTGCTCGACGGTCTCGCTGGCCACGTTCTCCGGTTCGATCTCGACGATGGCCGGGTTGGTGGTCCACTGCTTGGCCAGGTTCATCACGTCGTCGGTGAAGGTGGCGGAGAACAGCAGGGTCTGGCGCTCGCTCTTGGGCGGGGTCTGGCGGATGATCTGGCGGACCTGGGGGATGAAGCCCATGTCGAGCATGCGGTCGGCTTCGTCCAGCACCAGCACCTCGACCATGTCCAGGTGTACCTCGCCGCGCTGGTTGAAATCCAGCAAACGGCCCGGCGTGGCGACCAGGATGTCGCAGTGGCGGGCCTCGAGCGACTTGAGCTGCTTGTCGAAATCCATGCCGCCGACGAAGCTCATCACGTTCAGGCCGGTGTACTTGGTCAGCGCCTGGGCGTCCTTGGCGATCTGCACCACCAGCTCGCGGGTCGGGGCGATGATCAGCGCCCGCGGCTCGCCCATGTAGCGTTCCTTGGGCGGCGGCACCTGCTGCAACTGCGAGATGATCGAGATCAGGAACGCAGCGGTCTTGCCGGTGCCGGTCTGGGCCCGACCGATGGCGTCCTGGCCACGCAGGGTGTAGCCCAGGACCTGGGCCTGGATCGGCGTGCAGTAGGGGAAACCGAGGTCGTGGATGGCGTGCATCAGCTCGTTGGAGAGCTTGAAGTCATGGAAGCGGGTCTTGCCTTCCTGTGGCTCGACCACGAAATCCTCGGGTTTCCACAGGCTGGCCTGGGGCTTTGGTTTGCGTTCGCGGCGTGGCTTGTCCTTGGCGGGCTGTTCTGCGCGCGGCTGCTCGACGGGTTGGGTCTCGGCCTTCGGCTTGGGCGCGGGTTTGGGCCTGGGGCTCTTGTGTGCCGGGGCCTGGGCGGCAGCCGGTTGCGTGGCCGGGGAGGGCTGGGGCACGGCGACGGGCTCGGCGGCCTGTGGCGCGGCGTCTCCCTTGGCGAATATTTTCTTGAGTGCCTTGAGCACGGTCGTCTCGTCAACTGGTTAAGGAATGTACGCCGGGCAGTGTAATGCAAGAACCGGGCGCGGCGTAGTGGAATGCGCGGTGGGCTACAGGCTCGCCCGGGTCACTGCAGCTGGCGGCTCAGCCAGTCATGGATATCGTTCAGCTCCTCGACCACCACTTCATGTTCCATGGGGTATTCGTGCCAGCGCGCCGCCACGCCCCAGGTGTTGAGGTACTCGAACGCCGTGCGGCCCATGGCCGGGATCACCACCGGGTCATGCACGCCATGCAGGCACAGCGCCGGCGTGCGTTGCTGGCAGGCGCTCAGTTGCTGACTATCGGTGAAGGTCGGGGCATAGGTCGACAGGGCGATGACCCCGCCCAGGGCTTCCTGCCACTTTATATAGGCGGTGTGCAGCACCACCGCGCCGCCCTGGGAGAAACCGGCGAGGAAGATCCGCGACAGGCTGATGCCCTTGGCCTGTTCGGCCTTGATCAGGGCGATGACCTGATCGGCGGACTCTTCCAGCTGTGCCTCGTCGATGGCCCGGGCCGGGGTCATGGCCTTGATGTCGTACCAGCTGGGCATCTGGTAGCCGCCGTTGATGGTCACCGGGCGGGTGGGCGCCTGGGGCATGACGAAACGCGTGCTGTGCAGCCGTTCCTGGAGAAATTCGGCCACCGGTAGAAAGTCGTAACGGTCGGCGCCCAGGCCGTGCAACCAGATCACACAGGCGTCGGCGGTGTTCTGTGGCTCGAGAATCAGCGGGTTGGTCATGAATGCTCCGAAAAAGTGCGCACGTACGGATTGAGTGCGTAAAAAAAAGGCGATGGAGGTTAATGCCAGAAAAAGATGTCGCAACTCTACAACTTTTCCTACTTGACGCTCACTTAATCGCTCTGGACCTCGACTGTGGTACGCCCTTTGCTACGTCCTTCGCATGCGTAGGAGTGGGCCAGTCGCGGTAACACCCCTCGTGTGGATAGAAGGCTGTCACAGAACAGCCCATTGCGCCAATTGACCCAAAAACAAGCCAACAAGGGGTCGGATGCGCCTCATAAGGGTGCGGTGCAATTCCGGCTCATACAACAAGAGCGATTTGGAGGTTGTTGATGAAGATGTTGAAAACCACCCTGGCAGTCCTGACCGCCGCCGCCGCGCTGGGTGCCACCAGCTTCGCCCAGGCCGGCGCCACCCTCGATGCGGTGAAGAAGAAGGGCTTCGTCCAGTGTGGCGTGAGCGATGGTCTTCCAGGATTCTCCGTGCCGGACGCGCAAGGCAAGATCGTCGGTATCGACGCCGATGTGTGCCGCGCCGTGGCCGCCGCGGTGTTCGGCGACGCGACCAAGGTCAAGTTCAGCCAGCTCAACGCCAAGGAGCGCTTCACCGCGCTGCAGTCCGGCGAAGTCGACGTGCTGTCGCGCAACACCACCTGGACCAGCTCGCGCGATGCCGGCATGGGCCTGGTGTTCGCTGGCGTCACCTACTACGACGGCGTCGGCTTCCTCGCCAACAAGAAACTCGGCGTCTCCAGCGCCAAGGAACTCGACGGCGCGACCATCTGCATCCAGGCCGGCACCACCACCGAGCTGAACGTCTCCGACTACTTCCGCGCCAATGGGCTGAAGTACACCCCGATCACCTTCGACACCTCCGACGAAAGCGCCAAGTCGCTGGAATCCGGTCGTTGCGATGTGCTGACCTCGGACAAGTCGCAGCTGTTCGCCCAGCGCTCCAAGCTGGCCGCGCCGACCGAGTACGTGGTGCTGCCGGAAACCATCTCCAAGGAACCACTGGGCCCGGTGGTGCGCAAGGGCGACGAGGAGTGGTTCAGCATCGTCAAGTGGACCCTGTTCGCCATGCTCAATGCCGAAGAGGCCGGCGTCACCTCGAAGAACGTCGAGGCCGAGGCCAAGTCCACCAAGAACCCTGACGTCGCCCGCCTGCTGGGCGCCGATGGCGAGTACGGCAAGGACCTCAAGCTGCCCAAGGACTGGGTAGTGCAGATCGTCAAGCAAGTCGGCAACTATGGCGAAGTGTTCGAGAAGAACCTGGGCCAGAGCACCGACCTGAAGATCGACCGTGGCATGAACGCCCTGTGG
>NZ_JAOCDM010000072.1 GCF_029840925.1 Pseudomonas sp. GD03858
GCAACGCAAACCCCGTAAACCACGCGCGACACGCGCACAACAGGAGTCCACACCATGAAACCCATCGTTCTTGTCGGCCATAAGCACCATTGCCCGGTGCATGGCGAAGGTGAGGTGATTTCGGGTCACTCGGCCACGCTGGTCAATGGCCGGGCGGTCGCCTGTGTCGGTGACCGTATCAGCTGTGGGGCAGTCATCGAGACCGGCTCGGCGAGTCACAGCATCGAAGGCCGAGCGGTGGCACGCCTGGGTGATACCACCAGCCATGGCGGCACGCTGACAGAGGGTGACGCCGGCTGGCTGGTCGATTGAGTCGGGTGCTAGACGGGGCATTCAGCGCCCCGTCGCCAGCGCCTCCTCCATCTCCCGCGCCTGCCCGCGCAGCGCTTCGCAGAACGGCTCCAGCACCGCCGACGCCGGTCGCAGCTCCGGTCGGATCAGCATCACCTGATACGGCACCGAAAGGCTCAACCGGCGAATCGGCAAGCCGCCCTGCCCGGCCTCCAGCCCGCTCAGCGGGTTGATGATCGCCACACCCAGCCCTTGCCGGACCATCGCGCACACCGAGGCCGCGCTGGTGGTCTCGATGATCGTGCGCCGGTTCACCCCGGCCTCGCGAAAGTGCTGGTCGAGCTGTTGCCGGTAGCGGTCCAGGCTGGCCAGGTTGATGAAGTCGATCTCGTGGAAATCGCGCAGTTCGAGCACCGACTTGGCCTGCAACGGATGCCCCTCGGGCAGCACGCAGACCATATCGGCACTGAATAGCGGCTCGCCAACCGCGCCGCGCGGCACCTGCCCGGTTTCGGTCAGGCCCAGATCATGCTGCTGGGCGACCAGCGACTCTTCCAGCAGTGGCGACTCCTGGGCGGTGATGCTCACGCTCACGCCCGGGTGCAGCTGGTGGAAGCGCTTGCAGGCCCTGGGCAGCAAGGTTTGCGAGAACAGCGGCAGGCAGGTGATGGCCAGCCGGCCCTGCTCGAAGTTGCGCACGGCCTGGGCGAAGCGGTCGATGCGTTCCAGGCCGATGAACGCGCGCTCGACTTCCTCGATCAGCAGCAGCGCCTGGGCGGTCGGGACCAGGCGCCCGCCTTCGCGCTCGAACAGATGCAGGCCGGTGACCTGCTCCATGCGCGCCAGTTCGCGGCTGACGGTGGGCTGCGAGGTGAACAGCAGGCGGGCCGCGCCGGTGACGCTGCCGGCAGCCATGATGGCGCGGAACACTTCGATATGGCGGATGGAGAGTTTCAATGTTGTATCCAGGCCTATGGGTGAATCTGTGGGGCGGGCTTGCCCCGCGATGCGGGCACCACGCAGGCTGGCACCGGCTCTGCCAGTGATCGCGGGGCAAGCCCGCTCCCACGAAAACCAACGATGCATATCAGATATGAATCACCTATAAAAAAATAGCTATTTTTCTGGATCGACCAACTCACTCAAGATCGCTGCATCCATTACAAGGAACAGCACCATGACCACCACCCTCCTGGCCCAGGCCGTCCGCCAGCACGGCTCCCCGCTGTGGGCCTACGACGCGCGGACCATCCACCAGCGCATCGACCAGCTCCAGCAGCACTTCGACACGGTGCGCTTCGCCCAGAAGGCCAACCCCAACCTGCACGTCCTGCGCCTGATGCGCGAACGCGGCCTGGTGCTCGACGCCGTGTCGCTGGGCGAGATGGAGCGGGCCTTCGCGGTCGGGGCGACGGTGGACGGTGACCCGGCCGGCGTGGTGCTGACCTGCGACGTGCTGGACCAGCCGACCCTGGCCCGAGTGGTCGAGACGAAGATCGAAGTGAACGCCGGCTCCATCGACATGCTCCGCCAACTGGGCGAGCACTCCCCCGGGCACCGGGTGTGGCTGCGCATCAACCCGGGCTTCGGCCACGGCCACAGCCGCAAGACCAACACCGGTGGCGAGAACAGCAAGCACGGCATCTGGCACGAGCAACTGCCCGAGGCGCTGGCCTGCGTGAAACAGCACGGATTGCACCTGGTGGGCGTGCACATGCACATCGGCTCGGGGGTGGACTACGCGCACCTGGAACAGGTGGCCGGCGCCATGGTCGGGCTGATCGGCAAGCTGGGCATGGATATCGAGGCCTTCTCCATCGGCGGTGGGCTGTCCACGCCGTACCGCAGCGACGACCAGCCGGTGGACCTGCAACGCTACGCCCGCACCTGGGCGGTGGCGCGGGCGGAGATCGAAGCCATGCTCGGCCACCCCGTGCGCATGGAGATCGAGCCGGGACGCTTCCTGGTGGCGGAGTCGGGGTGCCTGGTGGCCGAGGTGCGCGCCGTCAAGCAGATGGGCGACCGGCACTACATCCTGGTCGATGCCGGCTTCAACGACCTGATGCGTCCGGCGATGTACGGTGCCTACCACCGCATGAGCCTGTTCGATGCGGTAGGCCGGCCAGTGAGCCGCCCGCTGCAAGCGACCGTGGTGGCCGGGCCGCTGTGCGAATCGGGGGATGTGTTCACCCAGAACGACGAGGAACTGACCCCGCAGCAACTGCCGGAGGCCAAGGTGGGCGATCTGCTGGTGATCCACGATGCGGGGGCTTACGGGGCTTCGATGTCGTCGAACTACAACAGCCGTCCCTTGCTGCCTGAGTTTCTGATCGAGAACGACAGCTTGCGCATGATCCGTCGGCGCCAGACCGTGCAGGAGCTTTTGGCACTGGAGCTGGGTGTATAAGGCTTGTGGGAGCGGGCTTGCCCCGCGATTCGGCTACCTCGCGGCATGGCACCGGCTACGCCGGTGTTCGCGGGTAAACCCGCTCCCACAAGGGCGACGCCAACCTGCGATCACAGCATCGCAGGTGCCACCAACCGATAGCCCACACCCGCCTCGGTGACGATGAACCGTGGCGCCGTGGGGTCATCGCCCAGCTTCTGCCGCAGATGCCCCACCACGATGCGCAGGTAGTGGGTGTCGTCCACATGGGTCGGCCCCCAGATATCCTTGAGCAGTTGCTGCTGGGTGATCACCCGCCCCGGATGCCCGGCCAGTTGCGCCAGCAACGCGTACTCCTTGCGCGTCAGCGCCACCTCGACGCCCTCCAGGGTCACCTTGCGAAAGGCGAAATCCACCACCAGCGGCCCGAAGCTCGCCGCCGAGGACAGGCTGGTGCCTTGCGGCGCCTGGCGCAGCAAGGCACGCACCCGGGCAAGAAACTCCTGGATGCCGAACGGCTTGGTCACGTAGTCGTTGGCGCCGCCATCCAGCGCATCGACCTTCTGCACCTCGCTGGCGCGCACCGACAGCACCATCACCGGCACCGCGCTCCATTCACGCAGTTCGCGCAGCACCTGCTGGCCGTCCATGTCTGGAAGGCCCAGGTCGAGCACCACCAGATCAGGCTTGTTCAGGGCCGCCTGGCTCAGACCTTCGCCACCTGTCGCGGCTTCGATCACCTTGTAGCCCTGGGACACCAGGCTGATGCGCAGGAACTTGCGAATCTGCGGCTCGTCGTCGATGACCAGCAGGGTGGCGGCTTGACTCATGAGGCTTCACTTTCATTTTCAGGTTGAGTAGGCAGTGGCAAGCATAGAGTGATGCAGGTGCCGTGGCCATCGATGCCATCGCCGACCAGGATGCGCCCGCCATGGGCGCCGATCATGCCCTGGCAGATCGCCAGGCCCAGGCCGGTGCCCTGCCCGCCTCGATCGCCACGGGCGGCGGTGTAGAACATGTCGAAGATCTTCGCACGCTCATCCTCGGGAATGCCGGGACCTTCGTCGGCAACGGCGAAGCACAGCTGCTCGTCGCGCACCGAGACCTGCAGCTCCAGGCGCCCCTGCGGTGGAGAGAAACGGGCGGCGTTCTCCAGCACATTGATCAGCGCCTGCTCGATCAACGCCGCGTGCACGAACAGCAGCGGTAGCTCAGGCGGCACTTCGGTGTGCACGCGCAAAGGCGCCAACACCACGCGCAGGCGATTGAGGGCGCTGCCGACGATATCGGCCGGGGCCACCCAGTCGCGGGCCAGCTTGAGCGTGCCGTGGCCCAGGCGGGTCATGTCGAGCAGGTTCTGGATGTAGCGGTCCAGGCGCTCGGCTTCGTTGCGGGTGCCTTCGAGCAGTTCGCGACGGTCATCCGGCGGGATGGCGTCGCCCAGGGCCAGCAGGCTGTCGATGCTGCCGCGCATGGAGGTCAACGGGGTGCGCAGGTCGTGGGACACCGAGGCGAGCAAGGCGCTGCGCAGTTGCTCGGTTTCCCCGTGCAGGCGCGCGGCTTCCAGTTGCTCGCCCAGGCGGGCGCGGGCCAGGGCCTGGGCCAGGGGCTGGGCGATCGCCATCAGCAGGCGGCGGCGCTGCGCGGTCAACGGCTCGCCGTCGCGCGGGCGCACGCCAAGCAGGGCCAGCGGCTGGTCCTCCACCGCCAGCGGCCACCACCACCAACGACCGTGGGGCAAGGTGTCGCTGCCAAAGCCGGCAGCCTGACCGTGCTGCCAGGCCCACTCGGCAGCGGCGCGTTCGTTGTCGGTGAACGCGTGTGCGCCACCGCTGGCGATCTGCAGCAAGCCATCGCCACTGCGTTCCATCATGCATACCTGCACATCCTGCCAGCCGTCCATATGCTGGCCGGCGGCGCTGAACACGGCCTGGCGGTCGGTGGCCACGGTCAGGCGCCGCGACAGGTCGAGCAGCTGGTTGGTCTGCGCCTGGGTCTCGCGCAGGGCCTGCAGCTGACGGCGCTGGCGGGCGGCAAGATTGCCGGTGAGCGCGGCCATCAGCAGGAAGAACACCAGGGTCAGCACATCCTCTTCACGCTGGATGGCGAAGGAGAAGTTCGGCGGGATGAACAGAAAGTCGTAGGTCAGGAACGACAGCGCCGCGCAGGCCAGGGCCGGGCCCAGGCTGCTGCGCACCGCCACCAGCAGCACGGCGGCAAGGAACACCAGGGAGATGTTGGGCAGCGCCAGCAGGCTCGACACCGCCCAGGCCAGGCCGGTGGCCAGCACGGTGGCGAACAGCGCCAGCAGGTAGTGACGCCATACCCACACGCGCTTGACCGCCGCCCGCGCCGGTTGCGGCTGGGCGTCGCGGTCGAGCACGTTGATCTCCAGGCCATGGCTCTCGCGCAGCAAACGCGCGGCGACGCCGGCACCGAAGAAGCGCCGACGCAGCAGGTCGCGAGACTGGCCCACCAGCACTAGGCTGGCGCGGCGTTCGCTGGCGTGCTGGATCAGCGTGCGGGCAACCTCCCCCGCTTTGAGCAGCACCACTTCGCCGCCAAGGCGCTCGGCCAGTTGCTGGGCGGACTGCAGCCGATGGCGGGCGACCTCGTCGCGCAGCCGGCCATTGTCGACATGCACCACGCTCCACGGCAGGTGGCGGCGCTGGGCGACACGGCTGGCGTGGCGCACCAGGCGCTCGGCCTGGTCGTCGCCGTCGATGCCCACCAACAGACGACCGCGCAGGGCCGGGGCTTCCTGACCGCGCTGGCGGTAGCCGCTGGCCAGGTCCGCGTCCACCTGGGCGGCGGCGGTCTGCATGGCCAGTTCGCGCAGGGCGGTGAGGTTGGTCTGGGAGAAATAGGCCTCGATGGCCGCCCGCGCCTGCTCGGGCACGTAGACCTTGCCCTCGCGCAGGCGCTCGAGCAGCTCGCGCGGCGGCAGGTCGATCAATACCAGCTCGAAGGCCTCCTGCAACACCCAGTCGGGCAGGGTCTCGCGCACCTGCACGCCGGTGATGTCGCGGACCTTGTCGTTGAGGCTTTCCAAGTGCTGGACGTTGACTGTGGTGTACACGTCGATGCCAGCGGCGAGCAGCTCCTGCACGTCCTGCCAGCGCTTGGCGTGGCGGCTGCCGGGGGCGTTGGTATGGGCCAGTTCGTCGACCAGCACCAGCGGCGGCGCGGCCTTGAGCAGGCCGTCGAGGTCCATTTCCTCGAGCATCACGCCACGGTATTCGCTGCGCAGCAGGGGTTGCTGGGTCAGGCCGCCGAGCAGGGCTTCGGTCTCGGCGCGGCCGTGGGTCTCGACCACCCCGGCCACCACGCGCACGCCCTGGCGTTGCTGGGCGTGGGCGGCCTGCAGCATGGAAAAGGTCTTGCCGACCCCGGGCGCGGCGCCGAGAAATACCTTGAGCCTGCCCCGGCCTTCCCGGGGCAGGCCCGCCAACAGCGCGTCGGCGCGGGCGGAGTCACTCATGTTTGGTCCTTAATCAGGTGCAATTACCAGCAACCGTGCGGTTTCTGTAGGAGCGGCCTTGTGTCGCGAAAGGGCCGCACAGCGGCCCCGGCGATCTTTGTATCAACACTTAAACCCTGGGGCCGCTGCGCGGCCCTTTCGCGGCACAAGGCCGCTCCTACAGGGGTCAGTGCACGACCATAGGCGCCAGCCGCTCAAGCGCCTGGTTCAGCGCCAGCACATTGACCACGGGCGGCCCGACCAGTGGACGCAGGGTGGCCTCATTCACCAGCGCTTGCAAGCGTTCCACCGGCACCTGCCGCGCCGCCGCCACACGCGGCAGCTGGTAGGCGACTGCCGCGGGGGGCAGGTGCGGGTCCAGCCCACTGCCCGAGGTGGTCAGCAGCGCCTGCGGCACCGGCCCCTGTTGCACCTGGTACTGCGCGGCGGCATCAGTCTTCACGCGCTCGGCCAGCGCCGGGTTGCTCGGCGCCAGGTTGCTGGCGCCGCTGGCCACGGTGGCATAGGCCCCCGCCGAAGGCCGCGACTGGAACCAGGCGTCACCCTTGAATTCCTGGGCGATCAACGCCGAACCGCGCACCTCGCCCCGATCATCGCGCACCAGGCTGCCATTGGCCTGGTCAGGGAAGGCGACCTGGGCGATGCCGGTCACCGCCAGGGGATACAGCGCGCCGGTGACCACGGTCATCAGCAGGATCAGGCTCAGGGCCGGGCGTACATAGGCGGTCATGTCAGTCTCTCCTCAAACCAAGTGCAGTGCAGTGAGCAGCATGTCGATCAGCTTGATCCCGGCGAACGGCACGATGATGCCGCCCACGCCGTAGATCAGCAGGTTGCGCCGCAGCAGGTGGGCGGCGCTGGCGGCCTGCACCCGCACCCCGCGCAGCGCCAGGGGGATCAGCACGATGATGATCAGCGCGTTGAACACGATGGCCGAGAGGATCGCGCTCTGCGGGCTGGCCAGGTGCATCAGGTTGAGCACGCCCAGCTGCGGGTAGATGGCGGCGAACAGCGCCGGCAGGATGGCGAAGTACTTGGCCACATCATTGGCGATGGAGAAGGTGGTCAGCGCGCCGCGGGTGACCAGCAGTTCCTTGCCTACCTGCACCACGTCCAGCAGCTTGGTCGGGTCGCTGTCCAGGTCGACCATGTTGGCGGCCTCGCGGGCGGCCTGGGTGCCGTCGTTCATGGCCATGCCCACGTCGGCCTGGGCCAGGGCCGGGGCGTCGTTGGCGCCGTCGCCGCACATGGCGACCAGGCGGCCATCGTTCTGCTCCTGGCGGATGCGCGCCAGCTTCTTCTCTGGGGTGGCTTCGGCGAGCACGTCGTCCACGCAGGCCTCGGCGGCGATGGCGGCGGCGGTCAGCGGATTGTCGCCGGTGACCATCACGGTACGGATGCCGAGCTTGCGCAGTTCGGCGAAGCGCTCGCGGATACCGGGCTTGACCACGTCCTTGAGGTGGATCACGCCGAGCAGGTGCTTGTCGACGCACACCAGCAGCGGGGTGCCGCCACTCTGGGCGATGCGCTCCACTTCACGGGCCAGGGCGGTGGGCAGTTCCAGGCGTTGCATGCCGCAGAAGGCCAGCACCGCGTCGACGGCGCCCTTGCGGTAACGGCGCTGCTGGTAGTCGATGCCCGACAAGCGGGTCTCGGCGCTGAAGGCGATGGCCGCGTACTGGTCGGCCGACGGCTCGTCGAAGTCGTGCAACTGGCGCAGGTACTCGACGATCGACTTGCCTTCGGCGGTCTCATCGGCCAGCGAGGCGAGCAAGGCGCCCTCCCCCAGCTCCTTGGCGGTCACGCCAGAGGCGGCGTGCAAAGCGCTGCAGCGGCGGTTGCCGAAGGTGATGGTGCCGGTCTTGTCGAGCATCAGGGTATGCACGTCGCCGGCTGCTTCGACGGCGCGACCGGAGCGGGCGATCACGTTCAGGCGCACCAGACGGTCCATGCCGGCGATGCCGATGGCCGACAGCAGGCCACCGATGGTGGTGGGGATCAAGGTCACCAGCAGCGCGGCGAGGAAGATCAGCGGCAGCTCGCCACCGGCGAAGCGGGCGAACGGCTGCAGGGTCACCACCACGATCAGGAAGATCAGGGTCAGGCCGATCAGCAGGATGTCCAGGGCGATCTCGTTGGGGGTCTTCTGGCGCTTGGCGCCTTCGACCAGGGCGATCATGCGGTCCAGGGTCGACTCGCCCGGGTTGCTGGTGATGCGGATCAGCAGCCAGTCGGAGACCAGCCGGGTGTTGCCGGTGACGGCCGAGCGGTCGCCGCCGGATTCACGGATCACCGGAGCGGACTCACCGGTGATCGCCGACTCGTTGACCGCGGCGATGCCTTCGAGCACCTCGCCGTCCCCGGGGATCATCTCGCCGGCCACGACGCGCACCACATCGTCCTTGCGCAGCTGGGTGGCGGCGACGGTCTCGAAGCTGCCGTCGCTTTTGCGGCGCTTGGCGCTCAGGCCCTGGCTGCCGGCCTTGAGGCTGTCGGCGCGGGCCTTGCCGCGGCCTTCGGCCAGGGCTTCGGCGAAGTTGGCGAACAGCACGGTGAACCACAGCCAGACGGCGATCTGCACCGCCACGCCGGTGCTCACGCCACTGCCGGGCACGAAGCACAGCACGGTGGTGAGCACGGCGGTGAGGGCAACCACCAGCATCACCGGGGCACGCTTGAGCTGACGCGGGTCGAGTTTGACGAAAGCCTGTACCAACGCAGGGCGCCACAACGCGCTGAAGCGAGTCTGGTCCTTGGCGCCTTGGCGCGCTTTCACTTCGGGAAGGGGCATGTTCATTGTGTATTCCTCAGAAACCCAGGCTCAGGTGTTCGGCGATCGGCCCAAGGGCCAGGGTCGGCAGGAAGGTCAGGCCACCGACCAGCAGAATGGTCACCAGCAGCAACGTGGTGAACAGCGGGCCATGGGTGGGGAAGCTGTTGATCCCTTGCGGCGCGCTCTTCTTCGCCGCCAGGCTGCCGGCCAGGGCCAGTACCGGGAGGATGTAGCCGAAGCGACCGATGAGCATGGCCAGGCCGATCATCACGTTGTGGAACACCGTGTTGGCACCGAAACCGGCGAAGGCCGAACCGTTGTTGGCGGTGCCGGAGGTGTAGGCGTACAGCAGCTGGCTGAAGCCGTGGGCTCCGGGGTTGGTGACCGCGCCGGCCGGCCCTGGCAGGCTGGCGGCGATGGCGCCGAGGATCAGCACGCCCACCGGCATCACCAGCAGGCTTGCCACCAGCAGTTGCACTTCACGGGCCTGCAGCTTCTTGCCCAGGTACTCAGGGGTGCGGCCGATCATCAGGCCAGCGAGGAACACGGCGATCAGCACGAACAGCAGCATGCCGTAGAGGCCGGCGCCGACGCCGCCGAAGATCACCTCGCCAAGCATCATGTTGACCATCGCCACCATGCCGGTAATCGGATTGAGGCTGTCGTGCATGGCGTTGACCGAACCGTTGGAGGCGGAGGTGGTGGTCACCGTCCACAGCACGGAACCGGTGGTGCCGAAGCGGCTCTCCTTGCCTTCCAGCGGCGCGGCCTGCTGCACCTGGGCGCTTTCCAGGGCCGGGTTGGGCTGGTGCTCCGACCACAGTGCGGTGCTGCCGCCGATCAGGAACAGCGCCAGCATGCAGGCGATGATCGCGCGGCTCTGGCGCAGGTCTTTCACGTAATGGCCGAAGGTGAACACCAGGGCCACTGGGATCAGGATGATCGAGGCTACCTCGAACAGGTTGCTCCAGGCCGTCGGGTTCTCGAACGGGTGCGCCGAGTTGACGCCGAAGAAGCCGCCGCCGTTGGTGCCCAGCTGCTTGATGGCGATCTGGCTGGCGGCCGGGCCCAGCGGGATGGTCTGGTCGGTGCCTTGCAGGGTCACGGCGTGAACGTAGTCGGCAAAAGTCTGCGGCACGCCCTGCCAGACCAGCAGCAGCGCCAGCACCAGGCACAGCGGCAGCAGGCCGTAGAGGGTGGCGCGGGTCAGGTCGACCCAGAAGTTGCCCAGGGTGCTGGCCGAGCGACGGGCAATGCCCCGGCACAGGGCGACCAGCACGGCAAGGCCGGTGGCGGCGCTGACGAAGTTCTGCACGGTCAGGCCGATCATCTGGCTCAGGTAGCTGACCGAGGCTTCACCGCTGTAGGCCTGCCAGTTGGTGTTGGTCATGAAGCTGACCGCGGTGTTGAACGCCAGCGACCATTCCTGGCCCGGCAGGTGCTGCGGGTTGAGCGGCAGGCTGCCCTGCAGTTGCAGGACGCCGAACACCATCAAGAAACCGACCAGGTTGAAGGCCAGCAGGGCCAGGGTGTACTGCTTCCAGCTCTGCTCCTGGTCGACGCGCACGCCGGCCACGCGATAGCAGCCCCGCTCCACCGGGCCGAGGATCGGCGACAGCCAGGTGCGCTGGCCTTCCATCACCTTGTAGTAGAAGCGCCCGAGCCAGGGCGCCGGCAGCAGCACGATGGCGAAGAACGCCAGCAGCAGCAGGTAATCGTAACTGTGCATGGTCGCCCCTTAGCCGCGATCGGCGCGCAGCAGCGCCACCAGCAGGTAAACCGCCAACGCCACCGCCAATAGCAGTGACAGCCCGTCGAGCATGTGCATGAGTGAATCTCCCCTTGGTGCGGCGTGAAGGCCGCTTGGGGGAAATTGTCCGAGGGAGGGGCGTAAAGGGGCGAGATCGGGGGCGAGGTCAGGGCATAAAGAAAGCGTAAAGATCAAATACACCGGATCGCTTCACGGGCCCATTCGCGGGTAAACCCGCTCCCACAGGTGCTGCGCCAAGCTCAAGGGCTGTGCTGTACCTGTGGGAGCGGGTTTACCCGCGAAGAGGCCCGCAAGGTCAAGATTGCGGCGTGTGCTGCGCCGAATTACGGCTCCAGTCCAGCAGCAGGCTATACCCGACCGCCAGCAGGGTCGGCCCGATGAACAGGCCGATGAAGCCGAAGGCGATCAAGCCACCGAACACGCCGAGCAGCACGATCACCAGCGGCAGGTTGCCGCCCCGGCTGATCAGGTACGGCTTGAGCACGTTGTCCACGCCGCTGATGACGAACGTACCCCAGATGCCCAGGAACACCGCCATGCCGTAGTCGCCCTTCGACACCAGCCAGGCGGTGGCCGGTATCCAGGCCAGCGGCGGGCCCATGGGGATCAGGCTGAGCATGAAGGTCACCAGGCCGAGGACGATGGCACCCGGAACGCCGGCGATCAGGAAGCCGATCAGCGCCAAAAGCGCCTGCGCCGCCGCGGTGCCGATCACGCCGTTGACCACCCGCTGCACGGTCCCGGCCACCAGGTCGATGTAATAGTCCGCGCGCTCGCCCACCAGACGGTGCAGCAAGCGATGGACGAAGGCCGCCAGGCGTGGCCCGTCACGGTAGAAGAAGAACACGAACACCAGGCTCAGGGTGAGTTCAAGCACCCCGCTGCCGATCTGCGCGCTGCGCGCCAGCAGCCAGTTGCCGACCTGGCCCAGATAGGGCTTGGCCGACGCCAGCAACGCGGCGCCCTGCTGGTCGAGCGACTCCCACCAGCCGACCAGGCGCTCGCCGACGAAGGGAATACCGGCCACCCAGGTCGGCGCGTCAGGCAGGCCATCGACCTGCACGTCACGAATGAAGGTGGTGGCATCACGGACATGGTCGGCGAGGTTGAACCCCAGCCACACCAGCGGCAGCGCCACGATCAGGATCCAGGCGGTGGTCAGCAGACTGGCGGCGAGGGTTTCACGCCCGCCCAGCACCCGCGTCAGCAGGCGCATCAGCGGCCAGCTGGCGAAGGCCAGGATGGCGCCCCAGAGCAGCGCCGAGATGAAGGGCGCCATCACCCACAGCGCGGCGCCCAGCAGCGCCAGCAGCAGAATCTGGATCAACAGGCGATCATTATTGGCCATGCTGGCCCTCGTTCAACGAATCAGTTCCAGGTGCAGGCCGTCGGTCGGCGCGCTGCCCACTTCCAGCCGGCTACCGCGCACGCCGGCCTTGACCAGCTGTTCGCGCCAGGCTTCGGCGCCCTCGCCGCTCAGGCTTGCGCGCAGGGTGCTGTCGAGGTTGAGGCTGCGGGCCAGCAAGGTCGCCCAGGTGGCCTGGGGTTCGCCCAGATCAGGGTAGTCGAGCTTGCCGGTGTCGCGCAGCTCGCGCAGCACCGTGGCGGCGGTCGGCAGCAGCTCGCCCAGCGGGCTGGCGGCGACGAACTCTTCCACATGCAGGTAGGCGCGGCGGTTGCCACGGGTCACGCTGTACAGCGCGACCAGGGTGTCGGCCTCCTCGGCGGAGCGGCGCAACAGGATGAACGCCTGCTGTTCGTCGCCACCGTTGAGACGGGCATTGGCGAAGACATCGTTGGCCCACAAGCTGGCTTCACCGCAGTCGCGGCCCTGGCACCAGAACAATGGGTAGCCGCCGTCCTGCTGCAATGCCTCGCGGGCACTGGTGAAGGCTTCGCGGGCGCTGCGTTCGACGGGCAATTCATAAGTGACGGAGCTGACCTGGCCGCGGCTCTCGACCTTGTCCTCGACGCGCAGGCGACCGCTGATCTTGCGCAGCGGGCCCATGGGATAGATGCGCTCCTGCTCCACGGCGGGGCGCTGGTCGACGACCTTGGCATCGACCGGAACCGGCAGGTCGCCGGCCCACAGCGACGGGCTGGCAAAGGCGAGGCAGGCAGTGATGGCGATACGTGCGTGAACGGATGCGCTCATCGGCAGCCCTCTTGGCTGCGGGGCTGAGTCATGTGGTTGTCTGGCATAGGCATGGTGGTCTCCCTTTCAAGCCGCCAAGCCTCGACACTTGCTCGGCGCAAGTCAAGGAATGCCAAGGAAGCGATTGAAACAGTCTGCAACAAGGGCCGCGCCCTGATCGTCGTTCAAGTGCAGGTGATGCCCGCCGGGCAGCACTGTCTGCTCGAAGGGTAGCTGCTCCAGCAGTTCCGTGTGACGGGCGAGCATGCCATCCGCCGCGACCACCAGGCAGGTCGGGCAAGCGATGCGCTGGACGAACGCCATGGATTGGGCCTGGCTCAAGCGGGTCGGCGATGGCAGCGTCAGGCGGCTGTCGCTGCGCCAGCTGTAGCCACCCGGCACCGGCATCAGGCCACGTTGGGCCAACAGCTCGGCGGCCTCGCGACTGACCGCGACCATGCCCTTCATGCGCGCTTCGACGCCCTCCTCCAGGGTCGCGTACACCGACTTGCGCTTGCCCTCCAGGCGCAGCTGCGCCTGCAACGCCATACCCAGGCGCTCGGCGGCGTTCTGTTCTGCGCTCGTCGACGGGATCACACCATCGATCAGCGCCAGGTGGCTGACGCGCTCGGGCAATGCCCCGGCCAATTGCACGGCAATAATCGCCCCCAGCGAATGGCCAAGCAGGCCGAAACGCTGCCAGCCCAGTTGTTCGGCGACGCGCAGCACGTCATGGGCATAGTCGGCCAGCGTATAAGCAGCCCCGACCGGGCGATGCTCCGAGTAGCCGTGCCCGGCCAGGTCCAGGGCGACGATGCGCAGCCCCCGCAACCGGGGCGCCAAGCGCGCGAAGCTGTTGGCGTTGTCGAGCCAGCCATGCAAAGCGATCACCGGCAGGCCGTCGGCGGGACCGAACAGATGCGCGGCCAGCTCGATATGGCCGAGCGCCAGGCGGATTTCCTCGACCTGGGCGCTCATGCCTGGCTCCAGCGATCGAACAGGCCCTTGATCAGGCTGGCGGTGTCGCTGGGCCGCTCCAGTGGGAACATGTGGCCGCCCGGCAGACTGTGGTATTCGCCCCTGGACATGCCACGCAGCGCCAGGGCGTGATGCTTGCGGATCACCCGGCTCTGCGCGCCGCGCACCATCGCCAGCGGCACCTGCAACTGGCGCGGGCTGGCCGGGCTGACGTGGGGGATGCTGCGGTAGATGCTGATCTCCGTGGCCGGATCGAAGCGCAGGCGCAGGCCCGTCTCGTCCTGCTCCAGGCCATGCTCCAGGTAGGCCTCCAGGCATTCCGGATCGAAGTGGCGGAACAATGTCTTGCCGGCAAAGTAACGACGGGCGCTGTCGCGGTCGGGGAACGCCTCGCGCCGGCCCAGGGTACGCCCGGCCGGCGTGATGCGGTCGATGAAGCCCAGGCGCTTGGCAGCCTGGATCAGCCACTCGTCGACCCGGGTCAGCACCGGCGAGTCGAGCATCACCACGCCACGGTACAGCTCGGGCCGCCGCAGGGCCGCGTGCAAGTGCAGCACCCCGCCCAGCGAATGACCGACACCCCAGACCGGCGCGGCCTCCTGCTCGAGGTGATGCAACAGTTCGTCCACCAGGTTCCGCCAGTTGTCGTTCACCGGAAAACGCGGGTCGTGGGCATGCTGCGCCAGGTGCCGGACCTCATAGTCCGGCGCCAGCGCCGCGAACAGCTTGCCGTAGGTGGCCGAGGGGAAGCCATTGGCGTGGGCGAAGAAGATCTGCTGCGACATGGCCGCCTGCTCTGCACGGAAAGGATGATCCATTGTCGGCAAGGCACGCGGTGGCGGCAACGTTCGGATAGGTCATCGCCAAGGGTGATCAGGTCATCGGCTGTGGTCGAAGCTGCGCATCGAGCGGCGCAGGCAGGCGTGCAGATAGGCCAGCTGATACTCCAGCGCCTGACGGGCAAGGGCCTGGTCGGTGGCATCCAATGTGAGCCGGCGCAGCACCAGGCAACTGCTCTGCAGCGCATGGGCCATGCCGATACCGGCCTGACGCAGCGGCTCCAGGTCGGCCCGCCCCTCGAACTTGCGCAGCAACTGGTCCAGACGATCGTCGGCGCAGTCCTGCAGCAGGCGGTACTCCGCGAAATCCGGCACACCGTCGGCCCGCAGTTGCTCCAGCTGCGCCTGCGGATCGGCCGAGCGCACCAGCTCTGGACGTCGAATGCTCACGTGAATCTCCCCGTTTTCGGTGGTCCTTGGGTTGAGCGCACGGTACCGATGGGGTCTGGGCCGGACAACTGGCAGAAATACCAGCCACCCGGCATCCAAGTCGGCTTGAGCCACTGCCCGACCTAGCATTTTTGCCAGGTTTCAAACTCGGTGAACTATCACACACTGCTTCGCAGCCTCTTCCCAGCGCAGGAGCCTGCCATGACCACCCCGGTAATACTCGATGCTGCAAACGCAGTGCTCGACCCGATCGATGCCGCCAAAGGGGCCACCGTAAAAGTGGCATACCCCAAGATCCAGCCCGATCACCAGATCACCATGAAATGGGGTACGCAGCCCGACACTGCTCCCAAATCCGGCATCGGCGACGCCGTCGATTTCAACGTCTCACCTCAGGTGGTACTGGACAGTCTGGGCAGTACGCTACCCGTCAGTTATACGGTCACCCTCCCAGACGGGCAGGCGCAGATCTCCAGCGAACTTGCCCTGACGGTGAAGGCACTCGACATGACGCGTATGCCAACACCGCAAGTACCTGAAGCGCAGGACGAGACGCTTGATCTCGACTCATTTGAAGGAGACGCCCACGTTCAGGTGGATCCCTGGCCACTGATTGTCGCCGGGCAACGCTACTGGATCCGGGCCAGCGGAGTTCTCGAAGACGGCTCGCCCCACAAGTTTCCGGTTAGGCTTGCGGGGGTTGTCGATGACATCGGCGTCGAAAATGGGTTGCTGGTACCGCTGCTGCGCAGTGAGCTGCAGCGACTGCAAGAAGGCAGCCGCTTGACGATTGTCCTGAGGGTCGCATTCGACGGGGTGAATGACGAGCAGCGGGCTCAGGAATTTCCACAGCTCGACCTTGGCATCGTCGGCGCCAGCGGACACCCCAGACTGGGCATGAGGCGGCTCGAATACTTCGATAGACTGACTCCGGGAGCCACCTTCCGAGCAGGGCAACACGTCCCCAACCTCTCTCCACTGACGATCGAAATTCTAGAAGGCGCCTTTCTTGTATCAGCGAGTAACCGCTATGCGCTCGTCGCCCAGGGTACCGGCGCAAAGTGCAAAATCACCTTTGACGAGCCTCCCCATTATATGAGCTTCGACGGATTAGTCAGCGGAGTGCAACCCGTAGTCCTGGATGATACGGGCAAGACGGTGAGTTTTGTCCAGAACTCCATCATGCAATATTTCGTGCCCACGGATGGCAGAAGAATACAGAGTGCCACTCTTACCTTCACCAGGCCCGGTGGCTTCTTCACGAACATTGCAAGCTTCTACAGAGGATGGTCCACCAATGGTGTCGCGGGGGTCAGCGCGTCGTGGCTCACACCGCAAATGCTGGAGGAAAATTCACAACAACCCGAGGCTGAGGCTGACGAGCAGATACTGTCCACTGCGCTAACGTCCATCGCGCAAACCGGCACATTGCAGGCGAGCCTGGAAAACCTTTGGCAACCCATTGGCACGACTTACACTTCAAGGACTTTCGTCCCCTTGAATAACAACAAAGACATAAATATAAAAATTCTCAACCATAGCTATGTAGTCGGCGCACATTCCGAAAACGTCCGCAAAATTACTGCAGGTGGCGCCACAGGGGCGAGCTGCGAGCTTTTATTCAATAAAGAAAGACAATTCTATTGTGTCGGCATAAAAGGCAGCACGAGCTTTGTGAGCGCACAGTGTTTTTCTAATGCAGGCGACCCTGGAGAAAAGGATGAGCCTATTGCTGTTGCACAGAGTGGGCCTTTTATTTGGTACTTCTTGGCACCCGAAGGAAAATCAATTCGAAGATTGCGTTTGACCTCTTCAGGTCACACAGGTTTCTACAACATCGTCACACTGGCCGAAGAAATCTGACTTGTCCCGTGGTATACGGGGGTTCCTGGACACGCCAAGATGGCACCCAGGAACCCCTGCATTGCTCACCCCAATCGATTTGGAGCGCTGATGCCTCGCAACATCATCAAACCTGCCAACGGCCAATCCCCTTCCAGCTCCGCCAGGTAGGAAAACAGGGACAGATCTATTTTCCTTACTCTAATTTCGATCCGCTCGGCCTCCTCCACTCAATGCGCTTGTACTGACTTGCGCGATCTCCACGCACCGACTGCTGCCCACTACGCCGCCGCGACTCACCCCGGCGCGTAAAGCCCACGCAAGGTCATCAAACCTGCCAGCGGCCAATCCCCTTCCAGCTCCGCCAGACTCGCGGTGCTCATCGGCACGGCTTGCTGGAGATGACCATGCTCAAGCATGCCAACCAACGCCCCCACCAGCGGCTGGTGGCTGACCAGCAGCACATGCTCGAGCCCTAACCGCTCGATCTGCGCGATGACCTGCTGCACATCGCTATCCGGCGTCAACCAGGGCACCGTGCGCACCGGCTCGGCGAACCCCAGCGCGCCATGCACCAGCGCCGCCGTCTGCTGCGCTCGCACATAGGGACTGGCGATGATCGCCTGCAACGGCTGGCCGAGCAGGCGCGCGGCGCTGTGCAACACCTGTTCGCGCCCATGGGCGGTCAGGCGCCGCTCGGCATCGGTATTGGCCCGCGACTCGGCCTCGCCGTGGCGCAGCACCCAGAGCTTCACAGCTTGGGCTCCTCGTCACGCACCGGATGCGGCGCTGGCGCGACCGCGTGCGGGGCTTCGCCTTCCGGCGCGCGCGGCGCCGGCCAGTCGGCGAACGGCCAGGGTTTCTGGTCGGTGTCGGAAAAACCGGGACCGGAAAAACCGGGACAGATCTATTTTCCTGACTCTAATTTCGATCCGCCCGGCCTACTTCACTCGATGCGTTTGCGTTGACGCGCGCGACCTCGCCCACGCTCCGACTGCTGCCCACTACCTGCAGGAGCGCAGCAGCAAATCACCCCGGAGCGTGAAGTGCGCGCATGGTCATCAAACCGGCCAGTGGCCAATCCCCTTCCAGCTCCGCCAGTGTCGCGGTGCTCATTGGCACGGTTTGCTGCAGATGACCATGCGCAAGCATCCCAACCAACGCCCCCACCAACGGCTGATGGCTGACCAGCAGCACATGCTCCAGCCCCAACCGCTCGACCTCCCCGATGACCTGTTCCACGTCGCTATCTGGCGTCAACCAGGGCGCCGTGCGCACCGGCTCGGCAAAACCCAGCGCGCCATGCACCAACGCCGCCGTCTGCTGCGCTCGCACATAGGGGCTGGCGATGATCGCCTGCAACGGCTGGCCCAACAGCCGGGCGGCACTGTGCAGCACCTGCTCGCGGCCATGAGCGGTCAGGCGCCGCTCGGCATCGGTATTGGCCCGCGACTCGGCCTCGCCGTGGCGCAGCACCCAGAGCTTCACAGCTTGGGCTCCTCGTCACGCACCGGATGCGGCGCGGGCTCGACCGCGTGCGGGGTTTCGCCTTCCGGCGCGCGCGGGGTCGGCCAGTCGGCGAACGGCCAGGGTTTCTGGTCCGTGTGGAAGGTGCCGAAACGACCGATCTGCGCCAGGTACTGGCTGAGGCTGTCGCCAAAGCTCATCAGGCTGGCGCTGGGCGCGCCATAAATCAGCCGGTAGATCAGCTGCACCAGCACCAGGCCGCCAAGCAGCAGCTCGGCCAGTTGCCAGGCCACCAGGAACACCAGCATCCACAGCACCCGCAGGATGATCGACTCGCGTGCGGCGCGCTCGGGGGTATCGTTCATAAGTCGCTCCTTCTCAGTTGAAACCGCTGGTGGAAATGAAATCGACATCGGTCTTGGGTTCGGCGCGCATCAGGTGCTCGATGACCTGGTTGAGCGTGCGCCCCTCGAACAGGATCGCATGCAGGCCAGCCACCAGCGGCATGTACACGCCCACCTCCTGGGCCTTGGCCTTGAGTACCTTGAGCGTGTTGACCCCTTCGGCCACTTCGCCCAGGCGGCTGACGGCCTGTTCGAGGCTCAGGCCCTGGCCCAGGGCATGACCGACCTGGTAGTTGCGGCTCTTGGGCGAGGAGCAGGTGACGATCAGGTCGCCGACCCCGGCCAGGCCCAGGAAGGTCATGGGGTTGGCGCCCTGGCTCACGGCGAAACGGGTCATCTCGGCCAGGGCGCGGGTGATCAGCATGCTCTTGGTGTTCTCGCCCATGCCCAACGCCACGGCCATGCCGGCGATGATGGCGTAGACGTTCTTCAGTGCCCCGCCCAGCTCGACGCCGAAGCGGTCGCTGCTGGCGTAGACGCGGAAGGTGCGACCATGCAGCACGGCCTGCACCTGCTGGCACAGCGCCTCGTCCTCACTGGCGACCACGGTTGCGGTCAGCGCGTGCTCGGCGATCTCGCGCGCCAGGTTCGGCCCCGACAGCACGCCGATGCGCGCCTGGGGGGCGATTTCCTCGAGGATCTGGCTCATCAGCTTGAAGGTGTGCGCCTCGATGCCCTTGGTCAGGCTGACCAGGCCCTTGCCGCGCAGCAGCTCGGCGTGGGGCGCCAGCACGCTGCGCAAGGCGCTGGAGGGCAAGGCGACGAAGATCAGCGCGCTGCCCTGCAGGGTGGCGAGCAGGTCGTTGACCGGTTCGACGCCGTCATGCAGGCGGATGCCCTTGAGGTAGCGCGGGTTCTCGCGGTTGACGCGCATCGCCTCGGCCTGGGCCGGGTCACGCATCCACTGCCGCACCGGGTGGCCGTTCTCCGCCAGCAGGTTCGCCACGGCGGTGCCGAAGCTGCCGCCTCCAAGAACTGCAACAGGTTGCTGTTCAGTCATATCCAATCCGTTAACCAATAAAGTAAGTGGCGACTGGCGCATTATACGGGGCACATGCGACAGAACCAGTGGCAGTGCCGGCCCTTTCACGGGCAGGCCCGCCCCCACAGGGGCGTCGGTCGACTTCGGTGATCCGGGTCACTGGCAAAACCTGCGCGGTCGGTTAACATGCCTGATTCATTTCTGAAACAAGGCCTCCCGTGTTCGCTGGCACGCCTCCCTACCCGCGTCTGCTGTTGATCACTGCCCTGCTGGGCGGACCGGCCGTGGCCGATGATCTGTTCATCGACAACCAGGACCTGCCCCAGGTTCTGACCGCGACCCGTCTGAAACAATCCCCGGCGGCGGTCCCCGGCAGCATGACCGTGCTCGACAGCGAGCTGATCCGCGCCAGCGGCGCCCGCGACATCCCCGAGCTGCTGCGCCTGGTGCCGGGGATGATGATCGGCTACGGTGCCGGCAACCAGCCGACGGTCAACTACCACGGCAGCAACGTCAGCGACGCCCGGCGCATGCAGGTGCTGATCGACGGGCGCTCGGTGTACCGGGCCGGGCTGGCCACGGTGGACTGGAGCGACATTCCAGTCGCCATCGAGGACATCGAGCGCATCGAGGTATTCCGCGGGCCGAACACCGTCAGCTACGGCGCCAACGCGCTGATGGCGGTGGTCAACATTCTCACCCGCAACCCCGCCGACAGCCACGGCACGCGGATCAAGCTGACCCGCGGCCAGGACGGCATCAACGACTATTACGCCAGCCAGGGCTTCGGCTGGGACGGTGGCGACCTGCGCTTGTCGCTGTCGGGCCAGCAGGACGACGGTTTCGACAAGGACCAGTACGGCCGCGACTACCGCGACAGCCGCAGGCTCAACCGCGTCAACCTCAGCGCCAGCCATTATCTGGCGCCGGATCAGACCCTGGAGTGGCAACTGGCGGCCAAGGAAGGCAGCAACCAACGCCCGTATACCTACCAACCGGTCTTCGGCAACTACAGAGCCGGCGACAACGCCGATGTCAATGCCAAGGACTATGCCGGCTCGATCCGCTGGAACATCGACTTCAACCCCGAGCACAGCCTGTATGTGCAAGGCTCGGCCCAGCACTTCGACCGCCAGCAGGTATGGAGTGCCTGCGATGCCGCCATTGCCTTCAGCCCGGAGCTGACCCGACTGTGGCAACTGGACTCGAACTTCGCCGAGAAAGTCGCGCGCAACCTGTACAGTGGCGACCTGCCCAGCACCTCCGACCCCGAGCTCGGTGCCCTGATGGAGCAGGTACGCGGCCAGTGGGCCAGCGGCGGCAGCAACACGATCTGCGGCGACGTCGACCAGAGCACCCGCGAAACCCGCTACGACCTGGAGATCCAGGACACCCTGAGCCTGACCGACAGCCTGCGCCTGGTCAGCGGCATGAATTACCGCTATGACCGGGCCGACTCGCAGACCTATTTCAACGGCAGCCTCGACGACCAGACCTGGCGACTGTTCGGCCAACTCGAGTGGCGTGCCGACGAGCACTGGATCGTCCAGGGCGGGGCGATGTACGAGCGCTCGCAGTTGTCGGGCAGCTCGCTGACCCCGCGCATGGCGGTGAACTACCTGATCACCCCGCGCCATGGCCTGCGCGCGGTTTACTCCGAGGCGATCCGCTCGCCGGACATGTTCGAGAACAACGTCAACTGGAGCTACACGGTCAAGAACCTGACCCCCAACCGCTACGGCCTGCAGGACGGCGAATACTTCGTCAAGACCCGTGGTCCGGGCAATCTCGACCAGGAACGCATGCGCTCGCGCGAACTGGGCTACAACGGCTACTTCAGCGACATCGAGCTGAGCATGGACGTGAAGCTGTTCTACGACGAGATCACCGGCATGATCAGCGAGCCGCTGAGAAACAACCAGTACATCGCCAGTAACGCCAACAAGGCACGCTTTCGCGGCAGCGAAGCGCAGTTCGACTGGCGCGCCAGCCAGCGCGACCGGCTGCGCCTGACCTACGCCTTCGTCGATGCCTGGGCCAGCAACCCGGCCGACAGCCGCCTGACCGCGCGCAACAGCGGCTCGGTCGGCTGGATGCGCGACTGGAGCGAGGGTTGGTCCAGCGCCCTCTTCTATTACGGTGACGATGCGCTCAACCGCTATCGCTACGAGCGCGTCGACCTGCGCGTGGCCAAGCGTTTCAAGGTACAAGGCAGCAATCTGGAGCTGGCCGCCCTGTGGCAACAGCGCCTGGACAACGAGCCGATCACCCTCGAGCAGAATCGCTACGACAGCCGCCACCGCCTGAGTTTCAGCGCGGAGCTGGAGTTCTGATGATCCGTGTGCTGCGCTTGCTGCTGCTGTGCCTCTGGCCCCTGGGAACGCTGTCAGCCAGCGAAGTCCTGCTGGTCGGTGCCGAGGACCAGCCGGGCATTCGCAGCTTCGTCGCCGCGCTGGACAAGCACCGCCCCCACGACCAGGTGCGCTTTCAGACCGTGGCGCAGTTGCCGAGCCCGGGCAAGCTCAAGGCCGACACGCGCCTGGTGCTGCTCGACACGCCGGCCCTGGAATGGCGATTGAGTGAAAGCGCCGGGCCACCCGCGCTGGCGTTGCGGGTGAGCCGCGTCCAGGCCCAGCAGCGCCTGGGTGCATCGCGCCCGACATTCCTCAGCCTGCTATGGAGCGACCCGCCGCTGTCCCGCCAGCTGCGCCTGACCCGCTACCTGCTGCCCCAGGCGCGGCGCATTGGTGTCCTCTATGGCGAACACAGCCGCTTCCTGCTCGATGAGTTGCGCCAGGCAGCCCTCCCACTGGGCCTGGAGATCATCGCCCAGGACTGGCCCGACCTGCGCGACAGCCGCCCGCTACAACACCTGCTGAACAACAGCGACGTGCTACTGGGGCTGGACGACCCCGACCTGTACAACTCCAAGTCGGCCAAGAACGTGCTGCTCAGCAGCTATGGCCGGCAGATGGCGCTGATCGGGCCGAACGCCGGGTTCGTGCGGGCCGGCGCCCTGGCCAGCACCTACAGCGACCAGGAGGACTGGCTGGCCGTGCTCGAGCGGTTGCTCGACCAGCCACCCGCCCGCTGGCCACGCAGCCTTTATCCCGAACACTTTGGCGTCAGCGGCAACCAGCAGGTGGCCCGCGCCCTAGGTTTGGAAACCATCGACCCCGCCGCCGCCGCGCTGGCCCTCGTCGAAGGAGCCACCACCCCATGAGCAAACGCCTGAGCTGGGACATCCATACCCGCACCCAGATCATCAGCCTGGGCCCTGCCCTGTTGCTGACGTTGCTGCTGATCAGCTTCTTCACCTTCGTGCGTATCCAGGACTTGCGCCAGGAGCTCAATCACACCGGGCAACTGATCGCCAACCAGCTGGCCCCGGCGTCCGAATACGGGGTGATCTCGGGCAACAACGAGGTGCTCGACAGCCTGATGCGGGCCACGCTCAGCATTCCCCACGTGCGCTTCCTGGAGGTCCAGGACAGCCGTAACCATATCCTGGTGTACGTGGAGCAGCCCGACGAAAGCCTCAGCCGCGCCCAGCGTGTCGAGGTGTTCCAGGCGCCGATCCGCCTGCAGCAGATCCGCCTGGACAACGACTTCCTGCAAGGCAGGATGCCACCGCCGAGCATCGGCGACGACTACCTGGGCCGCGTGATTGTCGGCATGTCCGATGACGCCTTCAGCCAGCGCCAGCAGGAGATCGTGATCAAGGCCGCAATCCTGGCGTTGTTCGCGCTGCTGTTCACCTTCCTGCTGGCTCGGCGCCTGGCCATGAGCCTGTCCAAGCCGATCAGCGACATGGGCGACGCGGTACGGGCGATCCAGCAGGGCGACTTCAATGCGCCGCTGCCGGTGGTCGACGACAGCGAGCTGGGCCACCTGGCCCGGCACATCAACAACCTGGCCAGCGCCCTCGACCAGGCGGCCCACGAACAGCAACAGGCCATGGGGCAGCTGATCCAGGCCCGCGAAGAGGCCGAACAGGCCAACCGTGCCAAGTCGGACTTCCTGGCGATGATGAGCCACGAGCTGCGCACGCCGATGAACGGCGTGCTGGGCATGCTGCAACTGCTCGAGACCACCGAGCTGACCGGCGAACAGGCCGAATACACCGCGGTGGCCAGCGAGTCCACTGGGCACTTGCTCAAGGTGATCAACGACATCCTCGACTTCTCGCGGATCGAACGCACCACGCTGGAGCTCGAGCACATCGATTTCAACGTCGGCGAGCTGATCACCAGCAGCGTCCAGTCATTCCAGCATTCCGCCCAGCAACGCGGGCTGAACCTGCGCCTGCAACTACCACCTGGCATCGAGCACCTGCAGGTGATGGGCGATCCGACGCGGATCCGCCAGATCCTGCTGAACCTGGTGGGCAATGCGCTGAAATTCACCGAGCGCGGCGAAGTGGCCATCGAGGCGCGCTGGCAGGTACTCGACCGTCAACTGATCTGGCTGACCTGCACGGTGCGCGACACCGGCATCGGTATCGACAGCACACGCCTGGAGATGATGTTCGTCGCCTTCCAGCAGGCCGACAGCTCGATTTCCCGGCGTTACGGCGGCACCGGCCTGGGTCTTTCCATCGCCCGCACCCTGGCCGAGCGCATGGGCGGTCAGTTGCGTGGCGAAAGCCGCGAAGGACTGGGCTCGACCTTTACCCTGGAGATGCCGCTTGCACTGGCCAGCGCACCGATCGCCCTGCCTGGCGCGGCAACGCGCGACAACCTGGCACACGGCCGCGGCGGGCGAATCCTGCTGGTGGAGGACAACCCGGTCAACCAGAGCGTGATCGAGGCCATGCTGCGCAGCCTGGGCTTCGAGGTCGGCCTGGCCATCGATGGCACCCAGGCCGTCGACCTGGTCGACCAGCAATCGTTCGTCGCCGTGCTGATGGACTGCCGCTTGCCGCACATGGATGGTTTCGAGGCCACCCGCCGTATCCGCCTGCGACACAAGGCCGCCGACCTGCCGATCATCGCCCTGACCGCCAGCGCCTTGCAGGGCGATCGCGAACGCTGCCTGGCCGCGGGCATGAACGACTACCTGAGCAAGCCGTTCAAGCGCACCGACCTGCAGCGCACCCTGCGTCGCTGGTTACCCGGTCCGGCAACCGCGACTGGCGATAAATGCTAAAGTGCGGCAGTCTTAAGGACTGGACAGGAACGCCTCAGGGCCGGAAAATAACATTTCAGTGCACACCTGTACTTCTTTCGCCGGGTGCACTGTGACTTTCACCACAACGCAATAGTCTACCTGTAGGCTGCCGCCCCGGATGCAAAGCGATTCGGGCCGGCCGGGAAGATTCGTCCCCTGCCGCAGGGGGTTATTGAGGAGCTCGCATGACCAAACAAAACGCCTTTACCCGGGAAGACCTGCTGCGCTGCAGTCGCGGTGAGCTGTTCGGCCCCGGTAATGCGCAACTGCCCGCCCCGAACATGCTGATGGTCGATCGCATCACCCACATCAGCGAAGAAGGCGGCAAGTTCGGCAAAGGTGAATTGGTCGCCGAGCTGGATATCAATCCGGACCTGTGGTTCTTCGCCTGCCACTTCGAAGGCGATCCGGTGATGCCGGGCTGCCTGGGCCTGGATGCCATGTGGCAGCTGGTTGGCTTCTTCCTCGGCTGGCAAGGCCTGCCGGGCCGTGGTCGCGCCCTGGGTTCGGGCGAAGTGAAGTTCTTCGGCCAGGTACTGCCCACCGCCAAGAAAGTCACTTACAACATTCACATCAAGCGCGTCCTCAAGGGCAAGCTGAACATGGCCATCGCCGACGGCTCGGTCAGCGTCGACGGTCGCGAGATCTACACCGCCGAAGGCCTGCGGGTCGGCGTGTTCACCTCCACTGACAATTTCTAAGGGTTATTCGCATGCGCCGCGTCGTGATCACTGGTCTGGGCATCGTATCGTGCCTGGGCAATGACAAAGCTACCGTCACCGAAAACCTGCGCAACAGCCGTCCGGGTATTCGTTACAACCCGGAATACAAGGAAATGGGGCTGCGTAGCCAGGTTTCCGGTTCCATCGACCTCAACCTCGAAGAGCTGATCGACCGCAAGGTCTATCGCTTCGTCGGCCACGCCGCCGCCTATGCGTACCTCGCCATGCAGGACGCGATCAAGGACGCCGGCCTGACCGAAGAGCAGGTTTCCAACCCGCGCACCGGCCTGGTTGCCGGCTCCGGCGGCGCTTCCACCCTGAACCAGATGGAAGCCCTGGACACCCTGCGCGAAAAAGGCGTCAAGCGTGTCGGCCCCTACCGTGTCACCCGCACCATGGGCAGCACCGTGTCGGCGTGCCTGGCCACTCCGTTCAAGATCAAGGGCATCAACTACTCGATCTCGTCGGCCTGCGCCACCTCCGCGCACTGCATCGGCACCGCCCTGGAGCAGATCCAGTGGGGCAAGCAGGACATCGTCTTCGCCGGTGGCGGTGAGGAAGAGCACTGGAGCCAGTCGTTCCTGTTCGATGCCATGGGCGCCCTGTCGACCAAGCGCAACGAAACCCCTGAGCTGGCCTCGCGCGCCTACGACGCCGACCGTGACGGTTTCGTCATCGCTGGCGGCGGCGGCATGGTGGTGGTCGAGGAGCTGGAACACGCCCTGGCCCGTGGCGCCAAGATCTACGCCGAGATCGTCGGCTACGGCGCCACTTCCGACGGCTACGACATGGTCGCCCCGAGCGGCGAAGGCGCGATCCGCTGCATGCAGCAGGCGCTGTCCACCGTCGACACCCCGATCGACTACCTGAACACCCACGGCACTTCCACTCCGGTCGGCGACGTCGCCGAGATGAAGGGCGTGCGTGAAGTGTTCGGCGACAAGGCACCGAAGATCAGCTCGACCAAGAGCCTGTCGGGCCACTCGCTGGGCGCCGCAGGCGTGCACGAGGCGATCTACTGCCTGCTGATGATGGAGAACAACTTCATCGCCGGCTCCGCCAACATCGACGAGCTGGACCCGGAGGTCGCCGACCTGCCGGTACTGCGCAAGACCGAAGAGAACGCCAAGATCGACACGGTCATGAGCAACAGCTTCGGCTTCGGCGGCACCAACGCCACCCTGGTGCTCAAGCGCTGGGAAGGCAAGTGATCGCTTGATCTGCTGAACGAGAACGCCTGGACCTTGGTCCGGGCG
>NZ_JAOCDM010000073.1 GCF_029840925.1 Pseudomonas sp. GD03858
TTCGGATCGGAAAAGAGTCGCCCGTGATATGGTTCCCCGGCGCGCCCATCCGCCCTTCAGAGGACACCCAATGGCTAGTACCACCTCATTGCATCCAGGTTTCATGATCGTCCAGGGCAACCGCCTGGATGACTTGCGCAACCTGGTGGTGAGCGTGATGCGCCGTTATCCCCTGGCCCCCTTGGAAAACGAAATCGCCCTGGTGCAGAGCAATGGTATTGCCCAGTGGCTGAAGCTGGCCCTGGCAGAAGACCCACAGGACGATGATCAGGGCGGCTGTGGCATCGCCGCGGCCATCGATGTGCAGCTGCCGGGTAGTTTCATGTGGCAGTTGTACCGTCGCGTGCTGGGCCGTGACGAAATTCCTGCAGTGTCGCTGCTCGACAAGGCGCCTCTGACCTGGCGCCTGATGCGCCTGCTGCCGGAGGTGATCGAACGCCCGTACTTCGAGCCCTTGCGCCGCTTCCTCACTGACGACAGCGACCTGCGCAAGCGCTACCAGCTGGCCGAGCGCCTGGCCGACCTGTTCGACCAGTATCAGGTGTATCGCGCCGACTGGCTGAAAGACTGGGCCCAGGGCAACCATGTGCTCAATAGCGCACGTGGCGAGCGCAAGCCCCTGGCCAGTGGCAATCGCTGGCAGGCCGAACTGTGGCGGATCCTGCTCGAGGATGTGGGCGAAGAGGGCATGGCGCAAAGCCGAGCCGGTGTTCACCAACGCTTCATCGAGCGGATCAACAGACTTGAACAAGCCCCGCCGGGCCTGCCGGCGCGCCTGATTGTCTTTGGCATCTCGTCGTTGCCGGCCCAGATCCTGGAGGCCCTGGCGGGCCTGGCGCGTTTCAGTCAGGTGTTGCTGTGCGTGCATAATCCCTGTCGCCACCACTGGGGCGATATCGTGGCGGACAAGGACCTGCTGCGCCATCAGTACAAACGCCAGCAACGCAAGCAGGGCATGCCGCTGCAACTGGACGATGAGTCGTTGCACCAGCACGCGCACCCGCTGTTGGCCGCCTGGGGCAAGCAAGGGCGTGACTACATCAACCTGCTCGACAGCTATGACGATCCCGGCAGTTATCAGAATGTCTTCAGCGATGGCCGCATCGACCTGTTCAGCGAAGGCCAACCGCAAACCCTGCTCAACCAACTGCAGGACGACATTCTCGAGCTTCGCCCCTTGGCTGAAACCCGTGAACAGTGGCCGGCTGTCGATCCGAACAAGGATCGCACGGTCCGTTTCCATATCGCCCACAGCCCACAGCGCGAAGTCGAGATCCTGCACGATCAGCTGCTGGCCCGCTTCAGTGCCGATCCGACGTTGCGCCCCCGCGACGTCATCGTCATGCTGCCGGACATCGATACCTATGCGCCGCATATTCGGGCCGTGTTCGGACAGCTCGAGCGCAGCGACCCGCGTTACATCCCTTTCACCCTGACCGACCAAGGCCAGCGTGGTCGCGATCCACTGCTGATCGCCCTCGAGCACTTGCTGAAGTTGCCTGACAGCCGTTTCGCCGTCAGCGAAGTGCTCGACCTGCTGGACGTGCCAGCGTTGCGCGCTCGCTTCGCGATCCAGGAAAGCGACCTGCCAACGCTGCATCGCTGGATCGAAGGCGCCGGTATCCGTTGGGGGCTGAGCGCCGAACAGCGGGCGACCCTCGGATTGCCCGAAGGGTTGGAACAGAACAGCTGGCGATTCGGCCTGCGGCGCATGTTGCTGGGCTATGCGGTCGGCGTGGGTGAGGCGTGCGATGGCATCGAGCCGTATGACGAGATCGGCGGTCTGGATGCGGCCTTGATCGGTCCGCTGGTGGCTTTGCTCGACGCGCTGGACATTGCCTGCCAGACCTTGTCCCAGCCTGCGTCGGCGCAGGCGTGGGGGGAGCGCTTGCATGCCCTGCTGCAGGTTTTCTTTCTGGCCGAAAACGAGCACGACGAATTGCTTCTGGTACAGCTCCAGGACCTGCGTGACACCTGGCTGGAGACCTGCGAGGCGGTTGGTCTGGAGGATCTGCTGCCGCTCACCGTGGTGCGCGAGGCCTGGCTGTCGGGGCTCGACCAGGGCAAGTTGTCCCAGCGCTTCCTGGCCGGCTCGGTGAACTTCTGTACGCTGATGCCGATGCGTGCCATCCCGTTTCGCGTGGTCTGCCTGCTGGGCATGAATGATGGCGACTATCCTCGCGCCCAGCCGCCGTTGGATTTCGACCTGATGGCCAGTGACTATCGTCCGGGTGACCGCTCCCGTCGGGAAGACGACCGCTACCTGTTGCTCGAAGCCTTGCTGTCGGCGCGCGATCAGCTTTACGTCAGCTGGGTCGGGCGCAGCATTCGCGACAACAGCGAGCGCCCGGCCTCGGTGCTGATCGGGCAGTTGCGCGATCACTTGGCCGCAGGCTGGCGGTTGGCGGGCGCCAAAGACGGGCAGCGCGAGGACCACGGGCAGCAGCTGTTGCACGCGCTGACCCAGGAGCACCCGTTGCAGCCTTTCAGCCCGCGCTACTTCCAGAAAGGCAGCCCGCTGTTCAGCTTCGCCCACGAATGGCTTGGCCTGCATCAGTCGGAAAACCATAGCGAGGGTGCGCAGGCTGAGCTGCCGCCCTTCAGCAGCGACGAGCCACTGAGCCTGGTGCAACTGCAGGACTTTCTGCGACACCCGGTGCGGCATTTCTTCAGCCAGCGCCTGAAGGTGTTCTTCGAGGCCCTGGAGGCGCCCACGCCGGACGAGGAGCCCTTCGCGCTCGATGCGTTGCAACGCTATGGCCTGAGCGAGAGCCTGCTCGGTGCCGCTCTGGCGGATCCGGAGAACGCCGAACAAGCGTTGCAGGCCCAGGCTCGGCGGCTCCAGGCCTGCGGGCTGCTGCCCCTGGCCGGGTTCGGCGAGGCGCTGCAGGCCGAACTGATCCAGCCCCTGCCGGACCTGCTGCAACGTCACAGGCATTTGCTGCAGCGCTGGCCAACGCTGGTCGAGGGCGCCTTGCCGATCCAGTTCGAGCAGGGGCCGCACCGCCTGGAGGGCTGGCTTGGTCGGGTGTACCAGGCCGAGGACCAAAGCCTGTTGAGCATCGCTACCGTGCCCAATACTCTGAGCGCCGGGCGCAACAACCTGAAGTGGCATCGCCTGATACCAGCCTGGGTCATGCACCTGGCCGCCTGCGCCTCGGGCTATCCGCTGCACAGCGCGCTGGTCGCCAGCGACCTGACCTTGCTGCTGGCCCCGCTGCCCCAGGACCAGGCGGCGCAGCGACTGGGTGAGCTCATGCTGGCCCGTCAGGCCGGCATGAATGCTCCGCTGCCGGTCGCGGCCAAGACCGCGTTCGCCTGGCTGGCCCAGGAGGATCCGGACAAGGCCCTGGCCGCTGCGGCCCGCGCCTACGAGGGCGACGGCCAGAACAGCTTCGGTGAGCGCAGCGAAAGCCTGGCACTGGTTCGCCAGTATCGTGATTTCGCCGCAATGACCGTGGATGAGACATTCGATGGCTGGTGCGAGTCCCTGTATCGGCCCTTGTTCGCGGCACCCTGGCAGACCCTGGGTAGCCCGGAGACTGCCCAATGAACCAGACCCGCCCCCTGGCGCTGAGTTTCCCTCTGCACGGCAGCCAGCTGATCGAGGCCAGCGCCGGCACCGGCAAGACTTTCACCATCTCGGCCTTGTACCTGCGGCTGATCCTCGGCCATGGTGGCGAGCAGGGCTTCGACCGGGAGCTGCTGCCACCGCAGATCCTCGTGGTGACCTTCACCGACGCGGCCACCAAGGAGCTGCGTGAACGGATCCGGACGCGGCTGGCCGAAGCCGCGCGTTTCTTCCGCGGCGAGCTCGAAGACGCCGATCCACTGCTGCACCTGCTGCGCGACGATTATCCACAGGCGCACTGGTCACGTTGCGCCAGCCGCCTGGAGGTTGCCGTGCAGTGGATGGACGAAGCCGCGGTCTCGACCATTCACGGCTGGTGCCAGCGCATGCTGCGCGAGCACGCGTTCGACAGCGGCAGCTTGTTCACCCAGAGCCTGGAAACCGACCACAGCGAGCTGCTTGGCCAGGTCATGCGCGACTATTGGCGGCGCTTCTGCTACGGCATGCGTGGCGAGGCGCTGGCCTGGGTACGCGGCAACTGGGGCAGCCCCGATGCGCTGTTGCCGAGGATCAGGCCGCTGTTCGGTCGTGTTCGCGGCCAGGCGGACGAGCAGGAGCCGCAGGCCCTGATTGACGCGACCCTGCGTCAGCGCAACGAGCAGTTGGCCCTGCTCAAGGCCCCCTGGGCAGCCTGGGCCGATGAACTGCAGCAGATCTGCCGCGATGCCGTGGCCGCCAAGCAGGCCGATGGTCGCAAGCTGCAGGCACGCTACTTCGAGCCCTGGTTCGATAAACTGCGCGCCTGGTCCGGTGACGAGCAGGCCATGGAGCTGGACCTGGGCACCGGCTTCACCCGCCTTACCCCCACCGGCCTGGCCGAAGCCTGGAAGTCCGGCGAGCCGCCCGAGCACCCGGCGCTGCAGGCCATGGAGACCTTGCGTGAGCAGTTGCACGGCCTCGCCAGCCCCGATGCCCGCCTGTTGGAGCATGCCGCCGCCTGGGTCTCGGCGCGTTTCGAGCTGGAGAAGCGTCGCCGTGCCGAGATGGGCTTCGACGACATGCTGCTGCGCCTTGAGCAGGCCCTGGGCAGCGAGGCGGGCGAGCGTCTGGCTGGCCTGATTCGCGAGCAGTTTCCGGTCGCCCTGATCGACGAGTTCCAGGATACCGATCCGATCCAGTACGGCATCTTCGAACGCATCTACCGCATCGGTGAGAACAACCCGCAGACCGGCCTGTTCATGATCGGCGACCCCAAGCAGGCGATCTACGCCTTCCGTGGCGCCGACATCTTCACCTACCTCGCCGCGCGCCGTGCCACCGCAGGGCGCCTGCACAGCCTGGACACCAACTACCGCTCCAGCCTGCCCATGGTCGCGGCGGTGAACCGGGTATTCCTCCAGGCCGAGGAGCGTCGCGAAGGCCGCGGCGCCTTCCTGTTCCGCGTCGAGGGCGACAATCCGTTGCCCTTCGTCGAGGTGCGCGCCAAGGGCCGTGGCGAACAGCTGTCGATCGACGGGCAGGCGAGCGCGGCCTTGCACTGCTGGCAACTGGAGAGCGATGAGCCGGTCTCCAGCGCCGTGTATCGCCAGCGACTGGCGGCCAGTTGCGCCAGCCATATCGTCGACCTGCTCGAGGGCGGTCAGCGAGGTGTCACCGGGTTCGTCGACGCCGCTGGCACGCTGCGACCCTGCCTGCCGTCCGATATCGCCATCCTGGTGCGTGACGGCCGTGAGGCGCAATTGATTCGCGCCGAGCTGGCCGCCCGCGATGTACGCAGCGTGTACCTGTCGGACAAGGACTCGGTGTTCGCCGCCCAGGAAGCCCACGACCTGCTGGCATGGCTCAAGGCTTGCGCCGAGCCGGATTCCGAGCGCCTGCTCAAGGCTGCCCTGGCCAGCCTGACCCTCGACCTGCCGCTCATCGAGCTGGAGCGTCTGAACCAGGACGAGCGGGTCTGGGAGGGCTGGGTGATGCGTTTTCGTCGCTATCGCGAGGTCTGGCAACGCCAGGGCGTGCTGCCCATGCTGCGCCGCCTGCTGCACGACTTCCAGTTGCCGCGCGCGTTGCTCGGGCGCAGCGATGGCGAGCGGGTGCTGACCAACCTCCTGCACCTGGCCGAACTGCTGCAACAGGCGGCGGGCGAGCTGGATGGCGAGCAGGCGCTGATCCGTCACCTCGCCGAGCACCTGGCCAATGCCGGGCAGGCGGGGGAAGAGCAGATCCTGCGCCTGGAGAGCGACGAGCAACTGGTCAAGGTGGTGACCATCCACAAGTCCAAGGGCCTGGAATATCCGTTGGTGTACCTGCCGTTCATCTGCACCAGCAAGCCGGTGGATGGCCAGCGCCTGCCACTGGGCTGGCACGATGACGACGGCGTCGCCCATCTGACCCTGGCGCCGGATGCGGCGCAGATCGAGCGCGCCGACGACGAGCGCCTGGCCGAGGATCTGCGCCTGCTCTACGTCGCCCTGACCCGTGCCCAGTACGCTTGCTGGCTGGGTATCGCCGATCTCAAGCGCGGTACCCAGCGCAGCTCGCAGCTGCATCGCTCGGCGTTGGGCTATCTGCTCGGCGGTGGCTTGCCGCTGGCGGCGTCCAGCCAGCTGGACGACTGGCTCCAGGCCTTGATGACGGGCTGTCCGGCCATCGACCGAGGGCCGCTGCCCGAGGTCGGCACGCAACGCTATCGCGCGCCGCAAAGCCACAGCGAGCTGCTGCCGCCGCGCAAGCCGCGTCGCGCCGCCGCGGAGCATTGGTGGATCGCCTCCTACAGCGCCTTGCGGGTGGGTGACCAGACCCTCGTCGCCGACAGTTCCCAGGCTCAGCAGTTGCTGGACGACGAGTTGCTGGACAGCCAGGCGCTGCGCGAGGTGCCTGCCGAGGCGGGCGATATCCATCGCTTCCCACGGGGGCCGAGTCCTGGGACCTTCCTCCACGGTCTGCTCGAATGGGCTGGCCGTGAGGGGTTCGCCGAGGTCAGCGCTCAGCCGGGGGAAATCGAGCGTACCGTCGGCCGGCGTTGCAACCGGCGTGACTGGACCGGCTGGATTCCCACGTTGACGCAATGGCTGCAGCAGCTGCTGGGTCAGCCCATGCTCCTGCAGGACGCCACCCTGACCTTGGCGGGGCTGAGCCAGTACCAGATCGAAATGGAGTTCTGGTTCGCCAGCCATCAGGTCGACGCCGTGCGCCTCGATCAACTGGTCGCGCGCCACACCCACGGCGGCGCGGCGCGTCCGGCTGCTCAGCCGACCCTGCTCAACGGCATGTTCAAAGGCTTCATCGACCTGGCGTTCGAGCTCGACGGGCGCTACTACGTCGCCGACTACAAATCCAACTGGCTTGGCCCGGATGCCCAGGCCTATGGCGCCCTGGCGATGGAGCAGTCGATCCTCGAGCATCGCTACGATCTGCAGTACGTGCTCTACCTGCTGGCCCTGCACCGTCAGTTGCGCGCGCGCCTGCCGGACTACGACTACGACCGGCATGTCGGCGGCGCGCTGTTCATCTTCCTGCGCGGTGTCACCTCGGCCGGGCACGGGCTGTATCATGCGCGACCGCCGCGGGCGCTGATCGAGCAGCTCGACGCGATGTTCCGGGGCGAGCATGAACCCGAACAACACGACCTGTTTGCCGGAGCCGCGCCATGAGCCGCCATCTCGACGACCTGCTGCCCACGCCGCTGCAGGCGGAACACCTGAGCGCCCTGGCGCCGCTGCAGCGCAGCCAGGATTTGTTGGCGCTGCTCGATCGCTGGGTCGAGCGTGGCTGGCTGCGTGCCCTGGACCGCGCCTTCGTGACCTTTCTCGAAGAGCGCGCACCGGGCAGCGATCCCCTGGTGCTGCTGGCGGCGGCGCTGGCCAGCCATCAGCTCGGCCATGGCCATGTCTGCCTCGACCTGCGCCAGACCTTGGCCGAGCCGGATTTCGCCCTGTCGCTGCCACCTGAAGGCGATGCCCTGGCCGGGCCGTTGCTGCTGCCCTCGCAACTGCTGTCCGGCCTCGATCTGGACACCTGGCAGCGGCGGATCGCCGCGAGTGCCCTGGTGGCCGACGGCGATGGCGCGGGGCAGGGTGCCCGGCCCCTGGTAACGAGCGCCGAGCGCCTGTACCTGCGGCGCTACTGGGCCTATGAGCGGCGTATCGACTGCGCCCTGCACGAGCGTCTGGCGCGCCGGCTGGCGCAGCCGACCGACCTGGCGGCTCGCCTGTCGCAGCTGTTCGACAATGGCGAGGCAGCGGGGGCGGTGGACTGGCAGAAGCTGGCCTGCGCATTGGCGACCCGTGCCGGTTTCAGTGTGATCACCGGCGGCCCGGGGACCGGCAAGACCACGACCGTGGTACGCCTGCTGGCGTTGTTGCAAGGGCCCGCGGTCGAACAGGGCCGGCCCCTGCGCATCCGCCTGGCGGCTCCGACCGGCAAGGCCGCGGCGCGCCTGACCGAGTCCATCGGCCAGCAGGTGGAGCGCTTGCAGGTGGGCAGCGAGGTACGCGCGCAGATCCCCACCGAGGTCAGCACCGTGCATCGCCTGCTGGGCAGTCGCCCGGGCTCGCGCCACTTCCGCCACCACGCGGGCAACCCGTTGCCGCTCGATGTGCTGGTGGTCGACGAAGCGTCGATGATCGACCTGGAGATGATGGCCAACCTGCTCGACGCCTTGCCAGCCAATGCGCGGCTGGTGCTGCTGGGCGACAAGGACCAGTTGGCCTCGGTGGAGGCCGGGGCGGTGCTGGGCGATCTGTGTCGCGATGCCGAGGATGGCTGCTACTGGTCGCAGACCGTGGCCTGGCTGGAGCAGGTGGGCGGGCAGTCCCTGGCCCAAAGTGGCCTGACGCCGGGGAACGAGCCGCGCAACCCGCTCGCCCAGCAGATCGTGATGCTGCGCCATTCGCGCCGCTTCGGCGAGGGCAGCGGCATCGGCCAGCTGGCGCGTCTGGTCAATCGCCAGCTGGCCCAGGATGCCCGCGCCCTGCTGGCGAGCCAGCCAGCGGACGTTTTCTGCCTGACGCTCGGCGGCGAGCACGACAAGCGCTTCGATCGCCTGCTGCTCGATGGCCATGGCCAGGGCCCTGACGGGCCGCAGGGCTATCGCGGCTACCTGCGCAGCATCGGACGCCTGCGACCGCCGCCGGGCACGCCCGCCGATGACCCGCGCTGGGAGCACTGGGCGGCAGAGGTGTTGCGCAGCTTCGAGGCGTTCCAGTTGCTGTGCGCGGTGCGCAAAGGGGCCTGGGGCGTGGAGGGCCTGAACGAGCGGGTCGCGCGGGTACTGCACAACGCCGGGCTGATCGACAGCCAGCAGCCCTGGTACGAGGGCCGTCCGGTGCTGGTGACCCGCAATGACTATGGCCTTGGCCTGATGAACGGCGATATCGGCATCGCCCTGCGCCTGCCGGACGAGCAAGGCGAGGCTTTGCTGCGTGTGGCTTTCCCGCGCAACGATGGCAGCGGTGGGGTGCGGTTCGTCCTGCCCAGCCGGCTCAGCGAAGTGGAGACCGTGTTCGCGATGACCGTGCACAAGTCCCAAGGGTCCGAGTTCAGTCACACCACGCTGGTGCTGCCCGATGCGCTGAATCCGGTTCTGACCAAGGAACTGGTGTACACCGGCATCACCCGGGCCAAGCATTGCTTCAGCCTGATCGAGCCGCGCGCCGGGATCTTCGAGGAGGCGGTAGGGCGCAAGGTGCGGCGGATTTCAGGGTTGATGCTGGAGCAAGTCTGACGCTGGAGTTTGCCGCCGATATGCTATCGTTGCGGCAATATCCGGAAACTTTTTGTGAGATTTCCCTCCATGACAGTGGCTGTCTCGGCCCTGGGACGAGTGACGGGCCGTGCGCTCGCGCTGCTGATGGCCACGCTGTTGTTGACCGGCACACCCGCCTGGGCGGCTGGCGCCGTGCCGGACGCCCAGGTGCAGCAACGGGCCAGGGCCGTGACCCAGGTGGTGCTGGGCATTCTCAGCTACGCGCGCTGGCCCGCCGAACCCAACCCTTTGCGCCTGTGCCTGGTCGGCCCGACCGAGTATGCCGACGATCTGATCAAGGGCAACACGCAGCAGTCCGGGCGACCCTTGCAGGTGCGCCGCCTGCTGGCCGACGACCCGGGCGTGGCCAGTGCCTGCGACGCGGTCTATATCGGCAAGCTCGACACCCGCCAGCGCGAGCGCCTGTTCCAGGCGATCAGCGGCCATCCGGTCCTGAGCATCAGCGAGGCCGATGACTCCTGCACGGTGGGCAGCCTTTTCTGCCTGCGGGTCAGTGATCGGCAGGTGGCCTTCGACGTCAACCTCGACTCGGTGGCACGCAGCGGCGTGCGTATCCACCCCAGCGTGCTGCAGCTGTCGCGTCGACGGGCGGTACAGCCATGAAACGCGCCCTCCGGTCCTTCAGCCGGCCGACCCTGCGCGCGGTGCTCGGGCGTGGTCACCTGGCGGCCGCGTTGCTCGCGGCTGGCCTGGCCGGGGTCCTGGTGACCCTGCTTGGCGTACTGGCCTTGCGTGTCTATGCCAATCACAACCTGCACCTGATCGCCCGCTCCATCACCTACACCGTCGAGGCTGCCGTGGTGTTCGATGACAGTGCCGCGGCCAACGAGGCGCTGGCCCTGATCGCGACCACCGAGGAAGTCGCCGATGCCAAGGTCTACGACAACGATGGCGATCTGCTCGCCCATTGGCAGCGCGACGAGCAGGGGTTGATCTCCCGGGTGCAGATGGAGGTGGCGCGCGGCCTGCTTGAAGAGCCGATCAACATGCCGGTGCTGCACATGAACCAGCAGGTCGGGCATATCGAGCTGACGGGGCAGGGGGGCAGCCTGGTGCGTTTCCTGCTCAGCGGGCTGGTGGGCATCCTGATCTGTACGCTGCTCAGCGCCGGGCTGGCGCTGTACCTGTCGCGCCGGCTGTTCGGCGACATCATCCGGCCGCTGCGCAACCTGGCCAGCGTCGCGCATGCGGCGCGGCGCGAACGCAGTTTCGATCGCCGGGTGCCCGAGACGCAGATCGCCGAACTCAATGAACTGGGCAATGACTTCAATGCCCTGCTCGATGAGCTGGAGGCCTGGCACAGCCATCTGCAGAGCGAGAACGAGAGCCTCGCCCACCAGGCCAGCCACGACAGCCTCACCGGCTTGCCCAACCGGGCCTTCTTCGAGGGCCGGCTGAACCGCAGCCTGCGCACCGCCGCGCGCCACGAGGAGCATCTGGCGCTGCTGTTCCTCGACAGCGATCACTTCAAGCAGATCAACGACAGCCTTGGCCACGCGGTGGGCGACCAAGTGCTGGTGAGCGTTGCCAGCCGGGTGCGGGCGCAGCTGCGCGAGCATGACCTGGTGGCGCGGCTGGGCGGCGACGAGTTCGCGGTGTTGCTGACCCCCCTGCACTCGCGCGAAGACGCCCAGCGCATCGCCGAGAAGATCGTCGCCAGCATGAAGCTGCCGGTGCAGCTGGAGGACGGCACCAGCATCACCACCTCGCTGAGTGTCGGTATCGCCTATTACCCGGACGATGGCCGTGACCCGGCCAGTCTGCTCAATGCCGCCGACGCGGCGATGTATCAGGCCAAGCGCAATCGCCGTGGCCATTGGCAAGTGGCGCAGCCGGAACGCAGCGCCACGGATGTGAAGAACAGGAGCTGAACCGTGATCGATCGTTTTTCCTTGCTGCGTTTCCCGTTGTTCGCCCTGCTGGCGCTGTTGGCGTTGGTGGGTTGCCAGAGCGTGCCGCCCAAGGGCCTGACGCCCGAACAGGTCGCGGTGCTCGAGCGCGAGGGTTTCTCCCCGACCGACGAGGGCTGGGCGTTCGACCTGTCCGGCAAGGTGCTGTTCGGCAGCGATCTGGATAGCCTCAATCGCCAGAGCGAGGATATCGTCCAGCGCATCGGCAAGGCGTTGCTGTCGGTGGATATCCAGCGGGTGCGCATCGACGGCCATGCCGATGCCTCGGGCAAGGCCGCCTACAACCAGCAGCTCTCCGAGCGCCGCGCCCAGAGCGTGGCCCGCGCGCTGATCGGGATCGGCATGCAGCCACAGAACATCCAGACTCGTGGCATGGGCAGCAGCCAGCCAGTGGCGGACAACCGCACCAGCGCCGGGCGCATGGAGAATCGCCGGGTGTCGATCGTGGTGGCGTCTGATTGACGCGCGCATCGCGGGGCAGTGGGAGCGGGCTTGCCCCGCGATGATGCGCACGCTCAGCCCTGAGCGAACTTCATCTCCCGCGTCTCGCCCATCAGCAACGGCGCATTGGCCTCGGTCACCTCGCGGATGTAGTCCCACAACAGGGTGATGCGCTTGAGCTTGCGCAGGTCCTCCCGGCAGTACATCCAGAACTACAAGGACGTAAGGACCCCAATCAATGAATCCGGGCTCCTACAGCTATGACTCCTGCTTTCGCTGCTCTACCTGTCACAAGTCATGTAACAAATATTGCCCTTCCTCGCATTCCGACCACGCGCTTGGCAAAGCTCTATCAAAACTATCTGTAAGTGTCTTAAGGTCAGTAATCGAGGTTGGACCTCTTGATGAATGAGAGGCTTTCATGGCAAATAGCCAGACCGGAACGGATCCGCTATGGATAGGCACATGAACGCTAACGATTGGCTGGAACAGCTTGACCGACACTTGGCCTCACCTTGTCTGACGTGGCTCTTAGGAGCAGGCGTGAGCTTTGGGGCAAAGATTCCCTTGATGTATCCCCTCACCGATAGAGTCAAGGCATTGGCTCAGGGGACAGAGCACTTGGCGCTCCTCAGTGCACTTTTCAATGAAATTCCGGAAGGTGCCCACATTGAGCACATCTTGAGCCATCTGGGCGACTACAGCGCATTAGCATCGCGATCTCGATCAAAAACCGTATCCATCGACAGTGCGGAGTTCACTCTCGAGCAGATGAGTAATGCTCACAAAGCAATATTAAGATGGATTTCAGAAACCATTCGCTGGGGTTATGTGCCTGCTCGGGATGAGAACGTCGAGCAAGTGGGAAGCGCCACTCATCCACTGGTTCAAATAGGTGACCATAAGGATTTTGTCGACGCACTCTTCAAAACATCGCAAGCAGGGCTACATGACCGTAGACGGGCGGTTAAGATTTTCACCACAAACTACGATACGTTGATTGAAGATGCCCTGGCTCTTGCCAATGTCTCATATTGGGATGGGTTTTCGGGAGGAGCCGTAGCCTTTCGCACCCACCGCTTTGGAGACGAAGAACCGACAAAATCCGTTAGAGCATGCGTTGTGAAGCTTCATGGCTCTATCGATTGGCAATTGGGGGACGATGGAAAGGTATGGCGCGTTCGTGATTTCGATACTTACCCAAATCGCCATGGACTAATCCTGATACATCCCCAAGCAACAAAGTACGCAGCCACTCAGCGGGACCCATTTGCAGCACAGTTCGATCTGTTAAGGAAATCTTTGTCAAATCACGAAGACAATGTCCTCGCTATATGTGGATATAGCTTTGGTGATGACCATATCAACGACGAAATAGAACTATGTATGGGTCGAGTCGATAGTCGAACCACTTTATTGGCGTTTGTGCGCGAGGTGGATGGACTTCCAGAGTGCTTAGCTAAGTGGCGGGAAAAATCTTGGGCGGCTCGTCTTTATATTCTCACTCAGAATGGACTTTATGTTGGCAGGCGTGACGCTATTCATGCGCCCGCTGAGAACGCTGAAAGGGCTTGGTGGACATTTTCTGGTGTAACCAAGATGCTTCGTGATGGATCGGAGAGCTTCCTATGACAACGCCGTTCGAAGCAGTACCGGATCTTAAGGTGGGTACGATCGTAGAGGTATCGGGTTCGACAGTCAAAGTTGAGCTTTCTGGAGACGTCTCCGAGTTGACGAGAAGTTTCGGAGGGCGGGTCTACCCTATCGGCCAGATTGGCAGCATAGTGAAGGTTCATTTCGGCCGTCGTTTGGTGTTTGGTTTTGTGACATTGCTTCGAATGAAGTCTGAAGAGTTGGCCGATATGGCATTGCCGTCTATACCGGCTGACGCTGACCAGCGTGTCATGGAAATCCAGCTGTTCGCGGAAGGTGCGTGGAGCTCTGGGCAAAGCCGGCTGTCATTTGGTCGCGGGGTGTCTACCTATCCACTACCTCGGCAGAGCGTTTATCTCCTAACGCGTGACGAGGCAGCAATACTTTACCAATCTGCTGAAGGGCAGCGGCCTGATGGAGTAGACTCGTTGGTGGCATTCGCGACATATGTTGGTGCCGATGCTGCAATCTGCAGAGCTAATGTAGACAAAATGTTCTCCCTGCACTGCGCTGTTTTGGGCTCGACTGGTTCCGGAAAGTCAGGGGCTGTTGCTGCGCTGCTTCATAGTATTTTGGATCACTCCCCTGGCGAAGGGCTAATGTTTACGCCACGCATAGTCATGATTGACCCGCATGGAGAATATGGCAAGGCATTTTCAGAACGAGCGAGAGTGTTCAGAGCTTATGATCCGATCGGAACAGATGACACTCCGGGAACTCCTATCAGATTGCCTTATTGGTTAATGTCCGCAGAAGAATTTAGGCTGTTAGTTATTGGTAAGACTGAGTTTGAAGCTACTTCCCAGAATAATATAATTTACAAAGCGCTTGCTCATGCAAGGATGGTAGCTGCTGGGATTGCAGAGGCGGCTCCTTCCGGGTATGGCTGGGCAATCCCTCAAGATGGATTGGATCTTGATGCGCCACGACCGAAGCAGGGTGTAAATCCTTCTCAAATTATAGAGTTTGATAGAGATAAACCTCGTCCTTTTCTCTTAAGTGAGCTACTGAATCATATTCTTTATCTGCAAGCTGCGCGGGCAACCAAAACTCAAGTAACTGAAAGGGTGACAGAAACTGATTTTGGAAAAGGGTTCAAGTCGATTATTGACAAGCTTGGTATGCTCTGTCGCGATCCTCGAATTGATTTCTTGATGAGGGAATGGGATCCACAGGAAAAGCTCGAATCTATAATCTCTCAGTTTGTGGGTGATTTGGCGGGTGAAGCAGACACAAAACAGGACCTTCGCATAATTGATATTTCAGGGCTTCCAAATGAAGTGGCTGGCCCTCTCGCCGCAGTAATTGCTCGTTTGCTTTTCCAGTATAAGCTCTACCAGACGGCAGAGGAGCGCCGCAGAGATCCCGTTCTCTTGGTTTGTGAAGAGGCTCATAGATATGTTCCTGATCGTGGCGAGGCGGAATACGCTGCCGCCCAAACGGCAATCCGTCGCATAGCCAGAGAAGGACGAAAATATGGCATCGGGTTAATGCTGGTAAGCCAGAGGCCAGCAGATATAGAAAGTACAGTCATCTCTCAATGTGGAACATGGCTCGTTCTCCGGCTTAGTAACGCTGCCGATCAGGCGCATGTCGCTCGGTTCCTCCCTGATGGGTTGACGGGGATGATTAAGGCACTTCCGACTTTGGCTCAGCAAGAAGGGTTATTTGTCGGCGAAGGTGCTGCGCTCCCTGCGAGGGTGCGGATTAAAAATCTGCCTGAAGGACGGTTGCCAAGGTCCGAAAGCGTAAGCTTTGCCAAAGGCTGGGCTGAACAGCGTCTGACCGATGATGAGTTGGCGGCTATTGCTGGTCGCATGAGCACCTAACGTAGTCCATCCCCCAAACATCGGCACATGAGAGGCTCAAATCGGTCCCACATGGCCCCCGCCGATGCTCATTGACACCTCTGGTGCCTCCGGTGCCAGAGAGTATGTCCTTCGGCCACAGCTGAGTGATGTGTTAATCAGTCGCGTAATTCCTTTACCTGTTGAGTACATTTCGCCTTGGCTCAGTGTCACAACCCCTGTATCAACCTCATTGCCAAGCGCTTGTAGATGTCGTTAGGATTGTCCTCCCTTACACCCGTAGTTCTTCAATCTACAAACCGAAGTTCGCGCGTCTGCCCCAGCAGCAGCGGGCCATTGAGCTCCGTCACCTCCCTGATGTAATCCCACAGCAGGGTGATGCGCTTGAGCTTGCGCAGGTCCTCCCGGCAGTACATCCAGAACTGCCGCGTCACCTCGATTTCCTCCGGCAGCACCGTCACCAGCCGAGGGTCCTGCGCCGCCAGGAAGCACGGCAGGATCGCCAGCCCACGCCCCTGCAGCGCCGCCGTGTACTGGGCGATCACGCTGGTGCTGCGCAGGTGGGCCTGGGCGTTGGGAATCAGGTTAGCCAGGTACAGCAGCTCCGAGCTGAACGCCAGGTCGTCGACGTAACTGATGAACGGATGGCCCGCCAGGTCGGCGACCGTGCGGATCGGCGCGTGGCGGTCCAGGTAGTCCCGGGTGGCATACAGGCGCAGGCGGTAGTCGCACAGTTTGCAGCACACATAGGGCCCGTGCTCGGGGCGCTCCAGGGCGATGACGATGTCGGCCTCGCGCTTGGACAGGCTGATGAAGTGCGGCAACGGCAGGATGTCCACCGAGATCGCCGGCCAGGCGTCGACGAAATGGCTCAGTTGCGGGGTGACGAAGAAGCTGCCGAAGCCTTCGGTACAGCCCATGCGCACATGCCCCGACAACGCCACACCGGAGCCTGAGACCTGCTCGCAGGCCATGTGCAGCGTGCTTTCGATCGCCTCGGCGTAGCTCAGCAGGCGCTGGCCTTCGGTGGTGAGGACGAAGCCATTGGTGCGCGATTTCTCGAACAGCAAGGTACCCAGCGCCCCTTCCAGCGAGGCGATGCGCCGCGACACCGTGGTGTAGTCCACGCCCAGGCGCTTGGCCGCGCTGCTGGCCTTGCGGGTGCGCGCCACCTCAAGAAAGAACTTGAGGTCGTCCCAGTTCAGCGCGCTCAGGGAGGTGAGGTCTTTTTGCATGATGATCCGGTTTTTTTGTGCATTCTTGTTGGATGTTTGCACATCTATACTCGATCTCAGCCCCTATGCGCCACCCCGTGTCCATGCCGGGAGCAGGCGTCTTCGTTCCGACAACAATTCCAAGGAGAGCGCAGATGAACGCACCGCAAACCCCCGACCAGACCAAGGTCGAGCAGGTTAAGCTGCTGATCGATGGCCAGTGGGTCGAATCGAAGACCACCGAATGGCGCGACATCGTCAACCCGGCGACCCAGCAAGTGCTGGCGCGTGTGCCGTTCGCCACCGTCGAGGAAGTGGACGCCGCCGTGGCTGCCGCCGAGCGCGCCTTCAAGACCTGGCGCGACACGCCGATCGGCGCGCGCATGCGCATCATGCTCAAGCTGCAGGCCTTGATCCGTGAGCACAGCAAGCGCATCGCCGTGACCCTCAGCGCCGAGCAGGGCAAGACCATCGCCGACGCCGAGGGCGATATCTTCCGCGGCCTGGAGGTGGTCGAGCACGCCGCCTCCATCGGCACCCTGCAGATGGGCGAGTTCGCCGAGAATGTCGCCGGCGGTGTCGACACCTACACCCTGCGCCAGCCGATCGGTGTGTGCGCTGGCATCACCCCCTTCAACTTCCCGGCGATGATTCCGCTGTGGATGTTCCCGATGGCCATCGTCTGCGGCAACACCTTCGTGCTCAAGCCGTCCGAGCAGGATCCGCTGTCGACCATGATGCTGGTCGACCTGGCGCTGCAAGCCGGCATCCCTGCCGGTGTGCTCAACGTGGTGCACGGCGGCAAGCAGGTGGTAGACGCGATCTGCACCCACAAGGACATCAAGGCGATCTCGTTCGTCGGCTCGACCGAGGTCGGCACCCATGTCTACAACCTGGGCAGCCAGCACGGCAAGCGCGTGCAGTCGATGATGGGCGCCAAGAACCACGCGGTGATCCTGCCCGACGCCAACCGCACCCAGACCGTCAACGCCCTGGTCGGCGCCGCGTTCGGCGCGGCTGGCCAGCGCTGCATGGCCACTTCCGTGGCGGTGCTGGTGGGCAAGGCCCGCGAATGGTTGCCGGATATCAAGGACGCCGCGAGCAAGCTCAAGGTCAACGCCGGCAACGAGCCGGGCACCGACGTCGGCCCGGTGGTTTCCAAGCGCGCCAAGGAGCGTGTGCTGGGCCTGATCGAAAGCGGTATCCAGGAAGGCGCCAAGCTGGAACTCGATGGTCGTGACGTGAAGGTGCAGGGCTACGAGCAGGGTAACTTCGTCGGCCCGACCCTGTTCTCTGGGGTGAAGACCGACATGCAGATCTACACCCAGGAAATCTTCGGGCCAGTGCTGGTGACCCTGGAGGTCGATACCCTCGACGAAGCCATCGCCCTGGTCAACGCCAATCCCTTCGGTAACGGCACCGGGCTGTTCACCCAGAGCGGCGCGGCGGCGCGCAAGTTCCAGAGCGAGATCGATATCGGCCAGGTCGGCATCAACATCCCGATTCCGGTACCGGTGCCGTTCTTCAGCTTCACCGGTTCGCGCGGCTCCAAGCTCGGCGACCTCGGCCCCTACGGCAAGCAAGTGGTGCAGTTCTACACTCAGACCAAGACCGTCACCGCCCGCTGGTTCGACGACGACAGCGTCAATGACGGTGTGAACACCACCATCAGCCTGCGCTAAGGAGAAGTCATGCGTATCGCATTCATCGGCCTGGGCAACATGGGCGCGCCCATGGCCCGCAATCTGATCAAGGCCGGGCACCAGCTGAACCTGTTCGACCTGAACAAGACCGTGCTGGCGGAACTCGCCGAACTGGGCGGCCAGGTCAGCACCTCGCCGAAGGACGCCGCCGCCAACAGCGAGCTGGTGATCACCATGTTGCCGGCCGCCGCCCATGTGCGCGGCGTGTACCTGGATGAAGAAACCGGCGTGCTGGCCGGCATCCGCCCCGGTACCCCGACCGTGGACTGCAGCACCATCGATCCGCAGACCGCCCGTGACGTCTCCAAGGCTGCCGCGGCCAAGGGCATCGACATGGGCGATGCGCCGGTTTCCGGTGGTACCGGTGGCGCAGCGGCGGGCACCCTGACCTTCATGGTCGGCGCCAGCGCCGAGCTGTTCGCCACGCTCAAGCCAGTATTGGAGCAGATGGGCCGCAATATCGTGCACTGCGGCGAGGTCGGTACCGGGCAGATCGCCAAGATCTGCAACAACCTGCTGCTGGGCATCTCGATGATCGGTGTGTCCGAGGCCATGGCCTTGGGCAACGCGCTGGGCATCGATACCAAGGTGCTGGCCGGGATCATCAACAGCTCCACCGGGCGGTGCTGGAGCTCGGATACCTACAACCCCTGGCCAGGCATCATCGAGACCGCCCCGGCCTCGCGTGGCTATACCGGCGGCTTTGGCGCCGAGCTGATGCTCAAGGATCTGGGGCTGGCCACCGAGGCGGCGCGTCAGGCGCACCAGCCGGTGATCCTCGGTGCCGTGGCTCAGCAGCTGTACCAGGCGATGAGCTTGCGTGGCGAGGGCGGCAAGGATTTCTCGGCGATCGTCGAGGGGTATCGCAAGAAGGATTGACGAGCGAGTGGGCTTGATCGCGGGCCGGGTGGCCCTTCCCCTTGTAACTGCGCACCTTGGGGAAGGGACATCAGGTTCGCGATTTTTTTATGGCCAGCTGTGGGGGCGTGGGAGCGGGCTTGCCCCGCGATGCCATCTGCTCGAGCAGTCATGTTTTGCGACAGTACGCATCGCGGGGCAAGCCCGCTCCCACCGGATCAGGCGAAGACGAAGTACTTGCGCACCGTCTCGACCACTTCCCAGGTGCCTTTCATTCCTGGTTCGATGACGAACACGTCGCCCGCCTTCAGGTGTTTCGGCTCCTCGCCTTCCGGGGTGACGATGCAGTAACCGTCGAGGAAATGGCAGTACTCCCACTTCTCGTAGTTGACCTCGAACTTGCCCGGCGTGCAGATCCAGGTGCCCATGATCTTGCTACCGTCGGCGGACAGGTAGGCATTGAGATTGACGGTGTGCGGGTCGCCGCCGATGCGCTTCCACTTGGTCGCGTCGACCACCGGGGTCGGGCAGGTTTCGCGCAGGACGGTGATGAAATCGGACATGACGTGGCTCCAGGTAAGGTGACGCATCACCATAGGACCAACGCCACGCGTGCAGTTGCCCAGGCTCGACGTCCAGCTGTCTGCGCGCGCTATGCCGGGATATGGGTCTTGCAATAGTGAATGAACGCGGCCACCGGTTCAGGCCAGGCCGCCAGCTGTTCCGTGGCCTCGCCGAGGTAGGCGGCGCGGGCATTGGCCAGCACCGTGCGATGGGCTGCGGGCAGGCGTGGTAACAGCCAGTCGGCTGCCACATCCTTGGCCGCGATCTCCCCGGTTGCCAGGCTGTACCAGATGCGTGCCAGCGCCAGGACCACGGTGCGCTCGTCGCCGCTCCAGTCGTCGAGGGTATTCCATTGCGCAAGGGTGTCGCGAAAGGCTTGTGCCATATCGGCGCCAGGCACCGGGTCAAACCAGTCGGCGGCGTTCCGCCCGAGCAGGGCGATACTGTGCTGGCGCGCCTTGGTCAGCAGAATGGCCAGGTCGGGGTCGAGCTGCGCAGGCTCGAACTCGCCCGCCAGCAACGCTGCGCGCAACCATTCGCCAAACTGCAGTTCACGGCGGGCCGGATAGCGCCATGGATGAATATCGGCGCGCACCAGCACGGTCACTTCGAGCGCTCGCCGGTCGGGAAGCGTACCGGGAGGCGCGGAGATAGTCAGCAGATCGAGCATCAGCGCCTGGCGCGTCGCTTCGTCCAGCGGTTGCGCCACGGTCACCAGCAGGTCGAGGTCGCTCTCGGGCTTGAGGCCACCGGCCACGGCCGAACCGTAGAGGTGGATCGTCAGCAATCGATCGCCCAGGTGTCGGCTGAGCAGTCGCTGGGCTGCGTGCAGTTGCGGGTCTGTCGATGGCACGTCGGATGCCCTGTCTGCTGAAGTCAGGCAATTGTGGGGACGCAATACCGGCGGCGGCAATGGGCGGCTTTCCTGCTGGTGAACCAGAGATTGCTCGCGTAAAGCGGAAAAACGTCCGCTTGTCGGCATGGGTGTGCATAGTGTGTATTTGGCATGGTTTTCACCAACGTTGATGTGTAGGCTACACATCACCTGCCAAAGGAATGATGAATGCGCAGCAGGGACGTGATCCAGCTCATCGAGGCGGATGGCTGGTACGAAGTGGAAGTGAAGGGAAGCCATCATCAGTTCAGGCACCCGTTCAAGCGTGGCCGGGTGACAGTGCCCCACCCGAAAAGCGATCTACCCCGGGGCACGATGCACGGGATTCTGAAACAGGCGGGCCTGAAATGAGGCCGGCCGCGTTGGCCGGGGCGCCATGCCGGCTCGAAACTCAATGGAGACAAGCGATGAAATTCCCCGTTGTGCTGCACAAGGACGAAGACTCCGACTATGGCGTGACCGTACCCGATGTGCCTGGCTGCTTTTCCGCTGGCTGCAGTGTCTCCCAGGCGCTGGAGAACGTGCAGGAGGCCCTGGCCCTGCATTTCGAAGGGCTGGTGGCCGACGGCGAGCCGCTGCCCCAGGCGCAGGAAGTGGACGAGCATGTGGAAAATCCCGATTACGCAGGCGGAATCTGGGCAGTGGTGGATTTCGACGTGACCCCGTATCTGGGCAAGGCGGTGCGTTTCAATGCCACGCTGCCGGAAAACCTGCTGCAGCGTATCGATGAAAAAGTGAAGCGCGACCACCGTTACGCCTCGCGCTCCGGTTTTCTGGCCTCGGCGGCGCTGCGCGAACTGGCCGTGGCCCATTGAGTCCTGCGGCGCTGTCCTGTTTCAGGCAGGGCCGCTCAAGCGCTCGACCAGCAGTGCGGTGTAGCCTGGCAACGCCGTGAAATCCCGGGCGCACAGCAGCAAGCGCCGATTCGCCCAGCTTTCCTGCAGGGCGAACCAGCGCAGTGGCAACGCGTCTTCCCAGCGACGCGCCGCTGCCAGTGGTACCACGCCAACCCCTGCCCCCGCGGCCACCATTCGGATCACCCCATCGAAACCTTCGGCGCGAACCCGGACCTGCATTCGGCGCCCGAGGTGCAAGGCCCGCTCCTCCAGGTGCAACGCCAGGGCGCTGTCGGCGCCAAGCCCCACATGGCCGTAAGCCAGGCTGGCGCTGAAGTCCGCTGCGGGGAGGTCGCCCAGCGGGTGGTCGTTCGGCATTACCAGCACCAATGGATCATCGCGAAACGCTCGGGTCTGCAGGTGCTCGATGGGGGCGGCGCTCGACACGACGCCAAGATCCGCCATGCCCTCGGTGATCGCCTGGACGATGCGCAGGCTCGGCAGTTCCTGGATATCGATGCTCACCCCAGGGTGTTCGACCAGATAGCCGGCGAGCAACTCCGGCAGGTACTCGGTCAACGCTGCCGTGTTGCACAGCAGGCGCACCTGGCCTTGCTGGCCCTGGGCATACTGCCCCAGGTCGTACTGCAGGCGTTCCACCTGCTGGCCGATCAGTCGCGCATGCTGCAAAAGCGCCTGCCCGGCGGCGGTCGGCGTCACCCCTCGGCGGTTGCGTTGCAGCAGGGCAATGCCCAGCGACGCTTCCATGGCGCGAATGCGCGCGCTGGCTGCCGGCAGTGACAGATGGCTGCGCCGGGCGCCCGCGGTGATGTTGCCGCACTCGAGGGTGTGCTGGAAAAGCGTGAGGTCGGTCAGGTCGAAATGCATATGCCTCTGTCCATGCAAGAGCCTGGCTGAGTATATGGCAGATTTTCAACGCGTCTGACGCAGGTCAGGATGACGCCATGAAGACCTTCCTCGCGTTCTACCAGAACATCGGCCCAGCACTGTCATTGCTGGTGATTATTACCTTCTTCGTGGCTGGTGCGGTGAAGGGCGTGATTGGCCTGGGCCTGCCGACCATCGCCATGGGCTTGCTGGGGCTGGCTATGTCTCCAGCACAGGCTGCGGCGCTGCTGATCGTGCCCTCGACGCTGACCAATCTCTGGCAACTGGCGGCTGGCGGTCATTTGCCGGCGCTGATTCGCCGCCTCGGCGCGATGTTGCTGATGATCGTTGTCGGTACCTTGCTCGGCAGCCGCTGGTTGGGTATCGACAGCGGCCCATGGGCGATCCATGCGCTGGGCGGAGCACTGCTGGCGTATGCGCTGTACGGCCTGGTCGGACCGGCGTTGCGGGTGGCTCGCGGGTGGGAAGCGTGGCTGGGGCCGTTGTGCGGCCTGGTGACCGGTGTGGTGACGGCGGCCACCGGGGTGTTCGTCATGCCAGCGGTGCCGTACCTGCAGAGCCTGGGTCTGGCCCGCGACGAGATGATCCAGGCACTGGGCCTGGCGTTCACCGTCTCGACCCTGGCGCTGGCCGTGGGCCTGGCCGGGCAGGACGCGCTGGACGGTCAGGCGCTGGGAGCGTCGTTGCTGGCGGTGGTCCCGGCGCTGGCCGGTATGTTCGCCGGCCAGTGGTTGCGTGGCCGGATCAGCGCGCTGCTGTTCAAGCGCTGTTTTTTCTCCGGCCTGGCGTTGCTGGGAGCGCACCTGTTGATCAACGGTTAGCGGACGAGGCGCTGAGCATGTCGATCATCTGGATATCGAAGTCGCGCTCCAGATAGTCCATGCGTCGTTCGAAGAACGCGGCCATGTGTGGCAGGGCCGAATGCACGTCCAGCGCGGCCTTGCTCGCCCAGACTTCGAAGAACACGAACAGGCTCGGGTCGGCCTTGTCGCGCAGCATGTGGTACTCGATGCAGCCGGGCTCCTGTCGGCTTGGCTCGACGTACTGACGGAACAGCGCCTCGAAGGCGTCGGATTGTTCCGGGCGGGTCTTGGCTTTGAGGATGAAGGCGTACTGCTCGCTCATGGGCGGTTTCTCTGGCGGATGGAAGTTGACGCTATGTTAAATCAACAATGTGTTTGCAATTCGTGACATCAAGGCAAATGTATTTTGCCCGCAACCCGCTGTTTCCCATGCGTGTGAATGCCTAACCTGCCGGCAACTTCACTCAAGGGCTGACCCTTCCATGAAAAAGATTCTCCTGCTCAACGGCGGCAAGCACTTCGCTCACTCCGATGGCCGCCTCAACCAGACCCTGCACGACGCCGCGCTGGCGCACCTGGATCGTGCCGGTTTCGATGTACGGCAAACCTTCATCGACGGCGGCTACGACATCCAGGAGGAGGTAGAGAAATTCCTCTGGGCGGATGTGGTGATCTACCAGATGCCGGGCTGGTGGATGGGCGCGCCGTGGACCGTGAAAAAGTACATCGACGAGGTATTCACCGCAGGCCACGGCAGCCTCTACGCCAACGATGGCCGCACCCGCTCGGACGCTTCGCAGAAGTACGGCAGCGGTGGCCTGGTCCAGGGCAAGCAGTACATGCTGTCGCTGACCTGGAACGCGCCGCAGCAGGCATTCGACGATCCGGCCGATTTCTTCGAGGGCAAGGGCGTGGATGCGGTGTACTTCCCGTTCCACAAGGCCAACCAGTTCCTCGGCATGAGCGGCCTGCCGACCTTCCTGGCGGTGGATGTGATGAAGCGCCCGGATGTGCCGGCGGCGCTGGCGGCGTACGAGCAGCACCTGGACGAAGTGTTCGGCAAGGGCCATTGAGTCGCGTCCCATCGCGGGGCAAGCCCGCTCCCACGAAGCCCTGACTCTCGTGGGAGCGGGCTTACCCCGCGATGGACTTACTGCTTGCGCATGCCTGGCTCAACAGCTATCAATCACGGCATCCCCCATTCAGGTCCCCACGCGTGAAAACTCGCTCCGAAGAACTCCAGGTGTTCGTCGCCGTTATCGATTGCGGCTCGATTTCCGCTGCCGCCGAGCAGATCGGCCAGACGCCATCGGCCGTCAGCCGGACCTTGTCGCGCCTGGAGGGCAAGCTCGGCACCACCCTGGTCAACCGCACCACCCGACGCATGGACCTGACCGAGGAGGGGCGTTTCTTCCTCGCGCGCGCGCGGCTCATCCTCGAACAGATGGACGACATGGAAGAGCGCCTGTCGATGAACCGCCAGACTCCGTCCGGGCGTCTGCGCATCAACGCCGCCGCGCCGTTCATGCTGCATGCGATCCTGCCGTGGATCGGCGAGTTTCGCCGCCAGTACCCCGGCATCGAACTGGAGCTCAATACCGACGATCTGATCATCGACCTGCTGGAGCAGAGCACCGACGTGGCCATCCGCATCGGCGAACTGTCCGACTCCAGCCTGCACGCCCGTTCGCTGGGGTGCAGCCCGGTGCAGGTCCTCGCCAGTCCCGAGTACCTGGCGCGGCATGGCATGCCTGAAAAGGTCGAAGACCTGAATGACCATTGCCTGCTTGGCTTCAGCGCGCCCGAATCGCTCAACTTGTGGCCGTTGCGCCACGCCGGGGGCGATCGCTGGGCTATCCGTCCGCAGTTGCTCGCTTCCAGCGGAGAAACCCTGCGCCAACTGGCGATGGCCGGCGAGGGTATCGTCAGCCTGTCGCACTTCATGACCCACGAGGATATCCGCAGCGGCCGTCTGCAGGTGCTGCTCGCCGAGCACAACAATGGTTACCGCCAGCCAATCCACGCGGTCTACTACCGCAACACGCAGCTGGCCCTGCGCATCCAGTGTTTCCTCGATTTCATCCAGAAGAAGCTGGCGGCCTACGCCTGCTGAGTTACCTGATCGCGACAGCGTCTGTCCGTTGGCGGCGGAAATTTCCTACGGTGTTTGCTTAGTCGAAACGCTTCGGCCTTAATGACTGATCAACAAAAACAACACCAAGGAAGTGCGCATGCGTATTGTCATGTTCCAGCCCCTGGCTCTCGGGGTCGCGATCCTGAGCTGTTCCCCTGCCTTTGCGGTGACGCTCGAAGGCGGCGCGGTGGCCGCGCCTGATCAATATGGCGCACAGGTGGCCGCCGATATCCTCAAGAAGGGCGGCAATGCGGTGGACGCCGCCGTGGCCACCGCCTTCACCCTCGCCGTGACCTACCCCGAAGCCGGCAACATCGGCGGTGGTGGCTTCATGACGCTGTTCGTCGACGGCAAAGCCTACTTCCTCGATTACCGTGAAGTGGCGCCGAAGGCGGCCACCAAGACCATGTACCTGGATGACAAGGGCGAGGTGATCGAGAACCTCAGCCTGGTCGGCGCCCGCGCCGCCGGCGTGCCGGGCACGGTGATGGGCTTGTGGGAGGCGCACCAGAAGTTCGGCAAGCTCAAGTGGAGCGAGTTGCTGACCCCGGCCATCGGTTACGCGCAAAACGGCTTCAAGGTCGCCCAGAAGCAGTACCAGTACCGCGACGATGCCCAGGGCCTGTTCAAGACCGCGACCAACTTCAACGATTACTTCGCCAGCATGAAGGTCGGCGAGCTGTTCAAGCAGCCGGAGCTGGCGCAGACCCTGGAGCGTATCGCCGACAAGGGCGTCAGCGAGTTCTACCAGGGCAAGACCGCCGACCTGCTGGTGGCGCAGATGCAAGCCGACAAGGGGCTGATCACCAAGCAGGACCTCAAGGACTACAAGGCTCTGTGGCGCAACCCGATGGCCATCGACTGGCGCGGCAACGTGGTCTACACCGCGCCGCCGCCCAGCTCCGGCGGCGTCGCCCTGGCCCAGCTGCTGGGCATCAAGGAAGACCGCGCGGCGGACTTCAAGGGCGTCGCGCACAACTCGGCGCAGTACATTCACTTGTTGGCCGAGATCGAGAAGCGTGTGTTCGCCGACCGCGCCGACTATCTCGGCGACCCGGCTTTCACAAAGGTCCCGGTCGACCAGCTGATCGCCAAGGACTACCTGGCCAAGCGCGCCGCCCAGGTCAATCCGAAGGCGATTTCCGAGACCGACAAGGTCAAGCCGGGGCTGGAGCCGCACCAGACCACGCACTTCTCCATCGTCGACAAGCAGGGCAATGCCGTGAGCAACACCTACACCCTCAACCTCGACTACGGCAGTGGCGTGGTGGTCAAGGGCGCGGGCTTCCTGCTCAACGACGAGATGGACGACTTCAGTGCCAAGCCGGGGGCGGCCAATGCCTTTGGCGTGGTCGGCGGTGACGCCAATGCCATTGCGCCGGGCAAGCGCATGCTCTCGTCGATGAGCCCGAGCCTGGTGACCCGTGATGGCAAGGTGGTGCTGGTGCTGGGCACGCCGGGTGGCTCGCGGATCTTCACCTCGATCTTCCAGGTGATGAACAACCTGTATGACTACGGCATGCCGCTGGAGAAGGCGGTAGCGGCCCAGCGCGTGCATCATCAGTTGCTGCCCAAGGACACCATCTACTACGACAGCTACGCGCCGTTGCAAGGGCAAGTGGCCGATGAGCTGAAGAAGATGGGCTATGTGCTGGAGGACCAGGGCTGGGAGATGGGCGATATCCAGGCGATCCGGGTGACCGGGGAGAAGCTCGAGACCGCGTCGGACCCGCGTGGGCGCGG
>NZ_JAOCDM010000074.1 GCF_029840925.1 Pseudomonas sp. GD03858
AACGTCCCGGTCCCGGCGAGGATGTTCTGCAAGGTTTCCTTCACTTCATCCATGTCGGTTCCGGCGCTGGTCAGGATGATCTCCAGCTGTTCATCCCCCTTCAACGCATCACGATCCCCAGCCGCCACCTCGATCAGCAGCCGCTCGGCACTCAGCGTCACCTTCAGCCCATCGAGCGTCGACGGCTCATCATCCAGCGTCAGGTCGACGGTGTCTTCGTCCGGATAACGGGTCAGCAGGAACATCTGCCCCTTGTCGCTGTGGCAGCACAGGGTCGCCATGTTGTCTTCCTCGTCATCGCAGGGGGTGGCGAAGAGCAGAGCGGTTTTCAGTTGCATGGGCGGCTCGGATCAATGGCAAAGGAAAGGAATTCTGACAGCCTTGACGGCCCCGATAAACGTAAAGTTACCGCGCATTGACCGAAATTGTCGCAGCGCTGCAAGCCGAAATGACCGTTCAGTCGTTAAGCTCCCCAGTCGTTGGTCGTGATGCTCATGGCCAACGCCCGGTTTACCGTCCGGCATGTCACGGGTTGGCTATCGTTGATCCGTACACGGCGCACGACGCTTCACCTATAACAAAGCCCAAGCGGAGTACCACAGATGGCGTTCTTCACCGCAGCCAGCAAAGCCGACTTCCAGCATCAACTGCAGACGGCCCTGGCGCAGCACATCAGCGAGCAGTCCCTGCCACAAGTGGCGCTGTTCGCCGAGCAGTTCTTCGGCATCATCTCTCTGGACGAACTCACTCAGCGCAGGCTGTCGGACCTGGCCGGCTGCACGCTGTCCGCCTGGCGCATCATCGAGCGCTTTGACCCCGAGCACCCGCAAGTGCGGGTCTACAACCCTGATTACGAACGCCACGGCTGGCAGTCGACCCACACCGTGGTCGAGGTGCTGCACCACGACCTGCCGTTCCTGGTCGACTCGGTGCGTACCGAGCTCAATCGCCGCGGCTACAGCATCCATACCCTGCAGACCACCGTGCTCAGCGTGCGCCGCGGCGCCAAGGGCGAGTTGGTCGAACTGCTGCCCAAGGGCACCCAGGGCGAAGGCGTCAGCCATGAGTCGCTGATGTACCTGGAGATCGACCGCTGCTCCGGCGCCGCCGAGCTCAACACCCTGACCAAGGAACTGGAGCAGGTGCTGGCCGAGGTGCGTGGTGTGGTCGCCGACTTCGAGCCGATGAAGGCCAAGATCCGCGAGCTGATGGAGCTGGTGGAGCACACCGCTTTCGGGCCGGCGCAGCATGACAAGGGCGAGGTGAAGAGCTTCCTGTCGTGGCTGCTGGACAACCATTTCACCTTCCTCGGCTACGAGGAATTCACCGTCGAATCCGACGCCGACGGCGGCCACCTGGTCTACGACGAGCACTCGTTCCTCGGCCTGGCCCGCCTGCTGCGCGCCGGCCTTGGTGCTGATGACCTGCGTATCGAGGACTACGCCGTCGCCTACCTGCGCGAGCCACGCCTGCTGTCGTTCGCCAAGGCTTCGCAGCCAAGCCGCGTACACCGCCCGGCGTACCCGGACTACGTATCGATCCGCCAGATCGACCAGGACGGCAAGGTCATCAAGGAATGCCGCTTCATGGGCCTGTACACCTCGTCGGTGTATGGCGAGAGCGTGCACACCATCCCGTACATCCGCGGCAAGGTCGCTGAAGTCGAGCGCCGTTCGCACTTCGACCCCAAAGCCCACCTGGGCAAGGAACTGGCCCAGGTGCTCGAGGTGCTGCCGCGCGACGACCTGTTCCAGACCCCGATCGACGAGCTGTTCAGCACCGCCATGTCGATCGTGCAGATCCAGGAGCGCAACAAGATTCGCGTGTTCCTGCGCAAGGACCCGTACGGCCGCTTCTGCTACTGCCTGGCCTACGTGCCGCGTGAGATCTACTCCACCGAAGTGCGGCAGAAGATCCAGCAGGTGCTGATGGAGCGCCTGAAAGCCACCGACTGCGAGTTCTGGACCTTCTTCTCCGAATCGGTGCTGGCTCGTGTGCAGCTGATTCTGCGGGTGGATCCGAAGAATCGCATCGACATCGACCCGCAGCAGCTGGAAAACGAAGTTATCCAGGCCTGTCGCTCGTGGCAGGACGATTACTCGGCGCTGGTGGTCGAGAACTTCGGCGAGGCCCAGGGCACCAACATCCTGGCCGACTTCCCGAAAGGCTTCCCGGCCGGCTACCGCGAGCGCTTTGCCGCGCATTCGGCGGTGGTCGACATGCAGCACGTGCTGAGCCTGTCCGAAGCCAAGCCGTTGGCCATGAGCTTCTACCAGCCGCTCACGCAACTGGGCGAGCGCCAGCTGCACTGCAAGCTGTATCACGCCGATACGCCGCTGGCGCTGTCGGATGTGCTGCCGATCCTGGAAAACCTTGGCTTGCGCGTGCTTGGCGAGTTCCCGTACCGCTTGCGCCATGCCAGCGGCCGTGAGTTCTGGATCCATGATTTCGCCTTCACCTACAGCGAAGGCCTGAACCTCGACATCCAGCAGCTCAACGACACCTTCCAGGACGCCTTCGTCCATATCGTCAAGGGCGACGCCGAAAACGACGCCTTCAACCGCCTGGTGCTGACCGCCGGCCTGCCGTGGCGCGACGTGGCGCTGCTGCGCGCCTATGCCCGCTATCTCAAGCAGATTCGCCTGGGCTTCGACCTGGGCTACATCGCCAGCACCCTGAACAACCACACCGACATCGCCCGCGAGCTGACCCGGTTGTTCAAGACCCGCTTCTACCTGGCGCGCAAGCTGACCCAGGAAGACCTGGATGACAAGCAGCAGCGCCTGGAGCAGGCGATCCTCACCGCCCTGGACGATGTCCAGGTGCTCAACGAAGACCGCATCCTGCGCCGCTACCTGGACCTGATCAAGGCGACCCTGCGCACCAACTTCTATCAGCCTGACGCGAACGGGCTGAACAAGTCGTACTTCAGCTTCAAGTTCAACCCCAAGCTGATCCCCGAGCTGCCCAAGCCGGTGCCGAAGTTCGAAATCTTCGTCTACTCGCCTCGGGTCGAGGGCGTGCACCTGCGCTTCGGCAACGTCGCTCGCGGCGGCCTGCGCTGGTCGGACCGCGAAGAGGACTTCCGCACCGAAGTGCTCGGCCTGGTCAAGGCCCAGCAGGTGAAGAACTCGGTGATCGTGCCGGTCGGCGCCAAGGGCGGCTTCCTGCCGCGTCGCCTGCCGCTGGGCGGCAGCCGCGACGAGATCGCCGCCGAAGGCGTGGCGTGCTACCGCATCTTCATCTCCGGCCTGCTCGACATCACCGACAACCTCAAGGACGGTGGCGTGGTGCCGCCGGCCAACGTGGTGCGCCACGATGACGACGATCCGTACCTGGTGGTCGCGGCGGACAAGGGCACTGCGACCTTCTCCGACATCGCCAACGGCATCGCCATCGACTATGGCTTCTGGCTGGGCGACGCCTTCGCCTCCGGCGGCTCGGCCGGCTACGACCACAAGAAAATGGGCATCACCGCCCGTGGCGCCTGGGTCGGTGTGCAGCGCCACTTCCGCGAGCGCGGCATCAACGTGCAGGAAGACCCGATCACCGTGGTCGGTGTCGGTGACATGGCCGGCGACGTGTTCGGCAACGGCCTGCTGATGTCCGACAAGCTGCAATTGGTGGCTGCGTTCAACCACCTGCACATCTTCATCGACCCGAATCCGGACCCGGCCACCAGCTTCGTCGAGCGCAAACGTCTGTTCGACCTGCCTCGCTCGGCCTGGAGCGACTACGACACCAGCATCATGTCCGAAGGCGGCGGGATCTTCCCGCGCAGCGCCAAGAGCATCGCCATCAGCCCGCAGATGAAGGAACGCTTCGCCATCGAGGCCGACCGCCTGACTCCGACCGAGCTGCTGCACGCACTGCTGCAGGCGCCGGTGGACCTGCTGTGGAACGGTGGTATCGGCACCTACGTCAAGGCCAGCACTGAAAGCCACGCCGATGTCGGCGACAAGGCCAACGACGCCCTGCGCGTCAACGGCAACGAGCTGCGCTGCAAGGTGGTGGGCGAGGGCGGCAACCTGGGCATGACCCAGCTCGGCCGGGTCGAGTTCGGCCTCAACGGCGGCGCCACCAACACCGACTTCATCGACAACGCCGGCGGCGTGGACTGCTCCGACCACGAGGTCAACATCAAGATCCTGCTCAACGAAGTGGTGCAGGGTGGCGACATGACCGAGAAGCAGCGCAACCAGCTGCTGGGCAGCATGACCGACGAAGTCGCCGGGCTCGTGCTGGGCAACAACTACAAGCAGACCCAGGCGCTGTCGCTGGCTGCCCGCCGCGCCCGCGAGCGGATCGCCGAGTACAAGCGCCTGATGGCCGACCTGGAGGCGCGTGGCAAGTTGGACCGCGCCATCGAGTTTCTGCCCACCGAGGAGCAGCTGGCCGAGCGCCTGGCGGCCGGCCAGGGCCTGACCCGCGCCGAGCTGTCGGTGTTGATCTCGTACAGCAAGATCGACCTCAAGGAGCAACTGCTCAAGTCGCTGGTGCCGGACGATGACTACCTGACCCGCGACATGGAAACCGCGTTCCCGCCGTCGCTGGTGAGCAAGTTCGCCGATTCCATGCGTCGTCACCGCCTGAAGCGCGAGATCGTCAGCACCCAGATCGCCAACGACCTGGTCAACAACATGGGCATCACCTTCGTGCAGCGCCTGAAGGAGTCCACCGGCATGAGCCCGGCCAACGTCGCCGGCGCCTACGTGATCGTGCGCGACATCTTCCACCTGCCGCACTGGTTCCGCCAGATCGAGGCGCTGGACTACCAGGTCCCGGCCGAGATCCAGCTGACCCTGATGGACGAGCTGATGCGCCTGGGTCGCCGCGCCACCCGCTGGTTCCTGCGCAGCCGGCGCAACGAGCAGGATGCTGGCCGTGACGTGGCCCACTTCGGGCCGAAGATCGCCCAGTTGGGCCTGAAGCTGGACGAGCTGCTGGAGGGCCCGACCCGTGAGCGCTGGATGGTCCGCTACCAGGGCTTCGTCGAGGCCGGTGTGCCTGAGTTGCTGGCGCGCATGGTCGCCGGCACCAGCCACCTGTACACGCTGCTGCCGATCATCGAGGCCGCCGACGTGACCGGTCACGATCCGGCGCAGGTGGCCAAGGCGTTCTTCGCCGTGGGCAGCTCGCTGGACCTGACCTGGTACCTGCAGGAGATCAGCAACCTGCCGGTGGACAACAACTGGCAGGCTCTGGCCCGCGAGGCGTTCCGCGACGACATCGACCTGCAGCAGCGGGCGATCACCATCTCGGTGCTGCAGATGGCCGATGCCCCGGACGACATGGATGCGCGCGTGGCGCTGTGGTGCGAGCAGCATCGAGTGATGGTCGAGCGCTGGCGCGCCATGCTCGACGACCTGCGCAACGCCACCGGCACCGACTATGCGATGTACGCGGTGGCCAACCGCGAGCTGGTCGACCTGGCGCTGAGCGGGCAGGCGGCGGTAGTACCGTCCTGAGCCTTGCGGTGAGGTAAAAGAAAGCCCCGGCAGTGATGCCGGGGCTTTTTCATATCCACTGCGCAGTCCCTGTAGGAGCGGCCTTGTGTCGCGAAAGGGGGGCGAAGCGCCCCCAAAGATTTGTGCATCAAGCTGATATAGCCGGGGCCGCTATGCGGCCCTTTCGCGACACAAGGCCGCTCCTACAGGGACTGCGCAGGCCTTGAGGGTTATACAGGTCTACTTGAACCGCCGCTCCACGCCTTTCTCCACCAGAATCTTCGCCGAGATCTCCTCCACCGAGAAATGCGTGGAGTTGATGTTGGGGATGTTCTCCCGACGGAACAGGTTCTCCACCTCGCGCACCTCGAACTCGCACTGGGCGAAGCTCGAATAGCGGCTGTTGGGCTTGCGCTCGTGGCGGATGGCGGTCAGGCGGTCGGGGTCGATGGTCAGGCCGAACAGCTTGCTGTGGTGCTTCTTGAGCACCGCCGGCAGTTGCAGGCGCTCCATGTCGTCCTCGGTCAGCGGGTAGTTGGCGGCGCGGATGCCGAACTGCATGGCCATGTACAGGCAGGTCGGGGTCTTGCCGCAGCGCGACACGCCGACCAGGATCAGGTCGGCCTTGTCGTAGTAATGGGTACGTGCGCCGTCGTCGTTGTCGAGGGCGAAGTTGACCGCCTCGATGCGCTCCATGTAGTTGGAATTGCCACCGATCGAGTGGGATTTGCCCACGGAATACGACGAATGGGCGGTCAATTCCTGTTCGAGCGGGGATAAAAACGTCGAGAAGATGTCGATCATGAAGCCATTGGACGTGGCCATGACCTCACGGATGTCCTGGTTGACGATGGTGTCGAAAATGATCGGACGCACTCCGTCGCGCTCGGCCGCGGCGTTGATCTGCTGGACCATGGCCCGGGCCTTGTCCAGCGTATCGATGTAGGGGCGCGTGAATTTATTGAACGGAATGCTCTCGAATTGCGCGAGCAGGCTCTGGCCCAGCGTTTCTGCAGTGATGCCGGTACCGTCGGAGATGAAGAACGCGGTTCGTTTCATTTGCACCTGGGGGCCTTAAGCTGCCGAATGTTTCTGGATATGATAGGTTCGGTTTGCCGAACGCGGTTGCTCGGCATTCTCACTTATTTTCCAGGTCCAGGCCACAAGCGTCCGGCCCAGTCGCAATGCAGGCAGGCGGGCGCCCTTGAGCTTTTCCAATACAGTTAGTGGAGAGATCACCTTGGTAGAGTACGTAGTTTCCCTCGATAAGCTCGGCGTCCATGATGTGGAGCATGTGGGGGGCAAGAACGCATCCCTGGGCGAGATGATCAGCAATCTTGCCGGTGCCGGCGTATCGGTGCCGGGCGGCTTTGCCACTACGGCTCAGGCGTACCGCGACTTCCTCGAGCAGAGCGGCCTGAACGACAAGATTCACGCGGCGCTCGATGCGCTGGACGTCGATGACGTCAACGCCCTGGCCAAGACCGGTGCGCAGATCCGCCAGTGGGTGATGGAGGCCGAGTTCCCGGCCCGCCTGGATGCGGAAATCCGTACCGCCTTCGCCGAAATGTCCAAGGGCAACGACAACATGGCCGTGGCCGTGCGCTCCTCGGCCACCGCCGAAGACCTGCCGGACGCTTCCTTCGCCGGCCAGCAGGAGACCTTCCTCAACATTCGCGGCGTCGACAACGTCATCCGCGCCGCCAAGGAAGTCTTCGCCTCCCTCTTCAACGACCGTGCCATTGCCTACCGCGTGCACCAGGGCTTCGACCACAAGCTGGTCGCCCTGTCCGCCGGCGTGCAGCGCATGGTCCGCTCCGAGACCGGCACCGCTGGTGTGATGTTCACCCTCGACACCGAGTCGGGCTTCCGCGATGTGGTGTTCATCACCGGTGCCTATGGCCTGGGCGAAACCGTGGTACAGGGTGCGGTCAACCCTGACGAATTCTATGTGCACAAGCAGACCTTGCAGGCCGGCCGTCCGGCGATCCTGCGCCGCAACCTGGGCAGCAAGGCGATCAAGATGGTCTATGGCGACGAGGCCAAGGCCGGTCGCTCGGTCAAGACCGTCGAAGTCGATCGCGCCGAGCGCGCGCGCTTCTGCCTGAGCGACGACGAAGTCAACGAGCTGGCCAAGCAGGCGATGATCATCGAGCAGCACTACCAGCGCCCGATGGACATCGAGTGGGCCAAGGATGGCGACGACGGCAAGCTGTACATCGTCCAGGCCCGCCCCGAGACCGTGAAGAGCCGTGCCAGCGCCAATGTCATGGAGCGCTACCTGCTCAAGGAGAAGGGCACCGTGCTGGTCGAAGGTCGCGCCATCGGCCAGCGCATCGGCGCCGGCAAGGTCCGCGTGATCAACGACGTGTCGGAAATGGACAAGGTCCAGCCCGGCGACGTGCTGGTTTCGGACATGACCGACCCGGACTGGGAGCCGGTGATGAAGCGCGCCAGCGCCATCGTCACCAACCGTGGTGGGCGTACCTGTCACGCCGCGATCATCGCCCGTGAGCTGGGTATTCCGGCCGTGGTCGGTTGCGGCAACGCCACCCAGATCCTCAAGGACGGCCAGGGTGTCACCGTATCCTGCGCCGAAGGCGACACTGGCTTCATCTTCGAGGGCGAACTGGGCTTCGACATCAAGCAGAACTCCGTCGATGCCATGCCCGAGCTGCCGTTCAAGATCATGATGAACGTCGGCAACCCGGACCGCGCCTTCGATTTCGCCCAGCTGCCTAACGCCGGCGTGGGCCTGGCACGCCTGGAATTCATCATCAACCGCATGATCGGTGTGCATCCGAAGGCACTGCTCAACTACGCGGGCTTGCCGCCTGAGCTGAAGGAAAGCGTCGACAAGCGCATCGCCGGCTACAACGATCCGGTCGGTTTCTATGTCGAGAAGCTGGTCGAGGGCATCAGCACCCTGGCCGCGGCCTTCTACCCGAAAAAGGTCATCGTGCGCCTGTCGGACTTCAAGTCCAACGAATACGCCAACCTGATCGGCGGCAAACTATACGAGCCGGAAGAAGAGAACCCGATGCTGGGCTTCCGCGGTGCCTCGCGCTACATCAGCGAGTCGTTCCGTGACTGCTTCGAGCTCGAATGCCGCGCACTCAAGCGCGTGCGCAACGAGATGGGCCTGACCAACGTCGAGATCATGGTGCCGTTCGTGCGCACCCTGGGCGAGGCCAGCCAGGTCGTCGACCTGCTTGCCGAGAACGGCCTGGCGCGTGGCGACAATGGCCTGCGCGTGATCATGATGTGCGAGCTGCCGTCCAACGCCTTGCTGGCCGAGGAGTTCCTCGAATACTTCGATGGCTTCTCCATCGGCTCCAACGACCTGACCCAGCTGACCCTGGGCCTGGACCGCGATTCGGGCATCATCGCCCACCTGTTCGATGAACGTAACCCGGCGGTGAAAAAGCTGCTGGCCAACGCAATTGCCGCGTGCAACAAGGCCGGCAAGTACATCGGCATTTGTGGCCAGGGCCCATCGGACCACCCGGACCTGGCCAAGTGGCTGATGGAGCAGGGCATCGAGAGCGTGTCGCTGAACCCAGACTCGGTGCTCGAGACCTGGTTCTTCCTGGCCGAGGGCCAGGGCGCGGCCTGATGTGATCGGCGAGGGCGCGAGACGTCCTCGTGTTAACTGCGTGGGAGCGGGCTTGTCCCGCGATGGCGTCAGCAAGGACACCTCTGTAGTCTGCCCTGACACCATCGCGGGGCAAGCCCGCTCCCACGTTCAAGTCACCTGTTTTTTCGTGAACCCATGCAAAGCAGCTCCACCCAATTTCCCGTCGCGTTGCTCAGTGCCGAGCGCCGCGGCGATCTCAGCGAGGACGTCTATCGGATCAAGGCCGGCAACAGCCCCGATCCGAGCGTCGAGCTGGCCGTCACCCGCCTGGGCCTGGCCGACCAGGACCGCGCCCAGGGGGTGCCGGTCATTCTCCTGCACGGCAGTTTCTCCAACCGACGTTTCTGGTATTCGCCCAAGGGCATCGGCCTGGGCGCCTACCTGGCCCGCGCCGGTTTCGATGTGTGGATCCCGGAGATGCGCGGCCACGGCCTGTCGCCGCGCAACCGCGACTGGCGGCAGAACCGCGTGGCCGACTATGCGCGTTACGACCTGCCGGTGATCGGTGCCTTCGTTCGCGAGCAGGCCGGGCAGGCGCCGCACTGGGTCGGCCACTCGCTGGGCGGCACCACCCTGGCGGCGGCGCTGGGCAGCGGTTGCCTGGACACCGGGCTGGTGGCCAGCGCGGCACTGTTCGGCACCCAGGTCAGCCGGGTCTACTGGCCATTGAAGGTGCCACCCGTGGAGTGGGGCGCCCGTCTGCTACTCAAGCGTTTTGCACAGATCTCCGGCCCGCGGCTCAAGCGCGGCCCGGAAGACGAGCCGATCGGACTGGTGCTGGAGAGCCTGCGCTGGAACGGCCTGTTCGGTCGTTTCGGCGACAAGGAGAAGGACTGGTGGTCGGGCCTGGCGCAGGTCGAGGTAGCGCTGCTGGCGGTGGCCGGGGCCGGCGACTTCCAGGACCCGGTGTGGGCCTGTCGCAAGTTGTTCGAGCAGTTCGGCGGCGACGCCAGGCAGTTTCTGCGCTTGGGGCGCGAGGAGGGCTTCGAAGCCTTCGGACACGTCGACATGTTGGTCAGCAAGGCTGCGCAGGCGCAGGTATGGCCGCTGGTGGAGCGCTGGTTGCGCGATCCGTTGGCGCCGGTGCATGCCTCGACGGCGGTGATGGAGCCGGTGCCTGCCAGTTGATCCCGCGTTGGCTTCTTCGCGGGTTTTGCAACTCGCCTGTGGGAGCGGATTTGTCCGCGAAACGGTCGGAACAGGTAAAAGCAAACTGACTGGCCGGTCCTGGATGACTGCCATGCCTCCTGCGGTGTAGCCTTGCTCCCACATCCGCTTTCGTTGTGACTGACAGGAGTTTCCCATGCAGCATTACGTAACGCCCGACCTGTGCGACGCCTACCCGGACCTGGTGCAAGTGCTCGAACCCATGTTCAGCAACTTCGGCGGCCGCGATTCATTCGGTGGCCAGATCGTCACCATCAAGTGTTTCGAGGACAACTCGCGGGTCAAGGAGCAGGTCGAGCTCGACGGCAAGGGCAAGGTCCTGGTGGTCGACGGCGGTGGCTCGCTGCGCCGTGCGCTGCTGGGTGACATGCTGGCCGAGAAGGCCGCCAAGAACGGCTGGGAAGGTCTGGTGATCTACGGCTGCGTGCGTGACGTCGATGTGCTCATCCAGACCGACGTCGGCGTGCAGGCCCTGGCCAGCCACCCGATGAAGACCGACAAGCGCGGCATCGGCGACCTCAACGTCGCGGTGACCTTCGCCGGGGTGACTTTCCGCCCGGGTGAGTACGTGTACGCCGACAACAATGGCGTGATCGTCTCGCCAAGCCCACTGGAAATGCCCGAGTGACGCGTTGCCTGCTGATGGAGCTTTGATGTTCGAGGAAGACAACGCGCAATGGGGGCTGGTGCATGCCCTGGTGCTCGACGGCAAGGGGGGCGCTCGCTCGATCGCCCGCACCGAGCTGGACGGCTTGCAGCTGCAGGCCGAGGAAAGCCTGTGGCTGCACTGGGATCGCAGCCATCCGCAGACGCGCACCTGGCTGCTGCATGACAGCGGTTTGAGCGAGTTCGCCTGCGACCTGCTGCTGGAGGAAAACACCCGTCCGCGCCTGTTGCCGATGGCCAACGAGCAGATGCTGTTGTTCCTGCGCGGGGTCAACCTCAACCCCGGCGCCGAGCCGGAAGACATGGTCTCGGTGCGCATTTTCGCCGAAGCGCGTCGGGTCATTTCGCTGCGCCTGCGCCCGCTGCGCGCCAGTGACGAAATTCTCCAGCAACTGGACGAGGGCAGGGGGCCGAAATCGGCTTCCGAGCTGTTGCTGCTCATGGGCGAACTGCTCACCGAAAAGGTCCAGGCGCTGGTCAGCGACCTGTCGGAGGCGGTCGATACCGAGGAAGAGAAGGTAGAATCCGACGAACGGTATGCCCCTGAGCAGGGCAGCCTCCAGCAGATCCGTCGCCGCGCCGCTGGCCTGCGTCGTTTTCTCGCCCCGCAGCGCGACATCTACGCCCAGCTCTCGCGCAGCAAGTGCAGCTGGTTTGCCGAAGCGGACGGCGACTACTGGAACGAGCTGAACAACAGCCTGATCCGCTACCTAGAAGAACTGGAGCTGGCCCGCGAGCGGGCCGCGCTGGTGCTGGAAACCGAGGATCGGCGGCGTAGCGAGCGGATGAACCGGACCATGTACCGGTTCGGCATCATCACCTGCATCTTCCTGCCCATGAGCTTTATCACCGGGCTGCTGGGGATCAACGTCGGTGGCATTCCCGGGGCGGAAAACCCCTATGGTTTCCTGTTCGCCTGCACCGTGGTACTGGGGTTGGCGGCGGGGCAGTGGTGGCTGTTCCGTCGACTGCGCTGGGTATGAAATGAGGCATTTTGAAACATTCGTCCCAGTGGCAGGTGTGACCCGTTGCCCGGCGCCCTCGTCTTTGACTGACATTGCGCGAGGTGCCCATGCACGATCCGTTTGAAGAATCCCTGCGCGACCTGCTCAAGGCGTCGCCGTCCGGCCAGGACCGCGACGACGCCGCCTGCCTGGGTCGCGTGCTCAAGACCGCCAACCGCCAGGTCGGCGCGGGCGACCTGTTCAGCCTGCTTGGCCGCTGGAGCCAGGCGCTGCTGATCGCCGTGAACAATGGCTCGGCGCATGTCGCGCCGGTGCGCCGCAACTCTACCCGCAACGCCGCCGTTGGCGGCAAAGCAGATAAGGCCGATTGAATATGGAACTCGATCTCTGGACCCAGAGCCTGGTCACCGCGATGACTGCCCTTTGGACCAAGGTGGCGAACTTCATCCCCAACCTGTTCGGCGCGCTGGTCGTGGTGCTGCTTGGTTTCGTCGTGGCCAAGCTGCTCGATACCCTGTTGTCCAAGGTGCTGGCCAAGTTCGGCCTCGATCGCCTGATGAGCGGTACCGGCCTGACCAAGATGCTCGCTCGGGTTGGGATCCAGGTACCGATCTCGACGCTGATCGGCAAGATCGTCTACTGGTTCGTGCTGTTGATCTTCCTGGTTTCCGCCGCTGAATCCCTGGGCCTTGAGCGTGTCTCGGCGACCCTCGACATGCTCGCCCTGTACCTGCCCAAGGTGTTCGGCGCGGCCCTGGTGCTGCTGGCCGGCGTGCTGCTGGCGCAACTGGTCAACGGCCTGGTGCGCGGCGCCGCCGAGGGCATCGGCCTGGAATACGCCGCGGGTGTCGGGCGCATCGCCCAGGGCCTGGTGATCATCATCAGCATCTCGGTGGCGATCAGCCAGCTGGAGGTCAAGACCGACCTGCTGAACCATGTGATCGTCATCGGATTGATTACCGTTGGTCTGGCAATTGCACTGGCGATGGGTCTGGGCAGCCGGGAAATCGCCGGGCAGATTCTGGCCGGGATTTACGTGCGCGAGTTGTACCAGGTGGGCCAGCAGGTGCGGATTGGCGAGGTCGAAGGGCAGATCGAGGAGATCGGCACGGTCAAGACGACACTGCTGACCGATGATGGCGAACTGGTGTCGCTGTCCAATCGCGAACTGCTCGAGCAGCGCGTGAATAGCCGCTAACCGCACAAAAGCTGTTAATGTATGCCGCCGCGAAAATCGGCCCACGGGGCCAAGCGGCGACATTGACCTGACTGTCGGCCAGATCCGTTTTGAATAAAGTTCATTCGCCGCCCATGCGTTATGACCCCCGGGAGCTCACCGACGAGGAGTTGGTGGCGCGTTCGCATGAGGAGCTGTTTCACGTTACCCGCGCCTATGAGGAACTCATGCGGCGCTACCAGCGCACGCTGTTCAACGTCTGCGCACGGTACTTGGGGAACGACCGGGATGCCGACGATGTCTGTCAGGAGGTAATGCTGAAGGTGCTCTACGGGCTGAAGAACTTCGAGGGCAAATCCAAGTTCAAGACCTGGCTCTACAGCATCACCTACAACGAATGCATCACCCAGTACCGCAAGGAGCGCCGCAAGCGAAGGTTGATGGATGCCTTGAGTCTGGACCCTGTCGAAGAGGCGTCCGAAGACAAGGCTCCGAAACCTGAAGAGAAAGGCGGGCTGGATAAATGGCTGGTGCATGTGAACCCGATCGATCGGGAAATCCTGGTGCTGCGATTTGTCGCAGAGCTGGAATTCCAGGAGATCGCGGACATCATGCACATGGGCCTGAGTGCCACGAAAATGCGTTACAAACGTGCGCTCGACAAGCTTAGAGAGAAATTTGCGGGCCTGGCTGAAACTTAGTGGGCCGCAAATACCTCTAACCAACCGGCAAGTTCTGCTAGACTTGCCGTCGAGTTGTCCCCCGGATGTTGGTGGGACTGCTTAACTATCACCAGATGGGGATTTAACGGATGAAATTGAAAAACACCTTGGGCTTGGCCATTGGCTCTCTCGTAGCCGTGACTTCGCTCGGCGCTCTGGCTCAAGGCCAAGGCGCAGTCGAAATCGAAGGCAACGTCACCAAGCAGTTCTACGACAGCGAGCGTAACTTCAAGAACACCGGCACCAACCCTGGTGTCCGCCTCGGTTACTTCCTGACCGACGACGTCTCCCTGGACCTGGGCTACAACGAGACCCACAACGCTCGTGGTGAAGTCTTCAACAAAGACATCAAAGGCTCCAAGACCAAGCTGGACGCCACCTACCACTTCGGTACCGTCGGCGATGCACTGCGTCCGTACGTTTCCGCTGGTTTCGCTCACGAGAGCCTGGGCCAGGCCACTCGTAGCGGCCGCGACCACTCCACCTTCGCCAACGTCGGTGCTGGCGCCAAGTGGTACATCACCGACATGTTCTTCGCCCGTGCCGGCGTCGAAGCCATGTACAACATCGACAACGGCAACACCGAGTGGGGTCCGACCGTTGGTCTGGGTCTGAACTTCGGTGGCAGCGGCGGCGCCAAGCCGGCTCCTGCTCCGGCTCCAGTTGCCGAAGTCTGCTCCGACAGCGACAACGATGGCGTCTGCGACAACGTCGACAAGTGCCCTGACACCCCAGCCAACGTTACCGTTGACGCTGATGGCTGCCCGGCTGTTGCCGAAGTCGTTCGCGTTGAGCTGGACGTCAAGTTCGACTTCGACAAGTCGGTCGTCAAGCCAAACAGCTACGGCGACATCAAGAACCTGGCTGACTTCATGAAGCAGTACCCACAGACCACCACCACCGTGGAAGGTCACACTGACTCCGTCGGCCCAGACGCTTACAACCAGAAGCTGTCCGAGCGTCGTGCCAACGCTGTCAAGAACGTCCTGACCCAGCAGTACGGCATCGAATCGAGCCGTGTTGACTCGGTTGGCTACGGTGAGACCCGTCCGGTCGCCGACAACGCCACCGATGCTGGCCGCGCCGTCAACCGTCGCGTAGAAGCTCAGGTAGAAGCCCAGGCCAAGTAATTGGTTTGACGCTTCACGAAAAACCCGGCCTTGGCCGGGTTTTTCTTTGTCCGCGATTTCTCGGGACACACCTCGCCCCGCCTTTGTAGGAGCGGCCTTGCCGAGGCGTCGGACCGGCCGGAAAGGGCTGCGTAGCCGCCCCGACAATCGCGCATGATACCGATATCCTTGGGGGCGCTGCGCACCCCTTTCGCGACACGAGGCCGCTCCTACATGGAGCGTCACTCGCCTGCGCGCTCAGCGTTTGAGCAACACCAGCAGCAACAGCATGTTCAACAGTAGCGACACCAACCCAATCGTGCGCCATACCCTCAGCGGCTCGCGCTCCAGCAACGGCCTTGGCCGCTCGTCCAGCTCCTGGCGATCTCCCCGCTCCAGCAGCAGCAACCACTGCTCGGCAGTCTCGAAGCGCTGCGCCGGGTCTGCCGTCACGGCCTGCAACAGGTTGCGCTGCAACCACTCCGGCAAATCCGGGCGGTAGCGCGCCGGGCTCACTGGCGTACCGAAGCGTGGCCGCTGGAACGGCTCGACCTCGCCGTAGGGGTAATGGCCGGTGAGCAGGTAGTAAAGCGTCACGCCCACGGCATACAGGTCTTGACGCGGCCCGGGCGACAGGCCGTCGAAGGCTTCCGGGGCGAGGAACGAGGGCGTGCCGGGCAAGGCATGGGGCTGGTCCTCGGACAGCCCCGGGCAATAGGCCAGACCGAAGTCCAGCACGCGCAACTGGCTGTCGCTGCCCAGATGCAGGTTCTCTGGCTTGATGTCTCGATGCAGCAGGTTGCGCCGGTGCAGCACGCCAACCGCCTGCAGTAGCTGGCGGGCAATCTCCAGCCACTGTGTCAGGGGGAGCGGGCCCTGGCTGGCGAACAGTGCGGCGAGGGTCATACCTGGATACTCGCGCATCAGGTAGTACAGGTGTTGGCGTTGGCCGGCCGGGTGCGTCTCGGGAAAGTGCCGGCCTGCAACCCGGCGCAGGAACCACTCTTCCAGCAGCAGACCCTGGACCGCCTTGGGTTGCGCCTCTGCGCAGTGGGGCAAGGTCTTGAGCAGCCAGGCTTGGCCACGCTCATCCCGCACGCGATAGAGCAGTGACTGGCGGCTTTGACCGAGCATGCCATCGACCTTCCAGCCATCGATCGTTTGCCCGTCGCGCAGGGCACCGGGCAGTGGCCATCGCTGCGACTGCGCCAGGGTGTCGGCGAGGTTAGCCGAGCCCAGCTCATCGACGCGGACCAGCAAGGCGCTGGCATTGTCCTGGCTGCCACAGAGATGGGCGGCGGCCACCAGGGTATCGGCGGCTTCCTGCAGGTCGGGCTGTTCACGCAGGATCGACTGGATGTGCCTGTCGCCCAGGCTGGCCCAGACACCATCGCTGAGCAGCAGGAAGCACTCGCCTTCGTGCAGGTCGCCTTCCAGATAATCCACCAGCAACTGTTGGTCCAGGCCCAGCGCGCGCTTGAGCACGTGCTGCATGCCCGGTTGGTCCCACACATGGTCTTCGCTCAGGCATTGCAGGCGCCCGGCGCTCCAGCGGTAGAGGCGGCAATCACCGACATGGGCGAGGGTGAAGCGTCGCCCGCGCAACACCAGGGCGCTGAGGGTGGTCAGCAGGGGTTGTCCATTGCCCTGGGCGCGCAGCCAGCGGTTCTGCGCCAGCAGCAGGCGGTCCAGGGCCTGGGCCACGGTCCAGGTGGCAGGCGTGGCGTAGTAGTCCAGCGCCAGCGCCTGCAGGCTGGCCCGCGCCGCCAGGCCGCCGTCGGCGCACTGGCTGACGCCGTCGGCGAGGGCGAACAGGTAGCCTTTGCTGGCGGCCAGTTCCGCCGCGGGGGTGACCAGGCGCAGGGCGTCCTGGTTTTCCTCCCGCGGTCCGGTGGCGCTGGCCTGGGCGAAGCTCAGGCGCAGGCTCATACCCGCGCGGCGGTGATCGCCGCCGAGCCCCAGGTGGTGCGCCAGCGCTGCTTGACGCCATGCAGGCCGAACCAGGCCAGCAGGCCCAGGCTGGCGAACAGCCACAAGCCCAGTTGGTAGTCGCCGGTGTGCTGCTTGATGGCGCCAAGCCCGGCGGCGAGCAAGAAACCACCGATGCCGCCGGCCATGCCAATCAGCCCGGTCATCACCCCGATCTCCTGGCGGAAGCGTTGTGGCACCAGCTGGAACACCGCGCCATTGCCGGCGCCGAGCCCCAGCATGGCGCTGACGAACAGTGCCAGCGCGGCGGTCGCGCTGGGCAGGTTGAAGCCGACCGCGGCGATGCACACGGCAGCCACGCCGTACATCGCCAGCAAGGTGCGGATGCCGCCGTGACGGTCGGCCAGGGCGCCACCGAGCGGGCGCATCAGGCTGCCGGCGAATACGCAGGCGGCGGTGTAGTAGCCGGCCGTCACCGGGCTCAGGCCGTACTGGTCGCTGAAATAGCCGGGCAGGGCGCTGGCCAGGCCGATGAAGCCGCCGAAGGTCACGCTGTAGAAGAACATGAACCACCAGCTGTCGCGGTCACCCAGGGCCTTGAGGTAGTCGGCCATGGCCTTGGGCTGTGGCCGCTGCGGAGCATTGCGCGCCAGCAGGGCGAACAGCGCCAGGGTCAGCAGCAGCGGCAGCAGGGCGAAGCCGAACACATTGTTCCAGCCGAAGCCCGCCGCCAGGGCCGGGGCCAGCAGCGCGGCGAACACCGTGCCGGAGTTGCCGGCACCGGCGATGCCCATGGCCTTGCCTTGATGCTGGGGTGGATACCATTGCGAGGCCAGCGGCAGGGACACGGCGAACGAGGCGCCGGCGAAACCGAGGAACACGCCCAGCAACAGTGCTTGTTCGTAGCTGTTTACGCCCAGGTGCCAGGCGCAGGCCAGGGCGACGATCACCACCACCTGGCCGATCAGCCCTGCTGTCTTGGGCGACAGGCGATCGACCAGCAGCCCCATGGCGAAGCGCAGGATCGCCCCGGCAAGGATCGGCGTGGCCACCATCAGGCCCCGTTGCTGGGCGGTGAGCTGCAGGTCGGCGGCGATCTGCACCGCCAGAGGGCCGAGCAGGTACCAGACCATGAAGCTCAGGTCGAAGTACAGGAAGGCGGCGAACAGGGTGGGCACATGCCCGGATTTCCAGAAGCTCGTATTCATCGAACACCTCGCAGGGCGCACAGCACAGTGGCGGAAACGAAAAGACGCCGCTGCCCGGTCCAGGATCGTGGACAGGGAGCGACGTCTTTGTCGGGGCTAGGGGGCAACCGCCGTTGGCTGCCTGTCGATCTGTCGATCTGTCGAGCAAGAGCCGGGCCAAGTCCGACCGCTGCGCGTCGCGTTCTGCGCACCTACCCCAGCATCTGCGACATGGCGATGATCTGCTCCGCCACCTGGATCAGCTTCTGCTGCCGACTCATGGCCTGGCGGCGCATCAGGGTGTAGGCCTGTTCCTCGTTGCAGTCCTTCATCTTCATCAACAGGCCTTTGGCCTGCTCGATGCGCTTGCGCTCGGCCAGTTGCTGGTCGCGGGCCAGCAACTGGGCCCTGAGCGACTGATCGCTTTCGAAACGGGCCATGGCCACGTCGAGGATCGGTTGCAGGCGCGCAGCGTGGATGCCTTCGACGATATAGGCGCTGACCCCGGCCTGGATCGCCTGGCGCATCACCCCGGGGTCGTGCTCGTCGGTGAACAGCACGATGGGGCGAGGGTGGTCGCGGCTGACTACTACCACCTGTTCCATCACATCGCGACCGGGTGACTCGGTATCGATCAGCACCACGTCCGGGCGCACCGTTTCGATACAGGCAGGCAGGTCGATGCTCAGGCTGCCGGCTTCGATCACATCGAAGCCGGCCTCGCCCAGCGCGGCCTTGAGGCGGCCGACTTTCTTTTCGGTGTCGTCGATCAGCAGGATGCGCATCATGTCCAGACCCTCAACGATTGGCACGCCGGTCGGGCGCCGCGTCCAGCGCGTGCAGTGAGAAGCTGCGGGCATAGCCGTGAGGGTCGCTGCCATCCCAGCGGCCGCCGTCGATCAGCAGACTGCTGCGCATGGGCGGATATGCGCAGGGCACATCCAAGGCCTCGGCGGCTTCGCGGTACAGCGCCAGTTGTTGGACCTGGCTGGCCACGGTCAGGTAGTCGGGGTCTTCGCGCAACAACCCCCAGCGGCGGAACTGGGTCATGAACCACATGCCGTCGGACAGATAGGGCAGGTTCGCCCGGCCTTGGTCGAACAGGCGCAAACCGTGCGGGTCGTGCCAGCGATTGCCCAGGCCATCCTGGTAGTCGCCGAGCAGGCGTGGCTCGATGCTGCTGATGGGAGTGTCCAGGTAGGCACTGCCACTGAGCAACTGCGCAGCGCCACGCCGGTTTTCCTGGTTTTGCTCGATGAAGCGAGCGGCGGCGAGTATCGCCTTGATCAATGCCCGCGCGCTGTTGGGATAGCACTCGACGAACGCTTTGGCGCAGGCCAGCACCTTTTCCGGGTGATCTGGCCAGATCGATTGGCTGGTGGCGAGGGTAAAGCCCTGGCCGCGGGCAATGGCGTGCGCCGCCCACGGCTCGCCCACGCAGAAGCCGTCGATGCGCCCGGCCTGCAGGTGGGCAGCCATCTGCGCCGGAGGCACCACTACGCTGGTCACGTCGCGCAGCGGATGGATGCCCTGACTGGCCAGCCAGTAGTACAGCCACATGGCGTGGGTGCCGGTGGGAAAGGTCTGGGCGAAGGTTAAACGTGCGCCACCCTGGTGCACCAGCCGCGTCAGTGCCTCGGGGCTGGTCACGCTTTTGCGTTGCAGGGCGAGGGACAGGTTGATGGCCTGGGCATTCTGGTTCAGCCCCATGAGCACCGCCATGTCGCTGGCTGGTCCGCCACCGATCCCCAGATGCACGGCATAGGCCAGGCCGTACAGGCAGTGGGCCGCGTCCAGCTCGCCACTGACCAGCTTGTCGCGCATGCCCGCCCAGGAGGCCTGGCGTCGCAGATTCAGGGTCAGGCCCTGTTGCTGGGCGAAGCCCTGGGTGGCGGCGACCACCACCGAGGCGCAGTCGGTCAGGGCCATGAAGCCGATATCCAGGCTGGGCTTTTCCGGCGCGTCGCTGCCGTTGACCCAGGCCAGGGGCCGTGTCGGGAGGGGTGTGTTCACGGGGATCCTCGGTCGTTGGCAAAGGTTGCATGCAGCCGATGCTGCAACCCATGTGCCATGGCCCTGTCGCCCGGGCGGCGCGCTGGCTATAATCGCCCCCTCACTCACCGCGAGTCCGCCCGCCCATGTATACCCTGGCCCGCCAGCTGCTGTTCAAGCTCTCCCCGGAAACCTCCCACGACCTGTCGCTGGACCTGATCGGCGCCGGTGGCCGCCTGGGCCTCAACGGCTTGCTGTGCAAGCAGCCGGCGGCGTTGCCGGTGACGGTCATGGGCTTGAACTTCGCCAACCCGGTCGGCCTGGCCGCGGGCCTGGACAAGAACGGCGCGGCCATCGACGGTTTCGCCCAGCTGGGCTTCGGCTTCGTCGAGATCGGCACCGTGACGCCGCGTCCGCAGCCGGGCAACCCGAAGCCGCGGCTGTTCCGCCTGCCCGAGGCCACCGCGATCATCAATCGCATGGGCTTCAACAACCTGGGTGTCGACCACCTGCTGGCGCGGGTGCGCGCTGCGCGCTATGACGGTGTGCTGGGCATCAACATCGGCAAGAACTTCGACACGCCGGTCGAGCGGGCACAGGACGATTACCTGATCTGCCTGGAAAAGGTCTACAACGACGCCAGCTACATTACCGTCAATGTCAGCTCTCCCAATACGCCAGGGCTGCGCACGCTGCAGTTCGGCGACTCGCTCAAGCAACTGCTTGATGCCTTGGCCGAGCGTCGTGAGCAACTGGCATCGGCCAATGGCAAGCGTGTGCCGCTGGCGATCAAGATCGCACCGGACATGAGCGACGAGGAAACCGCGCTGGTGGCGGCCGCGCTGGTCGAGTCGGGGATGGATGCGGTGATCGCGACCAACACTACTTTGGGCCGTGAAGGCGTCGAGGGCCTGCCGTTTGGCGGGGAGGCGGGCGGTCTGTCCGGCGCTCCGGTGCTGGAAAAGAGCACTCACATCGTGAAGGTGCTGGCGAGCGAGCTGGGCGGCAAGCTGCCGATCATCGCCGCCGGTGGTATCACCGAAGGCCGTCATGCGGCAGAAAAGATCGCCGTTGGCGCGAGCCTGGTGCAGATCTATTCGGGGTTCATCTACAAAGGGCCGACGCTGATCCGCGAGGCAGTGGATGCCATTGCCGCGATGCAGAGGTGATCTCAAGGGCGCTTTCGCGGGTACAAATCGACTACATAAAAAAGGGGTCCCTCAAGGGACCCCCTGGGCCGTAGCCCGCCGCCCGGATGGGGCGCGCATGGGTAACTCGAATTCAGTGTCCTCGTTCAGCCAACGGCGTGATTTTCGTTGAGTCTCTGGATGCCAGCGGTGCCGGTCATGCCGTCCCAGTTATCGCCGCGACCTTCGCGCCAGCCGTTGATCCAGGCTTGGCGTACAGAGGGTAGATTGAAGGGGCAAAGCTCGCGGGATTTGCCGGTGACCCCATACTGGTAGCCACGTGAATATGCTCTTTCCAACGGATCACGCTTAAGTCTTCTCATAGGGTGTTGCCCTCACTTGTTGACTGTAATGTCCCGTCGACCTCTCCGAGGCCGGGCAGAATCGCTCTGCCGGTGTGCGCCCGCTGCCGGCGTCGCGGGCTGGAAGTGCCACCCCATTGCGAGGTGGCCTGAGACCAGTTCTAACGAATGCGGGTCACAGTGTGAATGATCGATTTGTCATAAGGACGTAACCTTTCCGAGGGTGAAAGGATAAGTAAATAAATGCGACTCAACCTTGTTTGCCGTTGAGCCCGCTATGATCAGGGTTTAGTGATTCCTGACGTCATTTGGCCAGCGTTGCTGGATGATGACAGTAATATTTGGTAATGCGACGAAGGGTCACATCTGGATCCCTCGTCCACGAAATTTTCACACTGCTCGACGATCCAACGCATTTCCGCCAGCCGGCGAGTGCCAGGAACGTTGGGTGGCCTGGCTTGGCGAGATGGCTCGCCGGCCACCCGTGCGCCTGCTGGAAGGGCGTGCGGGCAAACATCGGCAGGTCGATGCGTCGACCTGTCACTTACCTAGCCCAAGGCTCTGGATTGCTCATGTCGGACCGTTTCGAACTCTACCTCACCTGCCCCAAAGGCCTTGAAGGCCTGCTCGCCGAAGAGGCCCGCAGCCTGGGCCTGGACGAAGTGCGTGAACACACCTCGGCCATCCGCGGCGCCGCCGACATGGAAACCGCCTATCGCCTGTGCCTGTGGTCGCGCCTGGCCAACCGCGTGCTGCTGGTGCTCAAGCGTTTTTCGATGAAGAACGCCGACGACCTGTACGATGGCGTGCAGACGGTCGACTGGGCCGATCACCTGGCCGCCGACGGCACCCTGGCGGTGGAGTTCAGCGGCCATGGCTCGGGTATCGACAATACGCATTTCGGCGCACTCAAGGTCAAGGATGCGATCGTCGACAAGCTGCGTAACCGTGAGGGCTTGCGTCCGTCGGTGGAGAAGGTCGATCCGGATGTGCGCGTGCACCTGCGCCTGGACCGTGGCGAGGCGATCCTGTCCCTCGATCTTTCCGGCCACAGCCTGCACCAGCGCGGCTATCGCCTGCAGCAGGGCGCCGCGCCGCTGAAGGAAAACCTTGCCGCTGCGGTGCTGATCCGCGCCGGGTGGCCGCGCATCGCCGCCCAGGGTGGCGCCCTGGCCGACCCGATGTGCGGTGTGGGTACGTTCCTGGTCGAGGCGGCGATGATCGCCGCCGACATCGCTCCCAACCTCAAGCGCGAGCGCTGGGGCTTCAGCGCCTGGCTCGGCCATGTGCCGGCGTTGTGGCGCAAGGTGCATGACGAAGCCCAGGCCCGGGCGCAGGCTGGCCTGGCCAAGCCACCGCTGTGGATCCGTGGCTATGAAGCCGACCCACGGCTGATCCAGCCGGGGCGCAACAACGTCGAGCGTGCCGGCCTGGGTGACTGGGTGAAGATCTACCAGGGCGAGGTCGCCAGTTTCGAGCCGCGTCCGGACCAGAACCAGAAAGGCCTGGTGATCAGCAACCCGCCTTATGGCGAACGCCTGGGCGACGAGGCCAGCCTGCTGTACCTCTACCAGAACCTCGGCGAGCGCCTGCGCCAGGCCTGCATGGGCTGGGAAGCGGCAGTGTTCACCGGCGCGCCGGAGCTGGGCAAGCGCATGGGCATTCGCAGCCACAAGCAGTACGCCTTCTGGAACGGCGCGCTGCCGTGCAAGCTGTTGCTGTTCAAGGTGCAGCCCGACCAGTTCGTTACCGGCGAACGTCGCCAGGCCGAGACGGGCGAGGGTGAGCCGGGCCGCCAGGCGCCGCTCGCCAGCGAGCCGGCGCGTCTGTCCGAGGGCGCGCAGATGTTCGCCAACCGACTGCAGAAGAACTTCAAGCAGTTGGGCAAGTGGGCGCGCCGCGAGCAGGTCGATTGCTATCGCGTCTACGATGCCGACATGCCCGAGTACGCCCTGGCGGTCGACCTGTACCACGATTGGGTGCATGTACAGGAGTACGCCGCGCCGCGTTCGGTCGATCCGGACAAGGCCCAGGCCCGCCTGCTTGACGCGCTGGCGGCGATCCCCCAGGCGCTGGGCGTCGACCCGCAGCGGGTGGTGCTCAAGCGCCGTGAGCGGCAGAGCGGCACGCGCCAGTACGAGCGCCAGGCCACCGAGGGGCGCTTCCAGGAGGTGAGCGAAGGTGGCGTCAAGCTGCTGGTCAACCTTACCGACTACCTGGACACCGGGCTGTTCCTCGACCACCGCCCGATGCGCATGCGTATCCAGCGCGAGGCGGCCGGCAAGCGCTTCCTCAACCTGTTCTGCTACACCGCCACGGCTACCGCGCACGCGGCCAAGGGCGGCGCGCGCAGCACCACCAGCGTCGACCTGTCCAAGACCTACCTGGACTGGGCGCGGCGCAACCTGTCGCTGAATGGCTTCTCCGAGCGCAATCGCCTGGAACAGGGCGATGTCATGGCCTGGCTGCAGAACGCCCAGGACAGCTACGACCTGATCTTCATCGACCCGCCGACCTTCTCCAACTCCAAGCGCATGGAAGGGGTGTTCGATGTGCAGCGCGACCATGTCGAGCTGCTCGACCTGGCCATGGCTCGCCTGGCGCCGGGCGGGGTGCTGTATTTCTCCAACAACTTCCGCAAGTTCCAGCTCGACGAGCACCTGGCGACGCGCTATGTGGTGGAGGAGATCAGCGCCCAGACCCTGGATCCGGACTTCGCCCGCAACAGCCGCATTCACCGCGCCTGGCAACTGCGTCTGCGCTGAGCCGACGAGGTACATGGCATGGTGGCTGGCCAGTGGCTATAAAGCAGTACAGGGCGGGACCATACGCAGGACGCTGACGTTGCCGAGAGTCCTCTATGTCTGACCCAGGTGAACCTGCGAAGCGCCTTGGCCTGTTCGGTGGCCCGCTGCCGGCCTGGGGTGTGGCCCTGACGGCGCTGGTTGCCGGGGTGCTGCTCACGGCGGCGTTGGCCCTGGCCGCCCAGGGTTTCTACAAGCAGCAGCTGCGCCAGCGCTTCGAACTGCTGGCCAGCGAGCGGCATAGCCGCATTGCCGAGCGCTTCGAGGAGCAGGAACAGCGCCTGGACAGCCTGCGTCGCTTCTTCAGCTATTCCAGCGAAATCACACCGGCCGAGTTCGATGGCTACGCCCGCCCGCTGCTGCACCGCACCCAGGCCTACTCCTGGGCACCGCGGGTCGCCGCCGGGCAGCGCGAGGCTTTCGAGCAGGGAGCCAGTGCCTGGTTGCGCCAGCCTTACCAGATCCGCGACCGCAACGCCGAAGGCGGCTGGCAGCCTGCCCCCGCACGGGATTACTACTACCCGGTGCTTTACACGCAGGCGGCGAGCAAGCAGGGGCAGCCCTATGGGCTTGACCTGCGCGGCCAGCCCCTGCGCGAGGCGACCCTGTCCAGGGCCATGAGCCCCGGCAGCATGGCGGTATCGGCGCCACTGGACATGCTCGATGTCGAGCCGGCCTACACCCGCGGTCTGTTGCTGGTCGCCCCGGTGTTCGCCGATTCGGCGCCTGTCGGTGGTCCGCCGACAGGCTATGTCATGGCGCTGTTGAGCCTGCATCAGTTGATTGCCGAAAGTCTGCCGACCGTCGCGGACGACAATCTGGTGATGCGCATTCGCGATATGTCCACCGAAGGGGGCCATGAGGTGCTGTTCGACTCGGGCACATCGCCGGCGCGGATCGCGCTTACGGGCAGCTACCTGCTGCACTTGGCCGATCATGATTACCAGCTCGACATTCGCCCCAGCCCGGGATTTCTCGCGGCCAACCAGTCCACGGCGGTCCCGGTGGTGATCCTGTTGGGCGGCATGCTCAGCGTGCTGCTGGCGACCTTGTTCTATAGCCTGTTCAGTCAGCGCCAGCGAGCGCTGAGCCTGGTTGCCCGGCGCACGGCCGAGTTGCAGGTCAGCGAACAGTCACTGCGCGAGACTCATAACCAGCTGCGCAGCGTGCTCGATGCCGCGACCCAGGTGGCGATCATCGCCACCAGCCTGCGCGGGGTGATTGGCACGTTCAATGCTGGTGCCGAGCGGATGCTCGGGTTTAGTGCCGGTGAGGCGTTGGGCCGACTGCGTCTGGAGGATCTGGTCCAGCCTGACGAGCTGCGCCAGCGCGCCCATGCCTTGAGCGTGCGCTATGGCCGTGAAATCGGTGCTGGCCAGGCGATGTTCGCGGAAACCGCGCAGGAGGGGGGGGGCGAACCTGCCGACTGGACGCTGGTGCGCAAGGACGGCAGCCATCTGTTGGCGAACATGCTGGTGACGGCGGTGCTGGATGAGCAGGGGCTGTGGGTGGGCTACCTGGCGATCTGCATCGATGTCACCGAACGGCGCCGCGTGCATGAGGCACTGGCGGTTCGTGACCGTTTGCTGGAGAAACTCAGCGCCGAGGTGCCCGGTGGCATCTATCAGTACCGCCTGGATGTCGACGGGCATTCCTGTTTCCCCTACGCCAGCGCTGGCCTGCACGATATCTACGAGGTCGATCTTGCCCTGTTGCGCGAGGATGCCGCAGCGGTGTTCGAACGAATCCACCCCGACGATCTGGAGCGGGTGCGTCGGTCGGTGCTTTATTCCGCCGAGCACCTGACTCCCTGGCGCGAGGAGTACCGCGTGTGCCTGCCCAAGGCGGGGCTGCGCTGGGTGCGCGGCGAGGCGACGCCGGAAGTTGGCGATCAGGATTGCACGCTCTGGCATGGTTACCTGACGGACATTTCCGATCTCAAGCGAGTGGAAGAGGAGCTGCGGGCGCTGTCGATCACCGATGCGCTGACGGGTATTCATAACCGGCGCTTTTTCCAGGAGCGCTTGCGTGGCGAGTTGGACCGGGCGCAGCGTGATGGCCTGGAGCTGGCGGTGATCATGCTTGATATCGATCACTTCAAGCAGATCAACGATCAGTTCGGGCATGCGGTGGGGGATCGTGTGCTGCGTAGTTTGTGTCAGCGGATCGGGCAGCGGTTGCGGCGCACCGATGTGTTCTGTCGGCTGGGTGGGGAGGAGTTCATGGTGTTGTGTCCGGGGAGCAATGCCGATCAGGCGCGGTTGCTGGCGCTGGAGTTGTGGCAGGGGGTGCGGAGTTTGCCGGTGGATGGTGTGGGGCGGGTGACGGCGAGTTTTGGCGTGGCGGGGTGGAGGGCTGGGGAGGGGGCGGATGCGTTGTTGTTGCGGGCGGATGCGGGGGTGTATGCGGCCAAGCAGGCGGGGCGGGATCGGGTCGAGGTGGAATTGCCTTGAGAGACGGGGCTATTTGATTGTTGGTTATTGGTTATTGGTTA
>NZ_JAOCDM010000075.1 GCF_029840925.1 Pseudomonas sp. GD03858
TGTGAAACACCACACTAGCCCCTCAAGCCAGCAACGCGCTGATCCAGTCCGCCTGGCGGGTGATGTCGCGCACCTTGTCCTCGGGCACGGCGTGCCGCGCCCGGGCGAAGTTGGCCAGGGTCTGCTGTTTCTGGCGCAGCATGCGCTGCCACTTGAACAGGAAGGCCGGGCTGCGCTCGCGCATCAGCAGCGGGCCGAAGTACAGCTGTTCGGGGGTATAGTCCACGGCGTCGCCGCGCTCGGCGACGATGATCTCGTAGTCGAAACGGTTTTCCCGCAGCACTTCCTCGCACAGGATGCGGTAACCGTTGTCCATCAGCCACTGGCGCAGCGGCTGCTCGCCACCGTTGGGCTGCAGCACCAGGCGCTCCTGGCCGCCAAGATTGGCCTTGCCGGCTTCGAGGATGTCACGGATGGTCTCGCCGCCCATGCCGCAGATGCTGATGGCGGTGATGCCGTCACCCGCTTCGATCGCCGCCAGGCCGCTGGCATGGCGCACGCTGATATGTGCATCGAGGCCGTTCTCGCGCACGGTGCGCTGGGCCGAAAGGAAGGGCGTCAGCGCCACCTCGCCGGCCACCGCCGCGACGATCGCGCCGCGGCGCAGCAACGCCACCGGCAGGTAGCCATGGTCCGAGCCGATGTCGGCCAGGCGCGCGCCTGCGGGCACATGGGCCGCCACGCGCTCCAGGCGCATGGACAATGTATGTTCGTTCAACTGCAGCCTCTTGTCGCAACCAGGGCCCGGCGCCTGTGGCCGGGTCGGGGCGCGATTCTGCCGGGCCAGGCGGCGTATTTCAATTGCAGGCGACCGGCGCTGTGCCTCGACCAGCCCCGCCGGCTCGCGTAGGCTTGCCGCTTTCCTTCCGTTGCAAGGCGAACCCTCGATGGCACACACAGACATCATCTACACCCCGGACCCGGACGCGGACTCCATTTCCTCGGACGTGGCCGAGTACAACGGCATCCTGGTCAGCACCCAGATTCCGGTACACGCCGACGGCAGCCTGGAGCTGGGCGATATCACCACCCAGAGCGAATGCACCCTGCAGGCGCTGAAAGTGGCCCTGGAGCGCGCCGGCAGCTCCATGGACCGAGTCCTGCACCTGACCATCTACCTCACCGACATGGCCGACCGCGCCGCGTTCAACGAGGTGTACCAGCGTTTCTTCAAGCAGCCCTGGCCGGTCCGCGCCGCGGTGGGCGTGGCCTCGCTGGCCTTCGATGGCATGCGCGTGGAAGTGACGGCGATGGCGGCCAAGGGCTGACAAATCGGTCCGGGTGCCCCTGTCCAGGGGCATTCCTCAAGGCGACTGGAGTACCGCCCGGAGCGCCCGTCCCGTCATGTCATTAACTGCGGCAACCTTGAATGCCTGCGCTTGGACCTCGCTAGAGGGCCTGTTCAGATCGACAAGTTGCTGCAGCATGGCCTCGATGACCTTAGGCTGCCTTTCTAATCGCGCCTCCTTGAGAACATCCAACGTTGCGCGAGCATCGTGGAACCAGGCACGCAGCCCGCGGTTGTCGTTGTAGATGACTGCCAGCTTGAAGCGCTCCACGTTGTTGGCCTTGTGCGAATCCGCCAAGGGTAAGACTTGAACGCTGAGCGACTGTTCGACATTCCCATCCGGGACATAACCGAATCTGAACATATCATCGTGCTCAAGCCCCTTCAGCATAGGGTGTGCATGGCCGAGCATTGGATGATTTCTCTTGAGTTTCTGGTTGCAGGTCCCACAAGAGGGGATCAGATTGAACAATGAGACGCCAAGGAACGGAAAGCGCGTTCTGGGGTAGAAATGATCAAGGTCAGGTCGCACATTGATGCGTGCATAGCCTTCGATACGCTCGATCGCGCAGTACGGGCATATGGTCAACCCCCACAGGGCATACAGCAGCTCTCCATACCTCCTGGCTACCGTGTCGAAGTCGAAACAATCCGCAAAGTCCTTCATCCAATCCGGGAAGCGCGCGCGATCTTCCTTCGAGAATTTGTGCGTACCACCGCTGGCCGCCTTCAGCTTGTTGAGCACGCGACGCTTTTCGGAGCGGGCGCCATCAGCCATGAGCTGATCGACCAGATACTGCGTATAGGGAAGTGCGGGATGAGTCAGAAGAAGCCCCTGCAATGCAGCCACGGTCCGCTGGAGCACCTTATCGAATGCTTGACGTTGTTTGGGGCTGCTCAGGTGCTCGGGCAACGCTTCAAGGGCAATCTTCACGTCTGTCAGCAGCATCGAATAGCAATAGCGCTCCGCCAGCTGCGGAAAAGCTGCGTAGACGTCCGTTATCGTTGACTCAAGATCTTTTGGCCTGGTAGCCACCAGCTGTACCAAGCGGGCTCGGGTGAAGAACGCTGACAGTTCGGACGGAGCGTTCTTCAAGGCAATGGTGAGCCGCGGCAAAATAATGCCGTCTACGACGTCATGCGCATACCGTCTGACGAAGTCAATGCTGGGTTTCTTGTTGATCTTGATCATGTGCGAGCAATAGATTCTTCAGGTTCTGGTTGGAGATCTTGCTGATCAACAGACGGTCCGCTTCGTCCAGCTCGCTGGCCTCGGCGTTGTCGAGCAAGTCTGCCAGCTTGCGTCGCGCATGCTCGCCGAACGTCGACTCCAGGTGCATGTCGGCCATATAGATATCCGCGATGCTGCTGCCAAATCCGCAGGAGCGGCTGCACGTCGGGTGGCCGTATTCGTCCTGCGTCAAGGAAGTGATGTCATCGGCGAGGAAGTCGCTGACCATGATCGGTGAATGGGTGCAGAGGATCAGTTGTGGGGGGCTGCCCGATCGCACCCGCCGGAACAGTGCCAGCAGGTCGCTGAGAAACTTTCGCTGCCACTCGGGATGAAGGTACAGGTCTGCTTCGTCGATCAGGATGATCGGGGTCTGGTCCTGTGGCAGTTCACTCAAGTAGTTAAACAGCTCCGAGAAGATATGCGCGCGCGCCAGTTCGCCGGTGCTCGCACCGCGCCAGCCCCAGTGGATGTTGCGGGCCACGGTGTCGGGCAGACGGTTGACCAGCGACCTCAGGTTCTCGACGGCTTCGAAACTCTCTATGACGACCCCTGCTGTTTCGAGCCAGTCTTCATTCGGACTCTCCAGGTAAAGCTGAACCCCTATGTCCTCCAGCGTGGCCACCACGGCCGCCAACTGTTTCAGTGCGTCATTGTGGAGGGTCATCCGTGATGGTTTTGGCAACGACAACTCATGTGCCCAGCCTGGAATACTTTCAGCCAACTTTTCACGGATGGACAGGTTCAGGTCAAGGTCCGCGATTACGTAGCGCCGCATTAGCGCCGGGAAGGACGACAGGTCACTGGAGGCCAACTTGGAGATACTTTGAAGAATGGACGGCACATTCATTTCGATCAGCTTGTCGCCGACGTTGTCGCTGAGCGGTTCGAACAGCTTGGTGCGCATCGCGGCGAAGGCTCCCAGCCATTCGCGCAACAGGGAAATATCCGCGCTGTCCTCGGCAACATCCATGGCCTTTTCCACAAGCCCGACAGATGAGCGAGAGAATGAAAATACGAACCTGATGTTTTCTTGGTAAGGCTCCCGGGGATAGTGCTCAAAGTAGTTGAGGTAGCGGTTGAAGTAGCGTTTGCGAGCGGCACGCGAATGCGTGGCCTGCGCGATCGTAAGATGCTTCACCGCCCCTGTCGTTTTAGGTCTGGCGCGCTGCGCAAAGCCAGGTCCGTTGCCAGAAATCGAGTTCACGTGCACCAGCTCCAGCCCATGCTCGGCCAGAAACCGTGAAGTTTCGGTCACGTATGTGTAGCGCATCTCGCAATGACGCACTTCGAATCCGTGTGCGGACAGATTGGTAAAACAAATGAAGCATTCGTCGCGCTCGCCATCATGAAAAATGGCAACGATCTGAGATTCACTTTCTCCGTCCAGCGCGCTGAGCGCCTCGAGGATCGTGCTTTTACCCGCGCCGTTCTGGCCGATGATCGCCTGGCATTGGTAGCCATCATAGAAATCCACCCAGTCGTGCCGTCGGTGAATGCTGATGGCGCCTTTGCGCTCGACCTTGCAGATGAACTGGCTGCTGAACGGGACATTCAGGTCATACAGCGCTTTATGGTCAAGGACATAGAGGTGGATGAGGTTCACGCGTGACGCCGCCTGGCAATTGCAAAATGCCATCGAGCTTATCGCCGGCCATCCGCCAGCACAACCGCCCACCAGGCGGGCGGAGGTGCCGAAAGGTCATTTCACCGCTACAATGCCCGCCTTACCGTGACCGCCCGAACCATAACGACATGTCCCTTCCAAAGAATCACCTGGAACTGCTCAGCCCTGCCCGTGATGTCAGCATCGCCCGCGAGGCGATCCTGCACGGCGCTGACGCCATCTATATCGGCGGCCCGAGCTTCGGCGCGCGCCACAACGCCTGCAACGACGTCAGCGATATCGCCGGCCTGGTGGAGTTCGCCCGTCGCTACCACGCCCGCGTGTTCACCACCATCAACACCATCCTCCACGACAACGAACTGGAGCCCGCGCGCCAGCTGATCCATCAGCTGTACGACGCCGGCGTCGACGCGCTGATCGTCCAGGACCTGGGGGTGATGGAGCTGGACATCCCGCCGATCGAGCTGCACGCCAGCACCCAGACCGACATCCGCACCCTGGAGCGGGCCAGGTTCCTCGACCAGGCCGGATTCTCCCAGCTGGTGCTGGCCCGCGAACTGAACCTGCAGCAGATCCGCGCCATCGCCGCCGAAACCGACGCGGCCATCGAGTTCTTCATCCACGGCGCGCTGTGCGTGGCCTTCTCCGGCCAGTGCAACATCTCCCACGCCCAGACCGGTCGCAGCGCCAACCGCGGCGACTGCTCCCAGGCCTGCCGCCTGCCGTACACGCTCAAGGACGACCAGGGCCGCGTGGTCGCCTTCGAGAAGCACCTGCTGTCGATGAAGGACAACAACCAGACCGCCAACCTGCGCGACCTGGTCGACGCCGGCGTGCGTTCGTTCAAGATCGAAGGCCGCTACAAGGACGTGGGCTACGTGAAGAACATCACCGCCCACTACCGCAAGGAGCTCGATGCGATCCTCGAGGACCGCCCGGAACTGGCGCGCGCCTCGAGCGGTCGCACCGAGCACTTCTTCGTGCCCGATCCGGACAAGACCTTCCACCGTGGCAGCACCGACTATTTCGTCAGCGAGCGCAAGATCGACATCGGCGCCTTCGACTCGCCGACCTTCACCGGCCTGCCGGTGGGCGTGGTGGAGAAAGTCGGCAAGCGTGACCTGCAGGTGCTCACCGAGGTGCCGCTGACCAACGGCGATGGCCTGAACGTGCTGGTCAAGCGCGAGGTGGTGGGTTTCCGTGCCAACATCGTCGAGCTCAAGAGCGAGTCCGAGGAAGACGGCCAGAAGCGCTACCGCTACCGCGTCGAGCCCAACGAGATGCCCGAGGGTCTGCACAAGCTGCGCCCCAACCATCCGCTATCGCGCAACCTCGATCACAACTGGCAGCAGGCCTTGCAGCGCACCTCCGCCGAGCGTCGCATCGGCGTGCGTTGGCAGGCCGTGCTGCGCGAGCAACGCCTGGCGCTGACCGCCACCAGCGAGGAAGGCGTGAGCGTGCAGGTGGCCCTGGACGGCCCGTTCGGCGCCGCCAACAAGCCGCAGCAGGCCCTGGACCAGCTGCATGACCTGCTCGGCCAGTTGGGGACCACGATGTACCATGCCAACGCCATCGAACTCGATGCGCCGCAGGCGTACTTCATCCCCAACTCACAGCTCAAGGCCCTGCGCCGCGAAGCCATCGAGGCGCTGACCGAAGCCCGCGTGCAGGCGCACCCGCGGGGCGGACGCAAGGCCGAGACCACGCCGCCACCGGTATACCCGGAGTCGCACCTGTCGTTTTTGGCCAACGTCTACAACCAGAAGGCCCGCGATTTCTACCACCGTCACGGCGTGCAGCTGATCGACGCGGCCTACGAGGCCCACGAGGAACACGGCGAAGTGCCGGTGATGATCACCAAGCACTGCCTGCGCTTCTCCTTCAACCTGTGTCCGAAGCAGGCCAAGGGCGTCACCGGCGTGCGCACCAAGGTCGCGCCGATGCAGTTGATCCAGGGCGACGAGGTGCTGACCCTGAAGTTCGACTGCAAGCCTTGCGAAATGCATGTGATCGGCAAGATGAAGGGCCACATCATCGACCTGCCGACCCCTGGCAGCGCGGTGGCCCAGGTGGTCGGGCACATCAGCCCGGAAGACCTGCTCAAGACCATCCCGCGCGCGCCGCACTGAGGCGTCTGCCGCTCCCACGGGCTGGCCCGTGGGAGCGGATCGCTTCACCTTTGAGATTTTTTAGTCTCATATGATACAGTTCGGTATCTATCGCTTTGTCGAACCGTGATCCGAGGCCCTCATGCGAATTTCTCTCCAAGAAGAACGCCTGCTCAAGGCGCTGGCCCACGCCATCGTCGTGCAACCCCGCGCCACCCTGAAGGAACTGGCGGAAACCGCCGGCGTCAGCAAGGCCACCCTGCACCGCTTCTGCGGCACCCGCGAGAATCTGGTGAGCATGCTCGAAGACCATGGTGAGCAGGTGCTCAACCAGGTCATCCACGAAGCGGACCTGAAACAGGCCGAACCCCTGAGCGGCATTCGTCACCTGATCGCCGAACACCTCAAGCATCGGGAGATGCTGGTGTTTCTAATGTTTCAGTATCGCCCCGACACCCTGCTCAATGACGCCGAAGACCGGCGCTGGCTGGCCTACACCCAGGCCATGGATGCGTTCTTCCTGCGTGCCCAGCAGATGGGCGTGCTGCGCATCGATATCAGCGCGGCAGTGTTCACCGAGATGTTCATGACCATGATCTACGGCATGGTCGACGCCGAGCGGCGTGGGCGCGCCGCCAGCGCCAATACCGCGCAGGCACTTGAACAGTTGTTCCTGCAGGGGGCACGCGCGCCCGCCTGAGCCCAGGCCAGACACATTGCGGGATGATCGGCAGTCTGAAAAGTGGGTCGCCTGCCGCGACAAAGCCACTATCATGACATCATGCGTTTCATTCAACGGTCACTCGATCGTTGTACTAGCATTCGAAACGCTCCCCGTTGCCAACGGACCCAGGCAACGCCCGCAATCACTGACTCACGGACGACACCATGCCCACCCAACTGCCCTTCCCGCAGATCGGCAAAGCCATCGCCAGTACCGGCAGCGCGCATTTTCCGCGCCGGCTGCATGACCTGATCCGCACCCAGCTGACCGTCGATGCCACTCACATCCGTCAGTGGCGTATCGACTGCGCTGACAGCGATACGCCACTGCTCTGCGAAACAGTGCTGTCCGACCCGGCCATCGCCCTGTGCGATCCGGCCTGCCTGCACCTGGCCCGGCGCAAGAACGGCTACCACTACCAGATCACCGTGCTGCGTGCCGCCTGTACTGAAGGTTTCTCGCCAGACGAACGCAATCTGCTCGAGGACATATCGCCGCTGCTGCTGCCGATGCTGGAGCGGCATGGCGATGCCCTGCGCCCGCCTGCCGAAGCACCGCCCAGAACAGCCCAGGAATCGTTGCAGGCGCGCTTTCTGGAACGCCTGGCGCAGGCCGGCCTGAGCCTGTCCGAACGCGAGCGCCAGGTCTGCCTCGGCCTGCTCGCCGGCCACACCGCGCCGCAGCAGGCCGAACACCTGGCGCTCAAGATCAACACCGTGGAAAGCTACCTGCGCCGCGCGGCGATCAAGCTGGGCATCAGCGGACGGCATTCGCTGATGCGCTGGATGTATGGCGGCGAGACGCCGCCACGCAGCCACTGACTGGCTCGGATTCCTCGATCTGGCGCGGTCCCTGTGGGAGCGGCTTTAGCCGCGGACACCGGCGTAGCCGGTGCCAAGCACCGCGTCGCTTGCTTCGCGGGTAAACCCGCTCCCACAGGAGTTGTGCAAGGCTTGAGGTCAGTGCGGTCGCCGTGGGAGCGGCTTTAGCCGCGAACACCGGCGTAGCCGGTGCCAAGCACCGCATCGCTTGCTTCGCGGGTGAACCCGCTCCCACAGGAGTTAAGCAAGGGCGGTCCCTGCGGGCGCGGGCTTTTCGGCGCGCCGAACCGCCGCGACAGCGGCAAGCCTCAATCCCGCGCGAGCGCCTCGATCGGGTCCAGCCGCGCGGCGTTGCGCGCCGGCACGAAGCCGAACAGGATGCCGATCAGCGTCGAGCAGACGAACGCCGTCACGACCGACCCCAGCGAAAACACCATCTGCCACTGCTTGACGAACAACGCGAACAGGTAGCCGATCCCGTAGGAAAGCCCGATCCCGATCACGCCACCGATCAGGCACACCATCACCGCCTCCACCAGGAACTGCTGGCGAATGTCCGACTGACGTGCGCCCACCGCCATGCGGATGCCGATCTCGCGGGTGCGCTCGGTCACCGAAACCAGCATGATGTTCATCACCCCGATGCCCCCCACCACCAGCGAGATCACCGCGATCAGCGACAGCAGCAGCGTCAGCGAGCGGCTGGTCTTCTGCACCGTCTGCATGATGCTGTCGAGGTTGTTGGTGAAGAAGTCCTTGGTGCCGTGGCGTTGCAGCATCAGTTTGTTGACCTCCTCCTCGACCCGCTTGCTCGGCATGCCGTCCTTGATCCGCACGCTGATGCTGTCCAGGTGGCGCTGGCCGAGCACCCGCCCGGCGGCGGTCTCGTAGGGCATCCACACGTTCAGCGTGCCGCCGGCAACGAACAGGTTGCGGTTCTCGGCGGCCACCCCGATCACCGTGCAGGGCAGGTTGCCGACCAGGATCACCTGCCCCAGCGGATCGACCCCATCGGCGAACAGGCGCTTGCGCGTGTTGTGATCGATCACCACCACCTGCGCCTGGCGGCGGGCATCCTCGGCGCTGAACACAATGCCCTCGGCCAGCGGAATGTTGCGCACCTGGAAGTACTGCTCGCTGACGCCGTTGAGCTGCACATCGGCGTCGATGTTGCGGTAGCGCACCAATGAGCTCTGGCCGATCACTGGCGTGGCGCTGTCGACGTAGTACAGCGCGTTGAGCGCGCCGACGTCGGCCGGCACCAGGGTCTCGATGGCCTTGGCCCGGCTGTCGCCGAAGCTGGTGCCGGAGTAGATGTCGATGGTGTTGCTGCCGATGGCGGAGATGTCCTTGAGCACATAGCCCTTGGCCCCCTCGCCGATCGCCGAGATCGACACCACCGAGGTAATGCCGATGATGATCCCGAGCATGGTCAGCAAGGTGCGCATGCGGTGCGAAATCAGGGCGATCCAGGCCATCTTGAACGCCTCGCGGAACAGGCCGAGGCTGGCCACCAGTCGCCGAGGCGCGGCCTGGCGCAGCGATCGCCGCTCGCTCGTGGGCGACACCGCTTCGCTTGCGACGCGCCGGTCGCTGACGATCTGCCCGTCGCTGACTTCAATGATGCGCGCGGCATGGGCGGCGACCTTGGGATCGTGGGTTACCAGGATCACCGTGTGGCCGGCGCGGTGCAGCTCCAGCAGGATATTCATCACCTCCTTGCCGCTGGCGGTGTCCAACGCCCCGGTGGGCTCGTCGGCCAGGATCACCTCGCCCCCGTTCATCAACGCCCGGCAGATGCTCACCCGTTGCTGCTGGCCACCGGACAGCTGGCTGGGCCGATGCCCCAGGTGCCCGGCCAAGCCCAGTCGCGTCAGCAGCTCGCGGGCCCGCCCGTGACGCTCGGCCTGGGCGGCGCCCGCGTAGACGGCTGGAATCTCCACATTGCGCAGGGCGTCCAGATGCGGCAGCAAGTGGTAGCGCTGGAAAATGAAACCGAAATGATCCCGGCGCAGCGCCGCCAGGGCATCGTCGTCGAGGTCGGCGGTCTCCCGGCCACCGACCTGGTAGCTGCCGGCGCTGGCATGGTCCAGGCAGCCGAGGATGTTCATCAGCGTCGACTTGCCCGAGCCCGAGGCGCCTATGATCGCCACCAGTTCACCCGCATGGATCTGCAGGTCGATGTTCTTGAGCGCGAGGAATTCCCGGTCACCCGCCATGAAGCTGCGTGCGACCCCTTCCAGACGCAACAACGGTTGCTCCTGCGCGGCCGCCAGCGGACGATGCGGCGACAGCTCGACATTCATGTTCATGCTCACGCCCCTGCCTCGCCCGACACCGGCTCGCCGATCACCACCCGATCCCCTTCGGCCAGGCCGTCCTTGACCTGGACCCTGACGTTGTTGTTGATCCCGGCCTGTACCTTGCGCACCTGGGCGAAGCCCTTGGCGTCGAGCACCCGCACCGCGAAGCTGCCGTCGGCATCGCGCGGGCCCAGCGCCGCCACCGGCACGGTCAGCACGCCCTGGGCGGTGTCGAGGACGATGCGCACCTGGGCGGTCATCGCGATACGCAGGCGATGCTCGGGGTTGGGCACCTCGAACAGCGCGTTGTAGAACACCGCGCTGACCTGCCTGGCCGCGCCACTGCTCTTGTCGCTGCTCTCCAGGTAGTTCTGCGGCGCAGGTTCCGTGCCGCGCAGCTTGGCGTAGTAGCGCTTGTCGTCGCCGAGGATGGTGAAGTACACCTGTTGGCCCGGGCCGATATGGATCACGTCGGCCTCGGACACCTGGGCCTTGATGGTCATGGTATCGAGGTCGGCCAGCTTGAGGATCACCGGCGCCAGCTGGTTGGCGATCACCGTCTGGCCTTCCTGGGTGACGATGCCGACCACATGGCCGTCGATCGGCGCGACGATGCGGGTATAGCCAAGGTTGACCCGGGCCGTGTCGATCTGTACCTGGGCGCTCTTGATCTGCGCGTCCAGCGAGCGCAGGTTGGCCTGCTGCACCTCGAACTCGGACTCGGCGTTCTCGAAGTCCTGGCGCGAGATCGACTCGTCGGCCTGCAACACCTCGTAGCGCTCGTAGACCCGCCTGGCCTGCTTGAGCTTGGCCTGGGTGGAGCGCCGTTCGGCCTGCAGCTTCTCGGCGTCGACCTCGGCCTGGCGCAGGGTGTTGCGCAACACCAGCGGATCGATCTCGGCCAGCCACTGGCCTTCGCTCACCTTGTCGCCAAGCTTGACCTTGAGCGAGCGCAACTGGCCGGAGACCTGGGCGCCGACATCCACCTGGCGGATCCCTTCCAAGGTGCCGGTGGCCAGCACCGCATTTTCGATGTCGCCCCGCTCGACGGAGGCGGTAATGTACTGCGGCGGCTTGGCCGGTGCCTGCACCGCATACAGCACGATAGCGGCGACCAGGGCTGCCGCCACGCCCAGGGTGATCTTGCGAAACTTGCTCTTTTCCATGAGTGCCTACTGCTGATCAAAGAGGGGCCGCGCCGCGGCCCGTTCACGGCACAAGGCCGCGCCTACAGACATTCATCCTTGCGACACTGCGCATGGCCCCGCAGAAGCGGCCTCACGACGACCTTGCCTTGGCGGCCAAGGCCTGTCCGTCATGCCACCAGGCCGCCAGGCTGAACACATCCGGCACCTTGAGGATGCTGAAGTGGTTGCCCGGCCCTCGCCACACCTCCAACTGCGGCAGCAACTGACGCCACCCCTGCTCCATCGCCCCTTGCTCACGCTGATTGCCAGCGGCGTCCAGGCTCGGGTCCGCCACCAGCACCAGCCGCGCCAGGCCCTTGAACTGGCCCTCTGGTCGATAGACCGTGCGCAGCGCCGTGGAAAATGTACGGGTGACCCCGGCCAGCGCCGATGGAGAGGAACGCGCGGGCATCAGGCCGACCCGCACCATGGCGCCATGCAACTGCGCCAGCTGTACCTGGTCATCGGCCTCGGCGAAGGCCAGGGCATCGATACCCAAGGACTTGCCGGTAGACAGCTGCAACGATGCCACCAGCCGTTGCAGGGCGGCGGTGAAGGTGTGCGGCGTGCCACAGCTACCCTCCCCACCCGGCGCTTCGCTGTCGATCAGGGTCAGCGAGCGCACCTCGCGGCCTTTGGCCTGCAGGCGCAGGGCCAACGCATGCGCCACCCACCCGCCGAATGAATGCCCGACCAGGTTCAGCGGCCCTTCGGGGTAGAACGCCTCGATGGCCTGCAGCTGACAATCGGCGGCGGCTTCCACGCTGCTGTGCGGCACCTCGCCCACCGTCAGTCCACGGGCCTGCAGCCCATGCACCGGCCAGTCCGGCCCCAGCGCCTCGGCCAGGCCGATGAAGCTGGTGACGCTGTCGCCGGCGCCCGGCACGCAGAACACCGGCACATGCCCGGGAACACCGCTCTGGATCGCCAGCAACGGCTGGTGCCTCGGCAAGTCGCGGGCCTGAACGGCGCCCATGGCCTCGGCGATGGCCTGCCCGAGCACGGCCACATGGGGTTCCTGCACCATGCTCTGGTGATCCCCCGGCACGTCCACGCAGTGCAACGCCTGATCCGGCAGCGCTTCGGCCCAACCCAGCGTCGGGCTGTCGCAGACGATACCCGCGCTGCGCTGTTCGGCACGCAACAGATGCAACGGCACAGGTAGCGGCGCCAGGTGGTAATGGGCCAAGGCATGGCCGTGGGCGACTTGACGCTCGAAGAAATGACGCAATTGCTCGTCACTGGCCTGGATCAGTCCCGGCAGCAGCAAATGCCGCTCACGGCAATGGGCCAGCAACGCGTCGAACGCCAACCCCGCGCACTGCAGCGCCTCGACCTCGGCCAGTTGTGCGGTACCGGCCTCGCCCTCGGCCTGCCAGTGGCTGCGACAGTGCAACAGCAGCTGCGCCTCGGCCAGCTGCGACCCTTGCCAACGCGCCTTGCCCTGATCCGTCAGGCGCGGCACGTAGCTGTCGATCAGGCCGACGAACGCCACCGCCTGGTCCGCCCCCAGCAACTGAGCCGCCACCTCGTGGGCCAGCACCCCGCCAAACGACCAACCAGCCAGGCGATACGGTCCTTGCGGCTGCACACTGCGAATCCGCCGCACCAGGCGCGTCGCCAGGCACTCCAGGGTGAACAGCTGCGGCTGGCCGACCGGCACGCCCGGCAAGCCATAGATCGGGAAGTCGCCCGGGATATGCCGGCCCAGGACCGGGAAGTACAGGTCCAGGCCGCTGAACTCATGGATCAGGAACAATGGCGGCTGGCTGCCGCTAGCGCGCACGGTGACCAGGCCATCGTCCCGTTCCGGCGCCTCGCGTTGCCCCAGGCGTTCGGCCAGCGCCGCCACGCTGGGGTACTGGAACAGCTCCGCCAGGCTAGTGGTCAAGCCCGCACGATCCAGCTCGCTGACCAGGCGAATCGCCAGCAGCGAGTGCCCGCCCAGCTCGAAGAAGCTGTCGTGGCGCCCGATCCGCTCGACTTCCAGTACCTGCGCCCACCGCTGGGCCAGCGCCAGCTCCAGGGTGCCGACCGGCGCTTCGAAGACGGCCACCGCCATGTCCTGCGCAGCAGGCGGCGGCAAGGCCTTGCGGTCGACCTTGCCATTGTTGGTCAACGGCAAGGTCGGCAGCGCCACATAGGCCGCCGGCAGCATGTATTCCGGCAGGCGCTCGCGCAGGAAGGCGCGTAGCGCCGGCCCATCGAGCGCCTCGTCGTGGCGGGTATACCAGGCCACCAGGCGCAGCGGTCCCTGCTCCAGCCGCTGGGCCATGACCACCACCTCGTCCAGCCCAGGGCAGCGGGCCAGCTGCTGCTCGATCTCGCCCAGCTCGATGCGGAAACCGCGGATCTTGACCTGGTCGTCGCTGCGCCCCAGGCATTCCAGCAGGCCGTCGGCGCGCCAGCGGGCCAGGTCGCCGGTGCGATATAGATGGCCACCGGCCTGGGCCGCGAACGGGTCATCGAGGAAGCGTTCGGCGGTCAGTTGCGGGCGATTGAGGTAGCCCAGTGCCACGCCGTCGCCACCGATGTACAGCTCGCCGGCCACGCCCTCCGGCGCCACCCGCCCCTGATGGTCGAGCACATAGACCGTGGTATTGCCGATAGGCCGGCCGATCGGCACGTGCTCCGCGCCTTGCTCCAGCGCAGAGATCTCGTAGGTGGTGGCATAGGTCGTGGTTTCCGTGGGTCCGTAGCAATGCACCAGACGCAACCCCGGCGCCTGCGCCAGCAGCGCGCGGAAGGCGCCCGGATCGCCACGCTCGCCACCGCACAGCAGTATGCGCAGGCCAGCCAGGGCCTCGGGGATCAGTTGCACGTACTGGTTGAACAGCGCCGTGGTGACGAACAGCACGCTGGCGCCGCCATCGCGCAGGGCCATGCCGAACTGCGCGGGCTCCACCAGGGTCTGGTGGTCGATCACCAGCACCTGCCCGCCATTGAGCAACGCGCCCCAGACATCCATGGTGGCAGCGTCGAAGGCCGGGTTGGAGACAAAGGCGATACGGTCACGGGCGTTGAAGTCGGCATAGCCATTGTTCAGCACCAGCCGGGCAATGCCCCGGTGCGCCACGCGCACACCCTTCGGCGTACCGGTGGAGCCGGATGTGTACATCACATAGGCTGGCGCTCCGCCGGCCACCGACAGGCCCGGGTTGTGCGCGGGCTGGTCGTCGAGCGCCAGGCAGTCGAGGTCGATGCGCCGCACGCCGCAGTCACCGGCCATGCCTCCCAGGGTCAGCAGGGCCACGGCCTGGCAATCACGGGCCATGAACGCCTGGCGTTCGGCCGGGGCGTTGCTATCCAGTGGCACGTAGACCGCAGCGCACTTGAGCACCGCCAGCTGCGCCAGCAGCAGCGACAGCGAGCGCGGCAGCAGGATCGCCACGTGTTCGCCCGGTTTCACCCCTTCGCCAATCAGCCAGTGGGCCAGGCGGTTGGCTTGCTCGTTGAGGTCGCCGTAGGTCAGCTGACGCTCGTCGTGCAGCGCGGCCAAGGCCAGTGGATGACGCGCCACCTGCTGTTCGAACAGGCCATGCACGGGCAGCTCGCGTGGGTAGTCGCGGGCGCTGGCATTGTATTCGCCGACCAGGCGCTGACGCTCCTGCGCCGAGAGCACGCTCAGGCGCTCCAAGCCTTGCTCGGGGTCGGTTTCCAGCGCCGTCGCCAGGCCATCGAGCGCCTGCTCCAGGTAAGCGCACAGGCGCCGCGCATCGATTCCGGGGGCGCACTGGGCGCTGAGGACGAGGGCCTCGCCCAGGTCATCGATGCTCAGGGCCAGGGGGTAGTTGCTGCGCTCCTCGGCGTGCAACAGCTCGATGCCGGCCCAAGCCTGCCCGGCCACCGCGTCGCGGTCCAGCGCGGTGGCGCTGTGCCGGTAGTTGAGCAAGGCGCTGAACAGCGGCGCGCCCGGCGGCAGTGCGCTGCAACGCTGAGCCAAGGCCAGCTGGGCGTGCTCGTGCAGCAGCAGGCCCGTGAGCCGGCGGTGGGTGTCGAGCAGCGCCTCGCGCACCGGCAGACGGCCCAGGTCCAGGCGCAGTGGCAAGGTGTTGATGAATACCCCAAGCGCCCGCTCGCCACCCTCGCCACCCTGCAGGCGCCCCAACAGCACGGTACCGAACACGACACTGTCACGCCCCGACAGCTGCCCCAGCACCAGGCCCCAGGCCAGGTGCATCAGGCTGGCGGCGCCGACACCCAGCTGCCGGGCCTGCTGGCGTACACGTCGCGCCAGCTCGGCGTCCAGCCAGCAGCGGGCCTCGGCCACGGCATCTGCGTGGGGCTGCGCGTGCGCGCCATACGGCAAGGTTGGCTCATCGATATCGCCCAGTTGCTCGCGGAAGAATGCCTCGTGCTCCGCCTCGCCCGCACCCTTGAGCACCTGGGCGATGTAATTGCGGTACGGCACCGGCGCCGGCAAGTGCCGTTGTTGTTCCAGCAGGCAGGCCTGTAGCTCGGCGCGCAGCACGTCCTGGGCGACGTGATCCATGACCAGATGGTGAAACAGCAGGGTCGCGGTGAGGGTGCCGGTGTCTGGATCGCGGCTATGCAAAAGGCGCAACAGCGGCGCGCGGGTCAGGTCCAGGCGCAAGGCCAGGGGCTCGTCGGCGGCGATCTCGATCACCGGCAGCGGCGCTCGGCGCCAGACCACCTGCACAGGCTGCGCCAAGCCCTCCCAGGCCAGCGAGGTGCGCAGGATGTCGTGGCGCTCGATCACCTGGTCCAACGCCTGGTGCAGGGCCGCCAGCCGCGCACGGTCGGCCACGGCGAAGCGTGCCTGCAACAGGTAGGGGTCGTCGCCCTCGCTGGCCAGGTGGTGGTAGAGAATACCGGCCTGCAGCGGCCCCAGTGGATAGATGTCCTGCACGTTGCCGACGCCGCCGGCTACCTGGCCGACGATCCGCTCGATCTCGGCCTGTTGCAGCGCCACCAGTGGCAGCAGGTCGGGGGTGATGCGCTGGCAGTCGGCGCCGATCCGGTTGGCCGGCACCTGTTGCCCGCCTTCGTGTCCCAGGGTCGCGGCCAGCGCGGCCAGGGTCGGTTCGGCGAACAGCACGCGAATATCGGCCTCCAGGCCCTCGGCGCGCAGGCGCGAGACCAGGGTCACCGCCAACAGCGAATGGCCGCCCAGCTCGAAGAAGTGATCATGGCGCCCTACCCTCGGGACGTTGAGCAGCTCGGCCCACAGTGCCGCCAGGCGAGTCTCGGCCACGCCCACCGGTGCTTCGTAGCTGCGCCTGAGCACCGCCTCGGCGCCCGGTTCGGGCAGGGCCTGGCGGTCGAGCTTGCCGTTGGCGGTCAATGGCATCGCCTGTAGCGTCACGTAGGCCGACGGCACCATATAGTCCGGCAATCGCGCCCGGACATGCTTGCGCAGCGCGTCGATGCTCGGTACATCGGCGCCCTCGCGCACGCTGAACCAGGCCACCAGGCGCTCGCCCCGCAGCAGCACCGCGACCTCGCGCACGGCGTCGTGGCTCGCCAGGCAGGCCTCGATCTCGCCCAGTTCGATACGCAAGCCGTGCAGCTTGACCTGGAAGTCGCGGCGACCGAGGAACTCCAGTTCGCCGTCGGCGCGGCGGCGCACCAGATCGCCACTGCGGTACAGGCGTTCGCCCACCACGAACGGGCTGTCGGCAAAGCGCTCGGCGTCCAGCTCCGGTAAGCCGAGGTAACCCCGTGCGACGCCAACGCCAGCGATGTGCAGTTCGCCGACCACGCCGCGAGGTACCGGCAACCCTTGGTCGTCGAGCACATAGAGTCGGGTGTTGGCGATCGGACGACCGATCGGTGGCGCGCCCTCCGGCAGCGGCTGGCCCGGCTCCAGGGTCCAGACGCTGCAGTCGACGGTAGTCTCGGTCGGCCCATAGACATTGTGCAGGCGAACCTTTGGCAGGCGCGTGCGCAGTTGCCGCACCAAGGCAGAGGTCAGCTCGCCGCCACCGCAGACGATGTCGGTCAGGCTGTCGCAGGCCGCGCTGCTCTCCAGCGCCAGGAACTGCTGCAGCAATGCCGGGACGAACTGCACGACAGCGACCCGCCGGCGCTGGATCACGGCGGCCAGGTAGGCCGGGTCGCGCTGCCCATCGGCGCGAGCGAGCACCAGCCGCAGCCCGGCGCACAGCGGCCAGAACAGCTCCCACACCGAGGCATCGAAGCTGACCGGGGTCTTGTGCAGCAGCGCGCCGTCGACGCTCGGGGCGATCAGGCGCGAACTCCAATGCACCAGGTTGCACAGGCTGCGGTGCTCGACCATCACCCCCTTCGGCGTGCCGGTGGAGCCGGAGGTGTAGATCACATAGGCCAAGTGCCGCGCGCCGAGCCCCTTGACCTGCGGGTTGTGTACAGGCTCGGCGGCCCAGCTCGGCTGGTCCAGGTCAAGACACGGCACCTGGCTGGCGGCGAAACGCGAACGGCTGGTCGCGTCCACCAGCAGTGCCTGCGGCGCGCTGTCCGCGAGCATGAAGGCCAGGCGCTCATCCGGGTAGCTCGGATCCAGCGGCACGTAGGCGCCACCGGCCTTGAGCACCGCCAGCAGGCCGACCAGCAACTGCGGCCCGCGGGCCAGGCAGACGGCCACCCGGCTGTCGGGACGCACGCCACGGGTGATCAGCGCATGGGCCAGACGGTTGGCTGCCTGGTTGAGCTGCTGGTAGCTCAGCTGAGCGTCCTCGGCTTGCACCGCGATAGCCTGAGGCGACCGCGCCACCTGGGCCTCGAACAACGCCTGCACCGGCTGTTGCAGGCCACCGACCAGCTCGCTGGCGTTGCAGGTGACCAGCTCCTGGCGGCGTTCGGCGGCGCCGAGCAGCTCGACCCTGGCCGGCACCGTCAGGTCACTGCCGGCGAAGGCCCAGAGCAATTGCTCCAGGTAGCCGACATGACGCTCGATGGTTGTTCGGTCGAACAGCGCGGTGGCGAACTCCAGGGTGCCGGCGAAGCCTTCGGCGGTCTCGCCCAGGCTCAGGGTCAGGTCGAACTTGGCGATGGCTTGCGGCGTGCCCAGCGGCGCCAGCTGCAGACCGTCCAGCTGCACGGCCTCCACCGCCGCGCCGTTCCACGCCAGCGACACCTGGAACAGCGGTGTATGGGCCAGGCTGCGGGACGGTTGCAGCAACTCGACGACCTGCTCGAAGGGAATGTCCTGATGGTCCTGGGCCAGGCTGACGCAGGCCTTGACCCGGGCCAGCAGCGCGGCCACATCCGGCGCGCCGGCGGTGTCGATACGCAGGGCCAGGCTGTTGACGAACAGGCCGATCAGCCCCTCGACCTCGGCATGCCGACGGTTCGCCACCGGGGTGCCGATGACCACCTCGGCCTGGCCGGACAGCCGCGCCAGCAGCACCGCCCAGGCCGCGCCGAACAGCATGAACGGGGTGATCGCGTGGCGATGGCAGAGGTCCTTGAGATCAGCGCTCAAGCGCCGGTCCAGGCGAACCTCGACCCGCTCGCCGTGGTAATCCTGACGCGCCGGGCGGACTCGGTCGGTGGGCAGGGTCAGCAGTGCCGGCGCCGCGGCCAGGGCCTGACGCCAGTAGTCGCCCTGACGTTGCAGCTCGTCCCCGGCCAGCCAGCGCCGTTGCCAGATGGCATAGTCGCCGTACTGGATCGCCAGCGCTGGCAGCGGGTCGGGCTCGCCAGCGGCGAACGCCTGGTACAGGGCCGCCAGTTCCTGGGTGAACACACCCATCGACCAGCCGTCGGCCACGATATGGTGCAGGGTCAGCAGCAACGCATGGCGGTCCTGCTCCAGGCACAGCAGGCGCCCACGGATCGGCAGCTGATGGCCCAGGTCGAACGGCAGCAGCGCTTCCTCGCGCAGCAGCCCGGCCAACGCCTGGCCCTGGCCACGCAGGTCGTGCCAGCCCAGGCTGAAGCCGCCGTCACCGGGCGTCACTCGCACGCGCGCTTCGGCGCCCTCCTGGGCGAAGTGGCTGCGCAGGCTCTCGTGACGCTCGACGATGCGCGCCAGGGCACGCTGCAGAGCCGGACGGTCCAGTGGTCCCAGCAGTTCCAGGGCCAGGGGAATGTGGTAGGCGGCACTGGCGTCGTCCATCTGCGCCAGGAACCAGAGGCGCTGCTGGGCGAACGACAACGGCTGCGACTGACCACGCGGCGCCGCCTCGATCGGTGCCAGCCCGGATGGCGCGGCGCCTTGCAGCGCGGAGGCCACCGCCAGCAGGCGGTCGTCGGCGAACAGCTGGCCAAGCGACAGCTCCAGCCCCAGGCGCTGGCGTACCTGGCCAACCATGCGCATGCCCAGCAGCGAATGGCCACCCAGTTCGAAGAACCGGTCGTGGCGGCCGACCTTGTCGACATGCAGCAGTTCACGCCACAGCTCGGCCAAGGCCATCTCCAGTGCACCTTCAGCGGCCTCGTGGACCTGCCCGGCCAAGGCTTCGCGCTCAGGCGCCGGCAACGCGCGACGGTCGATCTTGCCATTGCTGGTCAATGGCCAGCTGTCCAGCCGTACCAACGCTGCTGGCAGCATGTAGGCCGGCAACCGCAGGGCCAGGCTGGCCCGCAGTTGCGCCGACGCGGGAGCGTCGTCCTGGGCGATGAACCAGGCCAGCAACCGAGGCTCGCCAGGGATGTCCTCCCGGGCCAGCACCAGTGCCTCGTCGATGCCCGGCAGACGCAGCAGCTGGGCCTCGATCTCGCCCAGTTCGATACGCAGCCCGCGAATCTTGACCTGGTCATCGTTACGTCCCTGGTAATCCAGGGTGCCGTCGGCATTCCAGCGCGCCAGGTCACCAGTACGGTACATGCGCGCGCCGGGCAGTTCGTCGAAGGGGTCGTCGACGAAGCGTTCGGCGCTCAGTTCAGGGCGGTTCAGATAGCCCCGCGCCACGCCGGCTCCGCCCACGTACAGCTCTCCGGTGCTGCCCAGGGGCACCAGCTGACGCGCTTCGTCCAACAGGTACAGGCGGGTGTTGGCGATCGGCCGGCCGATATCCAGTGTGCCACCGGGCAGCACCAGGCCGGAGCTGGCGACCACGGTGGCTTCGGTGGGGCCATAGTTGTTGACCACCACGAACCCAGGGTCGGCGTGGAACTGGCGCAAGCGGTCGCCGCCGATCAGCAGGGTGCGCAGGGTCGGATGGCGCAGCCCCTGGGCGAAGGCGTATTCGGCGATCGGCGTGGGCAGGAAGGCGACCTTGAGCGGCTGCTCCAGCCACCAGGCCAGCAGCGCATCGAGCTGCTCGTTGCCCAATGTCGCGGGCGGCAGGTGCAGCACGGCCCCGGCACACAGCGCCGGCCAGACTTCCCAGGCCATGGCGTCGAAACCGAACCCGGCAACGCTGGCGGTGTGATCCCCGGCGCCCAGCTCGAAGGCCTTGCAGTGCCAATGCACGAGGTTGGCCAGGGCCTGGTGCTCGACCATCACCCCCTTGGGCTCGCCGGTGGAGCCGGAGGTGTAGATCACATAGGCCAGATGCTTCTCGCCCAGCCCAGGCACCTGCGGATTGTCGTCCCGCGCCGGCCAGTCCGGGCGATCGAGCGCCAGCAGCGGCACCGTCAGCCCCTGCAAGCGATCGAACAGCGCCTGCTGGGCCAGCACCGCCACGGGGGCGCTGTCGTCGAGCAGATAGCGCAGGCGCTCGTCAGGATGGGCCGGGTCCACCGGCACATAGCCAGCGCCGGCCTTGAGCGCCGCGAGCATCGCCACCAAGGTGTCCAGGCCACGGCGGGCGACCACCGCCACGCGGTCATCGGGGCGCACGCCAAGTTCGACCAGATGATGGGCCAGGGCGTTGGCCTGGCGGTTCAGTTCGCCATAGCTCAGATGCGCCCCATCCGCCACCGCTGCCACGCGCGCCGGAGTCAGCGCGGCATGGGCCTCGATCATGCCATGCACGGTCTGCCCGAGCGGGAACAGCCGCCGCGTGTTGTTGAAAACGTGCAGCAGGCGCCGACGCTCCGCGCCAAGCACCAGTGGCACATCGGCCAGTGGCTGCTGATCGTTGGCCACCATGGCCCGCAACATCGCTTCGAAGTAGCCGCCGATGCGCTGCACACGGGCCTCGTCGAACAACGCCGTCGCGTACTCCAGGCTGCCGGTCAGGGCCTCGCCCTGCTCGCCCAAGGTCAGCGACAGGTCGAACTTGGCCACCTGGTTGGTCTGCGCCACCGCTTCCAGGCGCAATCCTTCCAGGCTCAGGACCGGGCCCTCGCCGGCCTGCCAGTTCAGCGTGGTCTGGAACAACGGCGTATGCGCCAGGCTGCGCGTCGGGCGAACGGCCTCGACCACCTGCTCGAATGGCAGGTCCTGGTGCGCCTGAGCCTGCAGCAGACGCGCCTTGACCTGGCCCAGCAACGTTTCGGCACTGATCGCCCCGGCGGCTTCGATGCGCACCGCCAGGGTGTTGACGAACAGTCCCACCAGCGGTTCCAGTTCGGCACTGCCGCGCCCGGCTACCGGGCAACCGACCACGACCTCGGCCTGCCCGGCCAGGCGTGCCAAGGTCGCGGCCCAGGCGCCGAGCAAGACCATGTACAAGGTTGCCTGATGCCGCCGGGCCAGGCTGCGCAGGCCAGCGCCCAGGCGTTCGTCCAGGCGCAGTGCCAGGCTGGCACCGCTGAAGTCCTGGCGTGCCGGGCGTGGCCGGTCGCAGGGCAGGTTCAGCAGGCTCGGCGCGCCGTCGAGGGCTTCGCGCCAGTAGTCGACCTGGCGTTGTACCTGCTCGCCGGCCAGCCAGCGACGCTGCCACACGGCATAGTCGCCATATTGAATGGCCAACGCCGGCAGTGGATCGTCCTGGCCTGCGCGCAGGGCCGCATACAGCGCGCCGAGCTCGCGGGTCAGCACGCCGAGGGACCAGCCATCGGCAACGATATGGTGCAGGGTGAGGATCAGCACATGGTGCTGCCCGTCCAGTTGCAGCACGCTGGCGCGCGCTGGCGGCCCGGCGAGCAGGTCGAAGGGCGCGAGCGCCTCTCGTTGCAGGCGTTCGGCCAGGGCTTCGGGCGCGATCGTCTCGCGGCGCAGCCAGCCTGCCTGCGGCGTGTCCAGCAGCTGCACTTGGGCACTGTCGCCGCTGGGCACGAAGCGGCTGCGCAAGCTTTCATGACGCGCGACGATGCACAGCAGCGCACGCTCCAGGACCTCGACATCGAGTTCACCGCGCAAGCCCAGGGCCAGCGGCACGTTGTAGGCCTGGTTGCCGCCTTCGAGCTGGGCGAGGAACCACAGCCGCTGCTGGGCGAACGACAATGGCAGCGGCTGCCCGCGTGGCACCGGCACGATCGCGGGCAGCACGCTGCGCCCGGCGCCGGCCAGCACCTGGGCCAGCGCCGCCAGCTCGGCATTGGCGAACAGCTCGGCCAGGGTCAGTTCCACCCCCAGCCTCAGTCGCACCTGCGAGACCATGCGCATGGCCAGCAGCGAATGGCCGCCCAGGGCGAAGAAATCATCGTGACGCCCTACCCGCTCCACCTGCAGCAGCTGCGCCCAGAGCTCGGCGAGGGCGGTTTCCAACTCCCCCTCGGGGGCCACGTACGCCTGCTCGAACAGCGCCGAACGCTCCGGCGCCGGCAGTGCCCGACGGTCGAGCTTGCCGTTGGCGGTCAGCGGCAACGCTGCCAGGGTGACGAAGGCCACCGGCACCATGTACGCCGGCAGATGCGCCAGCAGCTGGCTGCGCAGCAGTTCCGGCTGCGGCGCCTCGATGTCCGGCCGCGGCGTGAAATAGGCCACCAGGCGCGACTGGCCCGGTTGATCCTCACGGGCAAGCACCACCGCCTCGTTGATCCCCGGCAGGCTGGCGAGGCGGCTTTCGATCTCGCCCAACTCGATCCGCACGCCGCGGATCTTCACCTGGTCGTCGTTGCGCCCCAGGTACTCCAGGCTGCCGTCGTCCAACCAGCGCACCAGGTCGCCCGTACGGTACATGCGCGCGTCCGGGCGCCCGGCGAACGGGTCCTCGAGGAACCGTTCGGCGGTCAATTCAGGACGGTTCAGGTAGCCACGGGCGACCCCGGCGCCACCGACATACAGCTCGCCCGGCACGCCCAGGGGCACCGGTTGCAGACCCGCGTCGAGCACGTACAGCCGGGCGTTGTCCACCGGCCTGCCGATATGCAGCGCGCCACCGGCCTCGACCCTTCCGGAGCTGGCCACCACCGTGGTCTCGGTAGGGCCGTAGTTGTTGACCACGGCGAAGGTCTGGGTGCGATTGAACTGGCGCAGGCGGTCTCCGCCGATCAGCAGCGTGCGCAAGGTCGGATGTTCCAGTTGATGGCTGAAGGCGTACTCGGCCACAGGTGTGGGGAGGAAGCTCACGTCCAGGGGTTGCCCACGCCACCAGGCGAGCAGGGTGTCGAGGTCCTCATGGCCCTCGCCTGGCGGCGCCAGGTGCAGGACCGCCCCGCTGGCGAGCGCCGGCCAGATCTCCCAGGCCATGGCGTCGAAGCCGAAGCCGGCCAGGCTCGAGGTATGCCGGCCCAGGCACAGGTCGAACGCCCGGCAGTGCCAGTCCACCAGGTTGTTCAGGGTCTGGTGCTCGACCATCACGCCCTTGGGCTGGCCAGTGGAGCCGGAGGTGTAGATCACATAGGCCAGGTGCGTCGCGTTCAGCCCCGCGACCACGGGGTCGTCCTCGCGGGCCGGCCAGTCGGGCCGGTCGAGGTCCAGCACCGGTACCCCGAGCGGCCCCAGTCGCCCGCGCAGGGCTTGCACGGTCAGCACCGCCACCGGGGCGCTGTCGTCGAGCAGGTAGCGCACGCGCTCGTCGGGGTGGGCCGGGTCCACCGGGACATAGCCGGCACCGGCCTTGAGCACGGCCAACAGCCCGATCAGCGTGTCCAGGCCACGGCGGGCCAGCACCGCGACCCGGTCATCGGGGCGCACGCCCAAGGCGATCAGGTGATGGGCCAGGGCATTGGCGCGACGGTTCAGCTCGGCATAGCTCAGCACCTGCCCCTGGCAAGTGGCGGCGGTGGCGTCCGGGTACGCCTGGGCGATGGCCTCGATGCGCGGGTGCAGGGTGCCGCTGGTGGCCGGGCGGCCCGGCGTCTGGTTGAAACCCTCCAGCAACTGCTCGCGCTCCTCGGGCGGCAGCATGGGCAACGCGCGAACCTCGCCGAGCGCGCCCTCGAGCAGGCTGCGCAGCGCCTGTTCCAGATAGCCGCAGACGCGCTGCGCCGGCACCTCGGGACTGGCCAGCAGGGTCAGGCGGAAGGCTTCGCCGAAGTCGTCGACGCTCAGGGTCAGCGGGTAGTTGGTGGCCTCGGCGGCATGCACGATCTCGATGCCGGCCCAACCGGCCCGGCGTACCGCCTCGGCGCCCGAAGGCGCACTGTGGCGATAGTTGAGCAAGGCGTTGAACAACGGCGTTGGCGCTGCCACGCCGCTGCAGCGCTGGGCCAGGGCCAGTGGCGCATGCTCGTGGCGCATCAGGCTGCTCAGGCGCTGGTGGGTCGCCTTGATCGCCACGGCCAGGTCGGCGCCGTCCAGGTCCACGCGCAGCGGCAAGGTATTGATGAAGATGCCCAGTGCCCGCTCGGTAGCCTCCGCCCCCAGCAGGCGGCCCATCAGCACCGTGCCGAACACCACCCGATCGCGCCCGGTCAGACCGCCCAGCACCCGTGCCCAGGCCAGGTGGAACAGGCTGGCGACGCTCACCCCACGGGTGCGCGCCAGGCCGCGCAAGGCGCGGCACAGCGGCAGGTCGAGATCCACGGCATATTCGTTCAGTGCCGCGCCGTCGCCCTTCACATCGCTCAGGCCATAAGCCAGGGTTGGCGCGTCGACACTGCCCAGCATGTCGCCGAAGAACGCTTCGTGCTCGGCCTCCCCCACGCCCAGCAAGGCCTGGGCCACATGGTTGCGAAACGGTACCGGTCGCCCCAGCCGGGCACCGTCGCCCAGCAGGAAGGCAAGCATTTCGTGACGCACCACCTCCAGCGCACTGTGATCCATGGCCACATGGTGGAACTGCAAAGTCGCGTGGACCCGGCCATCTGCCTCGGCGGCCTGGCATTGCAGGCGGATCAGCGGTGCCTTGCCCAGGTCGAAAGCGGTCTCGGGCGCCTGCCCGGCCGGCAGGTGCGTGACGCACAGCGTGGCATGGCGCCAGACCACCTGCACCGGGGTCTCGATGTCCCTCCAGTACACCGAGGTGCGCAGGATGTCGTGGCGGTCGATAACCCCCTGCAGCGCCTGGGCGAAGGCCTGCACCCGCTCAGCGCTGGCGAACACGAAGCGCGCCTGCATCACATAGGGGTCGTGCTCGCCCGCGCTGGCATGGTGGAACAGCATGCCCTGCTGCAACGGTACCAGCGGGTAGATGTCCTGCACATTGGCGGCGCCGCCGGGCACGCTGGCGACCACCCGATCGATGCTCGCCTGGTCGAGCTCGACCAGGCTGAGCAAGTCCGGGATGATCCGCGCGCAGCCTTGCGCAATGCGGTTTTCCGGGACCTCGACCGTGCCTTGGCGGCTGGCCACGTATTCACCGCTGGCCAGCAACGCCAGCAGCGCCGGCTTGTGTTCGCGCAGCTGCGCCACCAGGTTCGCGTCGGTCAAGGCCTGGCGGTTGCCCTGGACCGCCAGCTGGCCGTCCTTGAGTGCCAGCTGGACATTGTTGGCGGTCAGTGTCGCCAGTAGTTCGTTGATGCTCACAGGACGATCTCCATTCTGTCTGTGATGGCGGCATAACCTGCCAGCGTCGGGTGTTCGAACAGGCTGCGCACGTCGGCCTCCAGGCCGGCTTCGCGCAGACGCGAGGTGAGGGTCACCGCCAGCAGCGAGTGGCCACCCAGTTCGAAGAAGTTGTCGTGCCGCCCTACCCGCTCCACGCCCAACAGTTCGGCCCAGATCCCGGCCAGCAGCTGTTCGGTGTCGCCTTGCGGCGCTTCGTAAACGCGCGCCGGCAGCTCCGGCGTCGGCAGCGCCTTGCGGTCGAGCTTGCCGTTGGGGGTCAGCGGCAGCGCCTCGAGGTGGACGAACAGCGCCGGCACCATGTACTCCGGCAGCCGCGCCAGCAGCGCTTGGCGCAGGACCTCGGCCAACTGCGGCTCGCCCGTGTGGTAGGCCACCAGGCGTGGCCCCGCGGGCGCGGCGTCATGCACCAGCACCACGGCTTCGCGCACGCCGGGCTGGCGTGCCAGGCAGGCTTCGATCTCGCCTGGCTCGATGCGCAGACCGCGCAGCTTGATCTGATGGTCGCTGCGTCCGAGGAACTCGAGCACGCCATCGGCGCGCTGGCGCACCAGATCGCCGCTGCGGTACAGGCGCTCGCCCTCGTTGAACGGGCTGGCGATGAAGCGCTCGGCCTGTTGCTCCGCCAGCCCAAGGTAGCCACGCGCCACCCCGGCACCGCCGATGTGCAGCTGGCCGGCCACGCCGATCGGCACGGGCTGGTCATGGCCATCGAGCACGTACAGCCGGGTGTTGTCGATCGGCCGGCCAATCGGCAGCGCGCCCTGTGGCAGCGGATCCTG
>NZ_JAOCDM010000076.1 GCF_029840925.1 Pseudomonas sp. GD03858
GCAACACTCCCTACCTGAAACGCACAATCAAGGTGCGCCCCTCACCAACCCAGGGCACTCAGTACACATCCCGCCGATAGCGCTTGTCCCGCCCCAGCGCCTCGACATAGGCAGCCGCCGCCTCGTCGCTCATGCCACCCTGCTCGGCCACCAGCCGACGCAACGCCGCGTCCACGTCCCTGGCCATGCGCTGGGCATCGCCGCAGACATACACGTACGCTCCCGCTTCCAGCCAGCGCCACAGTTCGGCGCCCTGCTCCCGCATGCGCTGTTGCACGTAGACCTTGTCGGCCTGGTCACGGGAGAACGCCGTGCTCAGGCGCAGATGCCCGCTGGCCTCCCAGGCCTGCAGCTGCTCGCGGTAATAGAAGTCGCACGCCGCCTGCTGTTCGCCGAAGAACAGCCAGTTGCCGCCGACGGCCCGACGCTGCTCGCGTTCCTCGAGAAAGGCCCGGAACGGGGCGATTCCAGTACCGGGACCGATCATGATGATCGGCGTACGATCATCCTCGGGCAGGCGAAAATGCTTCGACGGTTGCGGCAGGATCGCCACCTCCAGGTCATCCGCGCGATCGGCGAGAAAGCTCGAGCAGACGCCCTTGCGTTCACCATGACGCACCGTGGCAACGGTCAGGTGCACCTGACCGGGATGCGCCCTGGGGCTGGAGCTGATCGAATACAGGCGTGGCTGCAAGGGTTTGAGCAGCGCCAGCCAGCGCTCCAGCGGCAAGCGCTGGGGAAACTCGCGCAGCACGTCCGCCAGCTGGCGCCCCGATGTCCAGGCCTTGAGCTCGCCCTGGCGCTCGGGCAGCAGCAGTTCACCCAAGGCGCCCGCCTGCTGGCTGAACGCTTCGAGTTGTCGCACGGTGACCCGGGCAATCTCCAGATGGCGTTCCAGCGCCTGCGACAGCGGCATGGGCGCGTGCCCGTCGAGCTGAACCTGGGTCTGGCCGTCGAGCTGCATCAGCGCCAGCAGTTCGTCGACCAGCGCCGGGCAATTGCGCGGCCAGACCCGCAGCGCATCGCCGGGCTGGTAGTCCAGACCGCTGCCGGCGAGGTCGAACACCAGTTGCCGGGTCTCCTTCGTCGAGCCGGGGTTGTTGAGCAGGCGATTTTCCAGCAAGCGCGCAGGCCAGGGACGCTGTGCGACAACGGGAACATCGAGGGCGCCAGCGTCAGACGCGGCGCTGCCCAGCGCCGGCAGCAAGGCGTCGAGCCACGCGGCGAACGGCGCGTCGAAATCAGGCTCGCAGTCGACCCGCGCCAGCAGGCGTCGCCCGCCGAGCTCCGCCAGGCGCTGGTCGAGCTTGCGTCCGAAACCGCAGAACTGAGCGTAGCTCGAATCGCCCAGGGCCAGCACCGCGTAGGGCCAGGCGACAGCGTTCGTCTGCCCTTGCAAGGCCTGCCAGAACGCCGCGCCACAGTCCGGGGCATCGCCGTCGCCGAAGGTGCTGGCAATCAGCACCACGCTGGCGGCATCCTGCAGTTGCGCCGGGCTTACCGCCTCCAGGCAGCTGAGTTCGACCGCCAGGCCCGCCTCGCGCAGGCGTTGCGCGCAGCGTTCGGCCAACGCCTCGCCATTGCCGGTCTGCGAAGCCCACAGCACGCGATGACGCGGCACCACGGCGGCAGGCTCGGACGCCGCACGGGCGAACAGACCGGCCAACAGGCCATCGACGAACAGCCGCCGCTCGGGCGCCAGCGGCGCGCAGACCGGCAGGCTCGGCACCCCTTCGCCGCGCGCCTGGCCGAGGCCGAGCAGATACCCCTGCAGATAATGGCGCTCCTGTTCCGTCAGCACCGGTGTCGGCAGCGCTTGCAGGCCAAGCAGGCGGGACAGCGTGGCGGTCGGCACGGCGGCGGACTCCTCGGGCATGGCATGGTTGAGGTCGAGGGCGTCGATGCGCGGTCCGGCGACCCGCTCCAGCGCCACGGCACAGTGCTTGAAAGCCGGCTGCAGCGAAGTCGGATCGACCGCGTCGCAAGTCACCGCGTTGATCGCCAGGTGCTCGCCATACAGATCGTTCCAATGAAACGGCGCAAAGCAGCCACCCGGCAACACTCGCTCGCTGAGGCGCGCCGGCAGCAGCGCCTGGCCTCGGCGCGAGCGGATGGATACCTGGTCGCGATCGGCGATGCCCAGGCGCCGGGCATCGGCAGGATTGATCTCGACGAAAGGGCCGGGTTCGAGCTTGTTCAGGCTCGCCACCTTGCCGGTCTTGGTCAGGGTGTGCCAGTGGTGTTGCACACGCCCGGTGTTGAGCACGAACGGGAACGCCTGGTCGGGCAGCTCGGTCGGCGGCAGCCAGGGCCGGGCAAGGAACCGCGCCTTGCCGCTGGCGGTGGGGAAGACCAGTGTCGACGGGCTGCCGTCGGTGACATAGCGCAGTGGGCTGCGATCATTCCCGCGCCCGGGCGCGCACGGCCACTGCCATGGCCCCTGGCGCAGCTCGGCATAGCCGATGCCGCGCAGGTCATAGCCGCTGGCGGGGTTGTGAAAGCGCCGGATCTCGTCGTACACCGCTTCGGCATCGGCGTAGTCGAAGGCCTCGGCATAGCCCATGGCGCAGGCGATACGGGCGATGATGCGCCAGTCCTCCAGACTCTCGCCGGGAGGCGCGACGGCTCGCGGCATCAAGGTGAGGTTGCGCTCGCTGTTGATCATCACGCCCTCGCCCTCGGCCCACAGTGCGGCGGGCAGGAGAATGTCGGCGTAGCGATTGGTCTCGCTGTCCAGGAACGCATCCTGGCTGATCACCAGTTGCGCCTGGCGCAGGCCGTCGATCACCTGCTGACGGTTGGCGACGCTGGCCACGGGGTTGCTGCAGATGATCCAGCAGGCCTTCACCTCGCCGCGCTTGAGCTGCTCGAACAAGGCCACGGTGCCTTCGCCGCCCTCGCTGCGCAGCGTGCCTGCTGGCAGTCGCCACTGCTGTTCGACGAAGGCACGGTCGGCCTCGACCAGGGCCGAGCGCTGCCCCGGCAGGCCCGGCCCCATGTAGCCCATCTCGCGCCCACCCATGGCGTTGGGCTGGCCGGTGAGCGAGAACGGCCCACTGCCGGGGCGGCAGATGGCGCCGGTGGCCAGGTGCAGGTTGCACAGGGCGTTGCTGTGCCAGGTACCGTGGATGCTTTGGTTCAGGCCCATGGTCCAGCAGCTCATCCACTCGCCGGCGCCGCCGATCAGGCGCGCGGCCTCGCGGATATCGGCCTCGGCCAGGCCGGTGATGGCCGCGACCCGTTCGGGATGGTAGTCGTCGAGAAAGGCCGGCAGCGTCTCCCAATCTTCGGTATGGCGGGCGATGAAATCGCTGTCGATATCGCCGTTGGCGTGCAGCAGGTGCAGCAGCCCGTTGAGCAGCGCCAGGTCGGTGCCCGGACGCACCTGCAAGAACAGGTCGGCCTTGTCGGCGGTGGCCGTGCGCCGGGGATCGACGACGATCAGCTTCGCCCCGGCCTTGAGCCGATCGAGCAGGCGCAGGAACAGGATCGGGTGACAGTCGGCCATGTTCGCGCCAATCACCAGGAACACCTCGGCGCGCTCGAAATCCTGATAGCTGCCCGGCGGCCCGTCGGCGCCCAGCGACTGCTTGTAGCCGCTGCTGGCACTGGCCATGCACAGGCGCGAGTTGGACTCGATATGACGGGTGCGGATAAAGCCCTTGGCCAGCTTGTTGGCCAGGTACTGGGCCTCCAGCGACATCTGCCCGGACACGTACAACGCCACGGCATCGGCGCCATGCGCGTCGATGATCGTGCGCAGGCGCCCGGCCGTCTCGACGATGGCCGCGTCCATGCCGCTGCGCACCGGCTCCTGACTGCGCTGGCGGCGTACGAACGCCTGAACCATGCGTCCATTGCCCAGCGGCAGGTGGGCGGTCTGGCCTTTGCTGCACAGGCGCCCGAAATTGCTCGGGTGCTGCTTGTCGCCGCTGACCTTGACCACCTTGCCGTCGCTCACGCTCATGACGATCCCGCATCCGACCCCGCAATACGGACAGACACTGCGCACCTCGCTGCCGCTCATCGACGTACTCCTGCTGCTGGAACGACGAAGGCGCCGGCCACCCCGGCCTGCAAGCGGCAAGCGGGGCGACACGGCGCCTTCGTCGTGACGAGAATGGCCATCGACGTTGATGGCCTGGATGTCTCTGAATCAGCAAATCCCGGGCCAGCTCATCGCGGCCCCCAGGTTCGGCGGCGCGCTGGCGAACCTGGGGGCCTGTTCCATGACAATTCGTGCACCGAGACAGGGATTCGCGCACCAGCGGGTGGCACATCAAGGCCCAAAACCATATGATTCGAATACATTTCGTATACGGATGATATTCCCATGGGCATCGTCAAGATCTCCGACGACCTCCACGAAGACCTGCGCGTGGCCAGCGCCGCCCTGTCGCGCTCGATCAACGCCCAGGCCGAACACTGGATCCGCCTCGGCATGCTCGCCGAGCTGCACCCGCAAGCCACCTACCAGGACCTGCTGCGCCAGTTGCTGCGCCAGGAGCAGGCCAACCTCAAGGAACTGCTGCAATGAGCAAGGTCATCCTCAAGGACGCCGCGCAACTCGAGCTGATGCGTCGCGCCGGCCAGCTGCTGGCCCGGGTGTTCGCCGACCTCGATGGTTTCATCCGCCCTGGGGTGACGACCATGCAGATCAACGATCGCGCCGAGGCGTTCATCGTCGAAACCCTCAAGGCCAGGCCGGCGAGCAAGGGGCAGTACGGTTTTCCCTACGCGCTCAACACCTCGGTGGACCATGTGGTCTGTCACGGCATGCCCAAGGTCGACGAGGTGCTGCGCGAAGGATCGATCGTCAACGTCGACATCACCCTGGAACAAGGCGGCTACATCGCCGATTCATCGAAGATGTACAGCCTCGGGCGGATCAGCGATGACGCCCGGCGGCTGGTCGATACCACCTACGCCGCCCTGTGGAAGGGCATCGAGCAGGTCCGCCCGGGGGCCACGCTCGGCGATATCGGCCATGCCATCCAGAGCCATGCCGAAGCCGCCGGCTACAGCGTCGTGCGAGAGTATTGCGGGCATGGCATCGGCATGCAGATGCATGAAGCGCCGGAAGTCCTGCACTACGGGCAGCCAGGCACCGGCATGAAACTGCAGCCGGGGATGGTGTTTACCATCGAACCCATGATCAACCAAGGAGGGCGGGGGACGCGTAGCCTGCGTGATGGCTGGACGGTGATCACCCGTGATCACGCGTTGTCGGCGCAGTGGGAGCATACGGTGGCAGTGACTGAGACGGGGTATGAAGTGTTGACGTTACGGCGGGAGGAAGGGGCTGGGGGGTAGGGTCTGGGTCTGGGTCTGGGTCTGGGTCTGGGTCTGGGTCTGGAGTTATTGTTTTGATTTTTTTATTCACATTCGAAGGCGATGGCGACATTTAGTCACCTTTCCGCCTTTACGGCGGCCTACTTTTCTCGTGGGAAAAGTAGGCAAAACCGTTCCGCTCCATTCATCCGGCCCCTACGCTTCGCTTCGGGGTTCCCTCGCTCCGGCCTTGCTCCCGGGAGGACCGCGCTGAACGGCCCATCCTGGGCCGCAGCGCTTGACGGGCATCCATGCCCGTCACCTCCCTCCGCAAGTCCTGCGCTCGGCCTACTGAAGTCGCAATTTGTGGCGCCTGGACTATCGCGCGCTTAGAAGCAAGAGCAAGAGCAAGAGCAAGAGCAAGAGCAAGAGCAAGAGCGCGGCGGGGTTTGAAATTGGGAATCTGACGGCTGGATGCATATTGACTGCTCCAACCCACTCCAACAGAAGAGCGATGGACGCTGAAAATATGCACGACCCTGTGGGAGCGGGTTTACCCGCGAATACGGGGCTGAGGCAGCCTGGCGCAGGCAGAAACAAAAAAAGCGACCCTAAGGTCGCTTTCTTTGTGGCTTCCGGGTGTTCAGTGGGCCCTGGAAGCTTGAATATGGCGCGGCGGACGGGACTCGAACCCGCGACCCCCGGCGTGACAGGCCGGTATTCTAACCGACTGAACTACCGCCGCGCTATACATCGAGTGGTGGGTGATGACGGGATCGAACCGCCGACCCTCTGCTTGTAAGGCAGATGCTCTCCCGGCTGAGCTAATCACCCTTCGTCTCGGTGTGGCGCGCATTCTACGGAGGACATCCCACCCTGGCAAGCACTTTTTTCAAATTTTTTTTCTGATCTTTCAAAGACCTAGCACACTGCAGGTTCCCTCCCTGCAATAAGACGCTACTGGCCCTCTGACAGGGTTGGCCTGGAACCACCGCTCGGAGAATAATGCCCGCCTTATGCATTAAGGAGAGATTCCCCCTCATGTGGTTCAAGAACCTGCTGACCTATCGCCTGACCCAGGATGTCCCGTTCGAGCCTGAAGCACTGGAAGCCGCCCTGGCCAGCAAGCCGGCCCGCCCCTGCGCCAGCCAGGAACTGACCACCTATGGTTTCGTCGCCCCGTTCGGCAAAGGCGCCGACGCGCCCCTGGTGCATGTCAGCGGCGACTTCCTGCTGATCGCCGCGCGCAAGGAAGAACGCATCCTGCCCAGCAGCGTGGTCAACGATGCGGTCAAGGAAAAGGTCGAAGAGATCGAGACCGAGCAAATGCGCAAGGTCTATAAGAAAGAACGCGACCAGATCAAGGACGAGATCATCCAGGCCTTCCTGCCGCGCGCCTTCATCCGCCGCTCGATGATCTTCGCCGCCATCGCCCCGCGCCTGGGCCTGATCCTGGTCAACTCGGCCAGCGCCAAGCGCGCCGAGGACCTGCTGTCGACCCTGCGCGAAGTCATGGGCTCGCTGCCGGTGCGCCCGGTCACCGTGAAGATCGCCCCGGTCGCGACCATGACCGACTGGGTCAAAGGGCAACAAGCCGCCGAAGGCTTCTATGTGCTGGACGAGTGCGAGCTGCGCGATACCGGCGAAGACGGCGGCATCGTGCGCTGCAAGCGCCAGGACCTGACCGGCGAGGAAATCCAGCTGCACCTGAGCACCGGCAAGGTGGTCACCCAGCTGGCCCTGGCCTGGCAGGACAAGCTGTCGTTCGTGCTGGACGACAAGACCGTGATCAAGCGCCTGAAATTCGAGGAACTGCTGCAGGAGCAGGCCGAGCAGGATGGCGGCGACGAGGCTCAGCAACAGTTCGACGCCAGCTTCACCCTGATGATGATGACCTTCACCGAGTTCCTGCCGGCGCTGTTCGAGGCGCTGGGTGGCGAGGAGATCCCGCAGGGGGTCTGAGTCGCATGATCCGCCAGTGCCGACGCCGTCAGTGACGTTGTCGGCACTGGCCTCTTCGCGGGCAAGCCCGCTCCCACAGGGATTGCATTGCCCCTGTGGGAGCGGGCTTGCCCGCGAAGAGGCCAGTGAAAAATCAACCTACAAGAACAAGGACCTGTCCATGCGCGCCCTCGCCGCCCTAAGCCGCTTCGTCGGCAACACCTTCGCTCTCTGGGTGCTGCTGTTCGCCTGCCTGGCGTTCGTCATGCCGCAGTGGTTCGTCGCCCTCAAGGTCGCGATCGTGCCCCTGCTCGGCCTGGTGATGTTCGGCATGGGCCTGACCCTCAAGCTCGACGATTTCGCCGCAGTCGCCCGCCAGCCCTGGCGCGTGGCGCTGGGGGTGGTGGCGCACTTCGTGATCATGCCGGGCATGGCCTGGCTGCTGTGCCAACTGTTCCAGCTGCCACCCGAGATCGCCGTGGGCGTGATCCTGGTCGGCTGCTGCCCGAGCGGCACGGCTTCCAACGTGATGGTCTGGCTGTCCAGGGGCGACCTGGCGCTGGCGGTGGCCATCGCCGGGGTCACCACCTTGCTGGCGCCGCTGCTCACCCCGGCACTAATCTGGTTCCTGGCCTCGGCCTGGCTGCCGGTCTCGTTCATGGACATGTTCTGGTCGATCCTGCAGCTGGTCATGCTGCCGATCGTGCTCGGCGTGCTGGCCCAGCGCCTGCTCGGCACCCGGGTGCACCTGGCGGTGCAGGTGCTGCCGCTGGTGTCGGTGGTGAGCATCGTGATGATCGTCTGCGCGGTGGTGGCGGCCAGCCAGGCGAAGATCGCCGAATCGGGCTTGCTGATCATGGCCGTGGTGGTGCTGCACAACGGCTTCGGCTTTTTGCTCGGCTACCTGACCGGCAAGCTGTGCAAATTGCCGCTGGCCCAGCGCAAATCGCTGGCACTGGAGGTCGGCATGCAGAATTCGGGGCTGGGCGCGGCCCTGGCGGCGGCGCATTTCTCGCCCTTGGCGGCGGTGCCCAGCGCGCTGTTCAGCGTGTGGCACAACATTTCCGGGGCCTTGCTGTCGACCTGGTTCCGGCGCATGGGTGCCCCGGATGCGGACCAGGCTGCGGTACCGGTCAGGCATTGAGGCTGGCTTCTTCGCGGGCAAGCCCGCTCCCACACGTTGAACCCTGGGGGGCGGGTTTGCCCGCGAAGAGGCCGGCGCCGTGGCCATCCATCCCCCAGGCTTGCCTCCTTTGCGCCAAATGTGCACTATAGTGCGCACTGTGAGGACGACCTTACGACGCAGCGCGTGACCAATCAGGGGACGGCCCCATCATTATTAGATAGCGATGGAGACTCACCATGTCCTGGATCATCCTGTTCTTCGCCGGCCTGTTCGAAGTCGGCTGGGCTGTCGGCCTCAAGTACACCGATGGCTTCACCCGCCCCATGCCCACCATTCTCACTGTCGGCGCCATGGTCATCAGCCTCGGCCTGCTGGGCCTGGCCATGAAGGAACTGCCGCTGGGCACCGCCTATGCCATCTGGACCGGCGTCGGCGCGGTCGGCACGGTGATCGCCGGGATCATCCTGTTCGGCGAATCCATGGCGCTGATCCGCCTGGCCAGCGTCGCCCTGATCATCACCGGCCTGGTCGGCCTGAAGGTCAGCGCCAGCTGACCCTCACCCCTTCCCCTTCAACGCAAGTCGCCGCGCAGCAGGCTCACCTGTTCGCGCAGCGCCTCGGGCTGCGCCGCCTCCACCGGGATGGCGGCGCCAGCCACCAGGGTCACCCGCGACCACAGGCGCCTGAAGAAGCCCTTGTTCGGATCGCGACTGAAGAAGCTGCCCCACAGCCCCTGCAATGCTAGCGGAATCACCGGCACCGGTGTCTCCTGCAAGATTCGGTTCACGCCGCCCTTGAACACGTCGATCTCGCCGTCGCCACTCAACTTGCCCTCGGGGAAGATGCACACCAGCTCGCCATCGGCCAGGTACTGTGCGATACAGGCGAAGGCACGCTCGTAGGTAGCCTCGTCCTCGCCGCGCCCGGCAATGGGAATGGCGCCAGCGGTGCGGAACACGAAATTGAGCACCGGCAGGTTGTAGATCTTGTAGTACATGACGAAACGGATCGGCCGGCGAATCGCGCCGCCGATCAGCAGCGCATCGACGAACGACACGTGGTTGCACACCAGCAGCGCCGCGCCCTCGTCGGGAATGCGCTGCAGGTCGCGGTGCTCGACCCGGTACATCGAGTGGCTGAGCAGCCAGATCAGGAAACGCATGGTGAATTCCGGCACGATGCGGAAGATATAGGCGTTGACCAGGATGTTGAGCAACGAGACCACCAGGAACAGCTGCGGGATGCTCAGTTTGGCCAGGCTCAGCAGGACGATGGTGACGACAGCCGACACCACCATGAACAGCGCATTGAGGATGTTGTTGGCGGCGATCACCCGGGCCCGCTCGCCCTCCGGCGTGCGCGCCTGGATCAGCGCATACAGTGGCACGATGTAGAAACCGCCGAACACACCCAGGCCGACGATCGAGAGCATGATCCACCAGGCCTCGCTCATGCCAAGCAGGGCCAGCCAGTCATGGGGCGCCTGGCCCACCGGCACATCGCCGGAGTGCCACCACCAGAGCAGGCCGAACAGGGTCAGGCCGAACGAGCCGAACGGCACCAGGCCGATCTCCACCTTGCGCCCGCTCAGGCGCTCGCACAGCAGCGAGCCGACGGCGATGCCTACCGAGAACAGGGTCAGCACCAGGGTGACCACGGTCTCGTCGCCATGCAGCCAGTCCTTGGCATACGCCGGGATCTGCGTCAGGTAGATCGCGCCGACGAACCAGAACCACGAGTTGCCGACGATCGAACGGGACACCGCTGGCGTCTGCCCCAGGCCCAGGCGCAGCGTGGCCCAGGACTGCTTGAAGATGTTCCAGTCCAGCTTCATTTGCGGTGCAGTCGCGGCAGCCCGGGGAATCCAGCGGCTGGCCAGGTAACCGAGCACGGCGGTGACGACCACTCCCGTCGCCGCCACCGTGGCATAGCTGGACGAGGACATCATCACCCCGGCGCCGATGGTGCCTGCCAGGATCGCCAGGAAGGTGCCCATCTCGACCAGGCCGTTGCCTCCCACCAGCTCCTCTTCGCGCAGGGCCTGGGGCAGGATCGAGTACTTCACCGGGCCGAACAGCGCCGAATGGGTGCCCATGGCGAACAGCGCCACCAGCATCAGTTCCAGATGATGGGTGACGAAACCGGTCGCGCCGACGGCCATGATGACGATCTCGGCCAGCTTGATCGCCCGGATCAGGCGATCCTTGGCGAACTTCTCGCCGAATTGCCCGGCCAGCGCCGAGAACAGGAAGAACGGCAGGATGAACAGCAAGGCGCACAGATTGACCCAGATCGAGCGATCGCCTTCCAGGCTCAGCTTGTAGAGGATCGCCAGGATCAGCGACTGCTTGAACAGGTTGTCGTTGAAGGCGCCCAGCGACTGGGTGATGAAGAACGGCAGGAAACGCCGCTTGCCGAGCAGGGTGAATTGCGAGGGGTGACTCATCGTCCGTGTACCTGGTTGGGCTTTGTCATTGGAGGCACGCACAGCGCGTAAAGCCACAAATCTGCACGGGAATGCCCTGCGACACAACCGGGCAGCAAGCCGGGATCCGGAGGGAGCAGCCGTCTTGCTCAGATTGTTCAACCTGGCGCGATCCCTATGGGAGCGGGCTTGTCGGGGCGCCGAACCGCCGCGAACACCGGCAAAGCCGGTGCCAAGCTCCGCGTCGCCTGCTTCGCGGGCAAGCCCGCTACCACAGGTACGGTGCGTGGTTCGAGGTCGGCGCGGTTTGCTGTGGGAGCGGCTTTAGCCGCGAACACCGGCGCAGCCGGTGCCACACGGCGCGTCGCTTGCTGGGCCCCACGCACGCGCTCAGCGCTGGGCGATGCACGGCGACACGAACAACTCCCCCCGCCAGGCCCCGCGCAAGGTCCGGCTGGCCACCAGCATCCAGAGCAGCGCCAGTGCCACCACCAGCACCTGGCCGAACACCGCGAAGAACCCCAACCCCAGCCAGGCCGCCAGTTTAAAGGTCGCCAGGCAGTACACGCCCAGCGGGAAGGTGAAGCCCCACCATCCCAGGTTGAACGGCATGCCCTGGCGCATGTAGCGCAAGGTGATCAGCACCGCCGTCAGCAACCACCACAACCCGGCGCCCCAGAGCACGATGCCGACTACCAGGCCAAGCCCCCTGGCCACTTCGCCGAGACTGCCAAGGCCATTGGCGGCGAACACCGCTGGCGCATCGCCGCCCAGCACCAGCATGCCCAGCGCGCCGGTGCCGATCGGCCCGAGCGCCAGCCAGCTGGAGGCGGCCATGTTGGCCGGCGGCAATTTATGCAGCGCCATGCGCAGCATGAGGATGGTGAGAATGCTGAAGGCCACCGGCAACGATACCGCCCACATCACATAGCTGGTGATCACCACCAGGAACTGCCGGTGCGCGTCCACCAGGTGCGGCGCCAGCAGCCCGCCGCTGGCAGCGGCGACCTCGGCCGCCACCACCGGCAGCAGCCAGACGGCGGTCATCTGGTCGATGCTGTGTTCCTGGCGGGTGAACATCAGGTAGGGAATCGCCACGCCGCACAGCAGCGCCAGGCCCACATCCAGCCACCACAAGGCTTCGACCCAGGGCACCAGCGCCTCTCCCCAGCGCGCCAGGCCGAACACCAGCGCACCATTGAGAATGGTGGCCAGGCCCATGGGGATGGTGCCGAAGAACATCGACACCGTGGAATGGGCGAAAATGCGCCGGGCCTCGTCGAAGAACAGCAACCAGCGGGCGCCATACAGGACACAGAACAGGACGAACAGGCCGATGGTCAGCCACCACAAGCCTTCCGCCAGACTGTCCAGGCCGGGCACCTGCAACTGGTGAAACGCCAGCGCCAGCACGCCGGTGCCCATGGTGGCGGCGAACCAGTTGGGGGTGAACTGGCGGATCACCTCGCGGGGATGGGCCAGCTGGCTGAGCGGGCGCCACGAGGCGGCGCGGGTCTGTGGGCATGGCATGGAATGTCTCCTGGCCTTGTGTAAGGTGGATTCATCTTATGCCTGCATCGAATATCTATATAACGGGTAATTTCTCTAATTGTTATCTATTCTTTAGATATAGCAAAGACCCCGTGTGCTGGAATATGCTTGGCGCGGCTTTCCCACGACAAGAATGACAAGGACGTGTCGATGCTCACTGCTCTCAAGGGCTACCCCAAAGCTGTACGCCTGCTGCTGTTCACCACCTTCACCCTGACCATGGCCCGGGCGATCACCCTGCCCTACCTGGTGGTCTACCTGTCCGCGCACATGGGCCTGTCGATCGGCCAGACCGGCCTGCTGGTCGGTGGCGCGATGTTCCTGGCGTCGTTGCTGGGGCTCTATGGCGGCCACCTGGTCGACACCCTGCGCAGCCATACGCTGATCGTCGCCAGCACGCTGGTGTTCGCCCTGGCCTTCGTGGGCATCGTGGCCAGCACCTCGGCCATGCTGTTCTTCTGCTTCCTGGTGGTGGCCAACCTGGCCCAGACCGTGGTGGACATCGCCGCCAAGGCCGGCTTCTGCGCCTTGCTGCCGGAGGACAAGCGCGGCGAAGTCTTCGCCATCAAGTACACCTTCAACAACATCGCCTGGGCCGCTGGACCGATGCTCGGCGTGCTGCTGATCGGCGCCGACGACCACCTGCCGTTCCTGGTCTCGGCCCTGATCGGCGTTGGCCTGAGCCTGACCTACTACCGCCTGGGCCAGCGCGACCTGATGAGCCGTGCCGAGGGCGAACCGGCGGCAGGCTTCGCCCAGGTCGCCCTGGGCATGGTGCGCGATCGCCGGCTGGTCTGCTTCACCCTCGGCGGCGTGCTCAGTGCCGTGGTGTTCGGGCAGTTCACCGCCTACCTGTCGCAATACCTGGTGGTGGCTATCCAGGACCCCGCTCAGGTGGCGCGGCTGGTGGGCTACCTGGTGACCACCAACGCCGTCACGGTGATCGTCCTGCAGTACGTGATCGGTCGGCGCATCACCCGCCAGCACCTGATGGGCTGGCTGATGGCCGGCATGGCCATGTTCATCGCCGGGCTGCTCGGTTTCTCCGTGGCCGCTTCGGCGCCGGCCTGGTGCCTGGCCATGCTGGTGTTCACCCTGGGCGAGATCATCGTGATCCCGGCCGAGTTCATGTTCATCGACCTGATCGCGCCGGAACATCTGCGCGGGATCTACTACGGCGCACAGAATCTCTCCAACCTGGGCGCCGGGCTGGGACCGATGCTGGTGGGCCTGGCGCTGGGGCACCTGATGCCGGCGGCGGTGTTCTACCTGCTGATCGGCTCGGTGATACTGGCGGGGTGTTTCTATTACCTGGGGACACGCCGTCCGGCATGACGTGGAGGCAACTGCCTTGTGCAACCCCTAATGTACAACCGGAGACATCCTTTAATCTGGCCCGGTCCCCTGTGGGAGCGGGCTTGCCCGCGAACACCGGCGTAGCCGGTGCCAGACTCCGCAGCGCCTGCTTCGCGGGCAAGCCCGCTGCCACAGAGGCATAGCGCATGACTTGAGCTGTGCGAGGCTTTTGCCGGTGCTACCCATTGGCCCTGCGACGACCTGCCACTGCGACCATCGTCGGCGCTGACGAACCGCGCCCTGCGTGCCAGACTGATTGATCGGGACCGCGTTTCTTTTCTTGCTCCGGAGTTTGCATGTCGTTGTCCAGCGGGCTGATCGCCGTGGTCGCCCTGGCCTATATGGCCATCATGTTCGCCATCGCCTTCTATGGCGACCGCCGCAGCACGCCGTTGCCGCCGCGCCTGCGCGCCTGGGTATACAGCCTGTCGCTGGCGGTGTACTGCACCAGCTGGACCTTCTTCGGCGCGGTCGGCCAGGCCGCCGAGCAGCTCTGGGCCTTCCTGCCCATCTATCTGGGCCCCGTGCTGTTGCTGATCTTCGCGCCCTGGGTGCTGCAGAAGATGGTGCTGATCAGCAAGCAGCAGAACATCACGTCCATCGCCGACTTCATCGCCGCCCGCTACGGCAAGTCACAGAGCCTCGCGGTGGTGGTGGCGCTGATCTGCCTGGTCGGCGTGCTGCCCTACATCGCCCTGCAGCTCAAGGGCATCGTGCTCGGCGTGAACCTGCTGATCGGCGCCAATGCCGACGCCACCGGCAGCCGCGTGCAGGACACCGCGCTGGTGGTATCGCTGGTGCTGGCGCTGTTCGCCATCGTCTTCGGCACCCGCAGCCTGGACGTCACCGAGCACCACCGCGGCATGGTCCTGGCCATCGCCTTCGAGTCGCTGGTCAAGCTGCTGGCCTTCCTCGCCGTGGGCGTCTTCGTGGTGTTCAACCTGTACGACGGCTTCGACGACCTGTTCAGCCAGGCGCGCCAGTCGGTACACCTGAGCGAATACTGGAACGAAACCATCAACTGGCCGTCGATGGTGGTGCAGACCGCCGTGGCGATGATGGCGATCATCTGCCTGCCCAGGCAGTTCCACGTCACCGTGGTCGAGAACATCGAGTCCCAGGACATGCGCCTGGCCCGCTGGGTGTTCCCGCTGTACCTGGCCCTGGCAGCGCTGTTCGTGGTGCCGATCGCCCTGGCCGGGCAGATGCTGCTGCCGGGCACGGTGATTTCCGACTCCTTCGTGATCAGCCTGCCACTGGCCGAGGCCCACCCGAGCCTGGCCCTGCTGGCCTTCATCGGCGGCGCCTCGGCCGCCACCGGCATGGTCATCGTCGAGGCCGTGGCGTTGTCGACCATGGTCTCCAACGACATGCTGCTGCCCTGGCTGCTGCGGCGCAACAATGCCGAGCGCCCATTCGAGGTGTTCCGCCACTGGATGCTCTCGGTGCGCCGGGTGACCATCGTGGTCATCCTGCTGCTGGCTTATGTCAGCTATCGCCTGCTCGGCTCCACCGCAAGTCTGGCCACCATCGGCCAGATCGCCTTCGCCGCGGTGACCCAGCTGACCCCGGCCATGCTCGGCGCGCTGTACTGGAAACAGGCCAACCGCCGTGGCGTGTTCGCCGGGCTCGCCGCTGGCATCTTCCTGTGGTTCTACACCCTGGTGCTGCCGATCGCCGCCCACAGCCTGGGCTGGTCGCTGTCGCTGTTCCCAGGCCTGGCGTGGCTGCACGGCAACCCCCTGAACCTGCCGATCACCCCGCTCACCCAGGGCGTGGTGCTGTCGCTGGCGGGCAACTTCACCCTGTTCGCCTGGGTTTCGCTGCTGTCGCGCACACGGGTGTCCGAGCACTGGCAGGCCGGGCGCTTCATCGGCCAGCAGACCAGCGCGCGCCCGTCCAGCAAGCCACTGCTGGCGGTGCAGATCGACGACCTGCTCAAGCTCGCCGCGCGTTTCGTCGGCGAGGAACGCGCCCGGCAAAGCTTCATCCGCTTCGCCTACCGCCAGGGCAAGGGCTTCAACCCCAACCAGAACGCCGACGGCGACTGGATCGAGCATACCGAACGCCTGCTCGCCGGCGTGCTCGGCACCTCCTCGACCCGTGCGGTGGTCAAGGCGGCCATCGAAGGCCGCGACATGCAGCTGGAAGATGTCGTGCGTATCGCCGACGAAGCCAGCGAAGTGCTCCAATTCAACCGGGCGCTGCTGCAAGGCGCCATCGAGAACATCAACCAGGGCATCAGCGTGGTCGACCAGAACCTGCACCTGGTGGCCTGGAACCGCCGCTACCTCGAGCTGTTCAACTACCCCGACGGGCTGATCAGCGTCGGCCGGCCGATCGCCGACATCATCCGCTACAACGCCGAACGCGGCCTGTGCGGCCCGGGCGAGGCCCAGGTCCATGTGGCGCGACGCCTGCACTGGATGCGCCAGGGCCGTGCGCACTCCTCCGAACGCCTGTTCCCCAATGGCCGGGTGATCGAACTGATCGGCAACCCGATGCCCGGCGGCGGCTTCGTCATGAGTTTCACCGACATCACCCCGTTCCGTGAGGCCGAGCAGGCCTTGCGCGACTCCAACGAAGGGCTGGAGCAGCGGGTCGCCGAACGTACCCACGAACTGTCGCAGCTCAACCTGGCACTGACCGAGGCCAAGAGCCGCGCCGAAGCGGTCAGCCAGTCCAAGACGCGCTTCCTCGCCGCCGTCAGCCACGACCTGATGCAACCGCTCAACGCCGCCCGGCTGTTCTCCGCCGCCCTGTCGCAGCAGGCCGAAGGCATGAACGACGAGGCCCGCCAGCTGGTGCAGCACATGGACAGCTCGCTGCGTTCGGCCGAAGAGCTGATCAGCGACCTGCTCGACATCTCGCGCCTGGAAAACGGCAAGGTCAGTCCCGACGTCAAGCCATTCGCCCTCAATGAGCTGTTCGACACCCTTGGCGCCGAGTTCAAGGTGCTGGCCGCCGAGAAAGACCAGGAATTCCGCCTGCGCGGCAGCCGCCTGCGGGTGGACAGCGACATGAAACTGCTGCGTCGAGTGCTGCAGAACTTCCTCACCAATGCCCTGCGCTACGGCAAGAGCCCGATCCTGCTGGGCGTGCGACGCCAGGGCGGGCGCCTGTGGCTGGAGGTATGGGACCGTGGCCCAGGCATCGCCGACGACAAGCTGCAAGTGATCTTCCAGGAATTCAAACGCCTGGACAGCCACCGCACCCGCGCCGAGAAGGGCCTGGGCCTGGGCCTGGCGATCGCCGATGGCCTGTGCCGGGTGCTGGGGCATCCGCTGCAAGTGCGCTCCTGGCCGGGCAAGGGCAGCGTGTTCCGCGTCGGCGTGCCGATCGCCCGGAGCCCCGCGCCCGTGGCGGTGGCCCCCGTGGAACAGGTCGGTCAACCCTTGGCCGGCCTGCAGGTGCTGTGCGTGGACAACGAAGACAGCATCCTGATCGGCATGAACAGCCTGCTCAGCCGGTGGGGCTGCCAGGTGTGGACCGCACGCAACCAGGCCGAATGCGAGGCGTTGCTGGGCAAGGGCCTGCGCCCGCACCTGGCGCTGGTGGACTACCACCTGGACGATGGCGAGACCGGCACCGGCCTGATGGGCTGGCTACGGGCGCGCCTGGGCGAGCCGGTGCCGGGCGTGGTGATCAGCGCCGACGGGCGCAACGAGACCATCGCCCTGGTCCACGCCGCCGGTCTCGACTACCTGGCCAAGCCGGTCAAGCCGGCAGCCCTGCGCGCCCTGCTCAATCGGCATCTGAGCCTGGTTCAGTAAGGGCCTCGTCGGTCAGCGCGCGCTCGATCAGCTCGGCCGGCAGGCTCTTGCTGGCCCGGGCGCCGAGCAGCTTGAGCTGCTCGCTGCGGCTGACCAGGTTGCCGCGCCCCTCGCACAGCTTGTTGCGCGCCGCGGCGTAGGCCTTGTCCACCTGGGCAAGGCGCGCGCCCAGCTCGTCCAGGTCCTGGATGAACAGCACGAACTTGTCGTAGAGCCAGCCGGCGCGCTCGGCGATCTCGCGGGCATTCTGGCCCTGGCGCTCCTGCTTCCACAGGCTGTCGATCACCCGCAGGGTGGCCAGCAGGGTGGTCGGGCTGACGATCACGATCTGTCGGTCGAAAGCTTCCTGGAACAGGTTGGGCTCGGCTTGCAGGGCGGCCGAGAAAGCCGCCTCGATGGGCACGAACAACAGCACGAAATCGAGGCTGTGCAAGCCCTCCAGACGGTTGTAGTCCTTGCTCGACAGCCCTTTGACGTGACTGCGCAGCGATTGCACATGCTGCTTGAGCGCAGCCTCGTCGTTGTTGCCGACGAACTGCTGGTAGGCCGTGAGGCTGACCTTGGCATCGACCACCACCTGCTTGTCGCCCGGCAGCATGATCAGCACGTCGGGCTGGAAACGCTCACCGTCGGCACTCTTGAGACTGACCTGGGTCTGGTACTCACGCCCCTTCTCCAGGCCCGCATGCTCCAGCACCCGCTCCAGGATCAGCTCGCCCCAGTTGCCCTGGGTCTTCTGGCCCTTGAGCGCCTGGGTGAGATTGGTGGCTTCGTCGGACAGGCGCAGGTTGAGCTGTTGCAGGCGCTCCAGTTCCTTGCCCAGGGAAAAACGCTCGCGCGCCTCTTGCTGGTAGCTTTCCTCGACGCGCTTCTCGAACGCCTGGATGCGCTCCTTGAGCGGGTCGAGCAACTGGCCCAGGTGCTGCTGACTGGTCTGGGCGAAGCGCTGCTCGCGCTCGTCGAAGATCTTGGTGGCCATGTCGGCGAACTGGGCGCGCAGGGTGTCACGGGCTTGCTGCAGGTCCTCCAGGCGTTGCTGGTGGTTTTCCTGTTGCTCGCGCAGTTCCGCCTCCAGGCGCGCGCCCTGGGCCTCCAGGCGCCGCAGTTCGGCCTCGCGGTTGGCGCGCTCGAGGCTCCAGGCATGGGCGGCATCGCGGGCATTGTCGCGGTCGATCTGCAGCAGTTCGAGCTCGCGCCCCTGGGCGGCCAACTGGGTCTGCTTGGCGGTGTTGGCCTCGCTGAGGTCGCTGATCTCGTCGCGGCTGGCGTCCAGCTGCGCCTGCAGGCCGGCCTGGGCCAGTTGCGCGGCATTCAGGCGCTCTTGCTGCAGGGCCTGTTCGGCGTTGCGCGCGCCCTGGCCACGCTGCAGGTGCATGATCCAGCCCAGGCAAGGCACGGCCCCCGCCACCAAGCCCAGCAGAATGCTGGTCAGATCCACTGTCATGCTTACCCCGATCGAACGTTGACGAATGCTGCGCAGCTTATCAGCCTGTTGCCAGGGTTGCCTGATCGATGCCCCTGTAGGAGCGCCCTTTCGCGACACAAGGCCGCTCCTACAGGGGAACGCGTAATCGTGAGCAAGCTGCTTTGGCTAACCGCCGAACCACTGGCGCAACAACCGCCGCGCCTCCTGCGAGCCCTGCCCCGCCGCCAGCTCCAGCCAATAGCGAGACTGCTCCGGCTCCTGGGCCTGGCACAACCGCCCATATTCCAGCTGGGCCCGGCGATCACCGGCACGGGCCGCCTGGCGCAGCAGTTCATGGCCAATACGCCGATCACGGGCATTGCCGCAATCGCGGCACAGCATCTGCCCCAGGCGGCTCTGCGCCACCACCACGCCCTGACGCGCAGGTTGCTTGAGCAGGCGCCCGGCCAAGTGCTTGACGCTGGGCTTGTCGCCCAGGCGCGGGCTGTCGAGCAACCACAAGGCCACTTTCAGCGAAAAGCGCTTGGAGGGAGGCGACGATGGCGAGGTGACAGGACTGGGATGGTGTTTACCGCGAAGCTTCATGACCGACAGCGATGGTGACTCGAAAGGCGCGCCACTCTACTCCTTTTTGCCGGATCTGGCCTGGTCGACTTATGGCTTAGCGAATTTTTTTCGATGTTTTTTTCTTGACGTCGTCGTGGGGAAAATGCCGGTGCCACGCCTGCCGCCCGATTGTCGGACACTTGGTGAAACAGCTGGCACGCCCGTGCTAGAGCAAGCGCCCGGGACAATCCACAGAAGCTGTGGATAACTCGGTGGACAACCATCCATGACAGCCCGCAAACCCCTGCAAAATGGGGCTTTCAGTCAAACTGACGATTTTTTCACCAGCAAAAATTAGTGTTTTTTTTCATTGACTTACCCCTTGAGTCAAGTCATTGGCGAGCCGTCCACAGGATGTTGCAAGTGGGTTACAGGTCCCCGTGCGAATGTGTACAAGTGCACCATCGCACGGCATGCCGATGCACGAAAACGGTACATGGGGCGTGTCGACGAGGCATCTCACCTCTTCACAGCCAAGCCGATAGGCGACATAATGGCCGGCTCCGCGCAATAAAAGCCAAACACTTGCAATGCCTCTAATGTTCGTGTAGGGTTGCGCCCCGTTAGTACCCAGCTGAAAGTCATTCTGGCCATCACGTCCCTCCAGCCCGACGCTCGAACACGAGCATGCGCTGCCCATCAGGACCGGCCCATTCGATGATTCACTTGGCAATCCTTGCCTGGCACGAATCACGTATCAGATTGATCAGGATCTTCCCCGGCGCCTAGAACCCTGGCCTCGGAGTGCTGCCTGCCTTCTGTCGTACCTACCAGTCAGCCCAGCGCCCACCTATTGCATGCGCCCCTCTGGCTGCCCTGTTCCAGTCAGGTTCTGCGTCTCCTTAATAAAGACGTCACTGGAACGTTTCTATTGTGCACGGATCGAAAACCGTGTCTTACGCAGGAACATCCAACAATATGAGCAACCACCAACAAATCCAGGCTGCCTTCGGCACCCTTTCCCAGGCCTTCGCACCACTGAAGTGCCTGATCGTCGCCCCACGCAAGGGCAGCTTCAGCTTCACCCTGGTCGACGAACATGGCGTCGCCTGCCACAGCGAGCGTCTCTACCCTGAGCAGTACAACCGGGCCGAGCCGCTGCAGGCGGTGATCGAGCGCACGCGGCAGTCGCTGACCGCATGAATGAATGGCGGACGATAAACGCCATGAATACGCCATCGCAGCGCCAGCCTGAAGGTAATTGGCTTAATCGCCAGCGGGCATATACCCCGCGCCTTCGGGCTGCAATCGATTTAAAAACAGCCCTTTACACCACAGTTATCACACTACACTTCAACTCGAGCGGCGCTTGCCGCTTCCGGCGGGCCTGACCACTCACCAGCTGCCAAGCTCCAGCGCCCGTCGGCCTTTTCAGCAGAGGGCATCATGGGCATCGCTGCGAACGAGTTGAGTCGATATGTGATCAGACCCACGCTGATCTACCTGGACCGCCACTGCGCCAGCGCCGAAGCATTGTTGCTGGGTGTTGCCGCCAGCCAGTCGGGCCTGGGCTCCGCCCTGCATGACCGGCGCGGCCATGGCCTGTACCGGATCGGCGAACATCGCCACCGCTGCCTGTGGGACGACTTCCTTGCCCGCGACCCCGAACTGGCCAGCCTGGTCCGCGGACTGGCCAGCCAGCACGCCTTCCTCGGCGGCCCCCACCTCGAACTGACCGTCAATCTGCGCTATGCCACGGCCATCGCCTGGATGCTCATCGAAGAGCAGGCCACGCCCTTGCCGGCAGCCGACGACTTGCTGGGCCTGGCACGTATCTGGCGCCAGACCTTCCACCCCCCGGGACGCCTGCGGGACTTCACCCAGGCCTGGCATCACTGCATCGCCCCGGAATCGGTGATGGCTTCCTGACAACCGTTCGCATTCGCAACATGAAAAAATGGAATTTTGGTCGGATTGTCCTACAAAACCGCTCTATCTCCTGCGTTTCAGCCTATAGCGTGGAGCGGTATTTGTTGGTAGCTTTTCGCCCCGGAGATCCCAAGGAGTTTCTAATAATGAAAAAAGTTATGCTCAAAACCTCTCTCGGCGTTGCCGTTGCCCTCGCTTCCAGTCAATTGCTCGCCAGTGGTTTTGCCCTGAACGAGCAGAGCGTCAGTGGCATGGGGACAGGTTTTGCGGGTCGTTCTTCCGCTGCCGAAGATGCAAGTACCGTGTACGGCAACCCGGCGGGCATGTCCCGCCTGAAGCGCGACCAAATGACCGTCGGCGGTGCCGCGGTCATCGCCAAGTCCGATATTTCCGGGCCTGGCAGCAACAAAGGGGGAGAAACCGACGGTGACATGGTGCCTGTGGTCGGTGTACCGATGGGCTACTACGTCAAGTCGATCGATGACCACTGGAGCGTCGGTTTCGGCGTCTACGTGCCATTCGGCCTGGTCACCGACTACGGTAGCGACGATGCCGCGCGCTACTGGGGCAAGAAGAGCCATGTCGAGGTCGTGACCTTCCAGCCGACCGTGAGCTACGCGTTCAACGACAAGGTCTCGATCGGTTTCGGCCCGACCATCAACCGCATCAAGGGCGAGCTGGGCTCGAACCTGGCCAGCATCTCGCCCCGCGCTCCGGCCGATGGCGAGGTCAAGATCAAGGGCGACGATACCGCCGTTGGCTACAACATCGGCATCCTGGTACAAGCCACCGACCGCACCCGTGTCGGCCTGACCTACCACTCGATGGTCGACTACAAGCTCGAAGGCAAGACCAAGGTCAGCTATCCGCTGCTAGGCCTGGACGGCAACAAGTTCGATGCGTCGCTGAAGATCAAGACGCCCGAGTCGGTGGACTTCTCGGTCACCCACGAGCTGGATGACCAGTGGACCCTGTACGCAGGCAGCACCTGGACCCGCTGGAGCCGCCTGGAGGCGATCACCGTCAACAACGACGTTCCGGCAGGCCCTGCCGGGCAGTTCGCGACCATCTCCGAGGAACAGAACTGGCACGACACCTGGGCTCACGCCATTGGCGCCTCCTACAAGGTGAACAAGGAGTGGGTTCTGCGCACCGGTTTCTCGGTTGACCAGTCACCGACCAACAACACCAACCGCTCTCCGCGCATCCCCACTGGCGATCGCAAGATCTTCAGCATCGGTGCCGGCTGGAGCCCGACCGACGACATGACCATCGACGTGGCCTACTCCTACCTGTGGGAAGAGGACACCAAGGTCAACAACCAGCCACACAGCATTGGCGAAGCAGGTCTCAAAGGCAGCTACCAGGCCAAGTACGAGAACAGCGCCCATGGCGTTGGTGCTTCGCTGACCTACCGCTTCTGAGCAATGCCCGCCGCATGAAAAAACCGCCCTCGTGGCGGTTTTTTCATGCCTGGAACACGCGGCGCTCAGGTCAAGGCTGCGAGGCGATGGCCTTTTCGATCGCCGCTTTGAACGCTGGATCGTCCGGCTTGGTCAGGCTGGAGAAGTTACCGATCACCTTGCCCTTGCGGTCCACCACGTACTTGTAGAAGTTCCACTTCGGCGCGCTGCTCTGCCGGGCCAGCTCGACGAACAGCGGGATCGCGTCCTTGCCACGCACCGGCTGGGCCTTGGTCATGGCAAAGGTCACACCGTAGTTGGCATAGCAGACCTTGGCGGTCTTCTCGCTGTCGGCGTCCTCCTGCTTGAAATCGTTGGACGGCACACCGAGCATTTCCAGGCCCTGCTCGTGGTACTCCTGGTACGTCGCCTCCAGCCCTTCGAACTGCGGAGCGAAGCCGCAATAGCTGGCGGTGTTGATCACCACCAACGGCTTGCCGGCGAAGCGCTGGCACAGATCGATCTGCTCCTTGCCGCGCAGCTCCGGCAGGCTGCCCTGGAGCAGCGCCGGGCAGTCCGCCGCCCAGCTCGAAGTGGCGGCGGCCAGGGCCAGCAGGGGTAGGGTCAGCCAGCGTGCATGCATGATATCGGTCTCCTGCACATGATTCCTTGAATGTGCAGGGTAGCGCTTAACACAAGCCCATGCCCAACTGCATCAGCGCCAGCCCACCCTTGTGCCAGCCCCACCATACCAACGCCAGCACCAGCAGCGCGCCGACAAGCAGCAGGCCACGCCCCAGCAGGCGGTTCATGCGGCCTGGGCCTGCAGGCGCGCGACCGGGCGCTCGCGCACCGGCCAATTGAGGGCCGCGGCCAACAGGCTGAGCAGGATCGAGATCTGCCACACCAAGTCGTAGCTGCCGGTCTGGTCATACACCACGCCGCCCAGCCAGCCACCGAGGAAGGCGCCCAGCTGGTGGAACAGAAACACGATGCCGCCAAGCATCGACAGGTTGCGCACGCCGAACAGCGTGGCCACGGTGCCATTGGTGAGCGGTACCGTGGACAGCCACAGCAGGCCCATGGCGATGCCGAACAGGTAGGCGCTGAACTGCGTCACCGGTGCCCAGAGGAACAGCACGATGACCACCGCACGCAGCAGGTACAGGCCAGTCAGCAGGCGCGGCTTGGACATGCGCCCACCCAACCAGCCCGCCGTGTAGGTGCCGACGATATTGAACAGGCCGACCAGCGCCAGCACGGTGGTGCCGGTGATCGCTGGCAGGTGCTGGTCGACCAGGTAGGCCGGCAGGTGCACGCCGATGAACACCACCTGGAAGCCACAGACGAAAAAGCCCAGCGCCAGCAGCCAGAAGCCGGAGTGCGAGCAGGCCTCGCGCAGGGCCTGGCCAAGGCTCTGCTCAGCGCCCTGGCTGGGCAGCGGACGATCGCGCAGCATGCCCACAAGCGGCACGATCAGCGCCACCATCAGGCCCAGCACCAGCAAGGCCGCCGACCAGCCCAGCCACTGGATCAAGCCCAGGGTGCCGGGCAGCATGGCGAACTGGCCGAAGGAACCCGCCGCGCTGGCGATGCCCATGGCCATGCTGCGTTTCTCCGGTGGAACGGCGCGCCCGACCACGCCGAGGATCACCGAGAACGACGTGCCGGACAGCCCGATGCCGATCAGCAGGCCGGCGCTCAGCGACAGCGACCAGGCCGAATCGGCCATGCCCATCATCACCAGGCCGGCGGTGTAGAGGATGCCGCCGATCACCACCACCTTGGCGGCGCCCAGGCGGTCGGCCAGGGCACCGGTAAAGGGCTGGGCCAGGCCCCAGATCAGGTTCTGCAGGGCGATGGCGAAGGCGAATACCTCGCGGCCCCAGCCGAACTCGGCACTCATCGGCGCCAGGAACAGGCCGAAACCATGTCGCACCCCCAGCGACAGCGCCAGGATCAGCGCCGCCCCCAGAAGTACCCAACCGCTGCTCCGCCAAAGGGAAGTCATTGTCGTTGTCTCCAGCCCATCGCAAGGTTGATACGGGTATATACCCGCTTTCTATCGTAGTCGTTCAGGCAAGCTGCCCCAGCAAGCGCACCAGCTCGTCACGCTGGCCTTCGCCCAGTCGTTCCACCAACTGTGCCTGGGCCTGTTGCCAGGCCGGGTACGCCGCCTCCAGGCGCGCCCTGCCCGCTTCGCTCAGCAGCACCACGCGGTTGCGCTGGTCATCGCCGTCGGCCAGGCGCACCAGGCCGTCGGCCTCGAGCACCTTGAGGTTGCGGCCCAGGGTGCTGCGCTCCAGGCCCATGGCCTCGGCCAGGCAGGTGATGCTGGGGCGGTCGAGGCGCTGCACATGACGTAGCAGGGAAAACTGGGCGACATTGATGCCGAAGCCGAAAAGGGCCTCGTCGTAATGCCGGCTCACCCCACGGGCGGCACGACGCAGATGGGTACAGATGCATTCACTGGTCAGCATGGATACGTGTATATACCCGCATTATCGATGTTGCAAGAAGTTTCACGGTAGCGCTTCAGCCTGCAACCGTCGGCGGATCGGTTCGAACTCGGCCGTCGCCTTGCGCGGCAAGGGGTCCGGCGCGGCTTGTTCGATGGCCTGCCAATAGCGCCACGGCACCTTCGCCGATCCCAGTTCGTAGTCCATGCCGTCCCAACTGTCCTCGCGGAAGCTATAGAAGGCCCAATGCAAGTGTTGGCGATCCAGCACTGCGAGCACATCGTCCAGGTATTGCCGGCACCCGGGTAGCCGCCGCATGCAGCCGAATTCGCCGACGACCAACCGTGAACGCGGCAATTTCATCGAATCGGCCCAGTCCACCGGTTGCTGCAGGTAGCGGGCGACCTGCTCGGCATCCCACTGCCGGGTCTTTCCGGCAAACGGCACAGGCCCCGGATAGCTGAAGGGTTGCTTTCGAGAAAGATTGGGCGCGCTGGTGGCGGCGTAGGGTTCGTACATGTGCACGCTGTACAGCACGCGCTCATCCTCAAGCGCCTTGGGCCAGTAGGCGAAGGCATCGGCGGCGGCGTACCAGCCGGCATCGACCATGATCGGCGTCTTGTCATCGACTTCGCGGATCGCCGCCACCAACTGCCGATAGAGCGCTGGCAGGTCACGCGCTCCGCCCTGCTCGCGGACGTACCACTGTTTCATCTGGTCGAGGTCGGCGTGCTCGGCCAAGCCACCGTGCTTCTCGGGCGCGGGCTCGTTGATGAGGTTGTAGGCGGCAACGGCCGGGTGGTCCTTGAGAGCCTGGGCAACGTCGCGCCAGAAGCGCGCGGACTGGTCCCAGAAGCGCTTGTCCTGCCACAGCCTGTCGTCGAAGCGGTCCTGATTGTTCTGCGCCCAGCGCATGCCAGGGAGCGACAGCGGCGTGATGACCACCTTGAGGCCAGCGGCGTGGGCGTGGTCGAGCACCTCGATGAGCTGCCGCAGGTCGGCACTGGCCAGTCCCTGATAATCGTCGGCATTGCCCAGCAGGAAATCGCGTTGGGCCGGGCGCCACTTATCGTAGGAGAGGCGCACCCAGCTGGAGCCGTAGCCTTTCAGGGCATCGAAGTAGGCCTGGTCCGGGGGCAGGCGGTTGAAACTGTTGCCGCCGTGGCGTGGGGTGTTCCAGAAATCGATCAGGTCGGCGGCGCTGGCGGGTATGGCGGTCAGGGCCAGCAGGCTGGCGAGTATCCAGGGGTGCATGGCGGGGGTTCCTGGTGGTGAAGGAACGGACGAGGATAAGCGCAATTCTTGGGGATAGTTTCC
>NZ_JAOCDM010000077.1 GCF_029840925.1 Pseudomonas sp. GD03858
GTTCGGCACGTTGCAACAAATGTAGGAGCGGCCTTGCGTCGCGATACGCCGCGCGGGCGGCGCTCGATCTCACAGGCGCAGAACATCCATCGACGAACGCTTTTGGCCTACCCCTTGCAAACGTCAGTAAACCCCACCCTGGGCAATCGGGCTCGCCACTCCTTCCTTGAATACCCCCGCCAACCGCTGCAAGCCGCGCATCAGCACGGTGGTATCCACCCCAACGGCGACAAACGCCGCCCCCAGCTCGATATAGCGCCGCGCAAGTGTCTCGTCGGCACTGAGAATGCCCGCCGCCTTGCCGGCCCGGCCAATCCGCGCGATGGCGCCTTCGATAGCCGCCTGCACTTCGGGATGCCCCGGATTGCCCCGGTGTCCCATGGCCGCGCTCAGGTCCGCCGGCCCGATGAACACCCCGTCCACGCCTTCGACGGCGCAGATTTCGTCCAGGTTTGCCAACCCCTCGCGGTTCTCGATCTGCACCAGCAGGCACACCTGTTCGTCGGCCAGGTCCAGGTAACCGGGGATGCTGTTCCAGCGTGAAGCCCGCGCCAGCGCACTTCCCACACCACGCACACCGTACGGCGGGTAGCGCACCGCACGCACCAGCTGGCGAGCCTGCTCGGCGCTTTCGACCATGGGCACCAGCAGGGTCTGGGCACCGATGTCGAGTAACTGCTTGATCAGCGCGGTATCGCCGATCACCGGCCGCACGATGGGCTGGGCCGGGTAGGGCGCCACGGCCTGCAGCTGGCCGAGCAGGCTGCGCAAGTCGTTGGGCGCGTGCTCGCCGTCGAGCAGCAGCCAATCGAAACCGGCGTTGGCCGCCAGTTCCGCGCAATACGGGTCGGCCAGGCCGAGCCACAGGCCGATCTGCGCCTGGCCGCCGCGCAGGCGTTGCTTGAAGGTGTTGATGGGCATGTCCATGGGCGCTCCTCGTTGAATCAGGGTTTCGGGGGGACACTGTGGGAGCGGGTTTACCCGCGAATGCGATGGCGATGCTGACGACGCTTTCGCGGGTAAACCCGCTCCCACAGGCAGACCTCAGACGAACCGGCAGGCGATCGAGCCCAGCTGGTCATAGTCGACATGGAAGGTGTCGCCCGGGCGCGCGGCCACGGGGCGGGTGAACGAACCGCCGAGAATGATCTGCCCGGCTTCCAGGCCCACGTCGTAGGGGGCCAGTTTGTTGGCCAGCCAGGCCACGCCCTTGGCCGGGTGGTTGAGCACCGCCGCCGAAACCCCGGACTCCTCGATCACACCGTTGCGATACAGCACCGCCGGCACCTTGCGCAGGTCTATGTCGCCCGGTCGCACGGCGCGCCCGCCCATGACCACCCCGGCGTTGGCGGCGTTGTCGGAGATGGTATCGAAGACCTTGCGGGTGGCGCCGCTGACCGGGTCGACCTGCTGTATGCGTGCATCGATGATTTCCAGGGCCGGAATCACCCACTCGGTGGCGTCGAGCACATCGAACAAGGTCACGTTCGGCCCCTTGAGCGGCTTGCCGAGCAGAAAGGCCAGCTCCACCTCGACCCTGGGCACGATGAAGCGCGTGAAGGGAATATCGCTGCCTTCGTCGAAGAACATGTCGTCGAGCAGCGCGCCATAGTCGGGCTCGGTGATGTTCGACGAGACTTGCATGGCGCGAGAGGTCAGGCCGATCTTGTGACCGACCAGCCTGCGGCCGTCCTTGATCTTCTGCGCCACCCAGGCGCGCTGGATGGCGTAGGCGTCCTCGATGCTGATCGAGGGGTGTTCCAGGGAGAACTGGCCGACCTGTTCGCGGGAGCGCTCGGCTTGGTCGAGACGGGCAGCGGCTTGCTGGATGATGTAGGCGTCGAGCATGGAAACCTCAGGGCTGACGGGTGAACAGGGGGTGCAGGCTGCTGTGCTTGGCGTCGTATACCTGCGCCTGGCTTTCATCGATTTGCAGGGTCACGCCGACCGGGCGACGTTCCAGCAGCGCGTTCAGGTGCCGGCGCAAGACAGCCAGCAGCGCATCGCCGACCTGCTGGTGCACCGCGGCGCTGCGGCCGCTGCCCATGCGCAGGTTGGCGTAGACGAAGCCGTAGTCGCCGTGGCCATCGGCGATCGCGGCGTGGGCGGCGGGGTAGGCCAGCACGCGGGTGCCGCCTGTGGGGAACACCTGCCGATCATGTTCGTCGCGCTGGGCGAGCATGCAGTCGGCCAGCGCCCGGCACAGGCCGGGCATATCGGCGTCGGCTTCGATATCCGGGCTGTAGAGCAGGACCAGATGGGGCATCGCGGTGCTCCTTACAGGCGGCTGGTGGAGGCCACGCCGGCCGGGTTCGAGGCTTGGGCGGCAGGAATGCTCGTACCGTCCTGCGCGGTGACCGGGAAGATCGCGTTGATCTGGCCGGTGCCGGAGGAGCCGAAATACGGCGTCACCACCTCGGCCTTGCCGTCGTACTTCGACCAACCCAGGGCACCGAGCAGCATGGCGGTGTCGTGCATGAAGCCTTCGCCGTGGCCCTTGACCGCGTACTCGGGCAGCATCGCGCAGAAATCGGCCCAGTCGCCGTCCTGCCACATGCGCACGACCCGGTGGTCGAGGGTCTCCAGGAACGGGCTCCAGACCTTGGTGGCGAAGTCCGGCGCCTGACCGTTCTGGGCGAAACGGTGCGACAGCGAGCCGCTGGCGAGGAAGGCCACGGTGCCGTCGTAGTGCTCCTCGACCGCCTTGCGCATGGCCCAGCCCAGGCGCGCGCTGTCGTTGAGATAGTGCGAGGTGCACAGCGCCGAGACCGAGACCACCTTGAAATGCCGGTCGGCGTTCATGTAGCGCATCGGCACCAGGGTGCCGTATTCCGGGGCCAGGGTGGTGGCGTCGTGGGCCATGGTTTCCACGCCCTGGCGGTTGCATTCGTCGGCCAGGATCCGTCCCAGTTCGGGGTTGCCGGGGAAGCCATAGGTCATGTTGGCGATGAAGTGCGGCAATTCGTTGCTGGTGTACAGGCCTTCGAAGTGCGCGGCGCAGTTGATGTGGTAGTTGGCGTTGACCAGCCAGTGGGTGTCGAACACGACGATGGTGTCCACGCCCAGTTCGCGGCAGCGCCGGCCGATCTCGTGATGGCCGTCGATGGCCGCCTGGCGAAAGCCCTGGCGCGGGCCGGGCAGTTCGGACAGGTACATCGAGGGCACATGGGTGATCTTGGCGGCGAGAGCGAGCTTGCCCATGGGTATCTCCTGCTGAAGGTTGTTGTTCTTGGTGTCCATGGCGAGGGCTGTGCCCTCGATTCGCGGGTAAACCCGCTCCCACAGGTTCAGCGCTGCCCCTGTGGGAAGTGATGTGAAGCGTTACACGCCCCAGCGTGGAATGTGATGGCTACCCATGGATATACACACGTTCTTGATTTCGGCGAAGACCTCGAAGCTGTATTGCCCGCCTTCGCGGCCGGTACCCGAACCCTTTACGCCACCGAACGGCTGACGCAGGTCGCGCACGTTCTGGCTGTTGATGAACACCATGCCCGCCTCGATACCGCGGGCCAGGCGGTGGGCCTTGCCGATGTCCTGGGTCCAGATGTACGAGGCCAGGCCGTACTCGGTGTCGTTGGCCAGCTGCAGCGCCTCGGCCTCGTCCTTGAACGGGATCAGGCAGACCACCGGGCCGAAGATCTCTTCCTGGGCGATGCGCATCTTGTTGTTCACGTCGGCGAACACCGTCGGCTGGATGAACTGCCCCTTGGCCAGGTGCGCCGGCAGCCCGGCCGGACGCTCCAGGCCTCCAGCCACCAGGCGTGCGCCTTCCTCGAGACCGATGCGGATGTAGCCGGTGACCTTGTCGTAGTGCTGCTGGGTGATCATCGAGCCGACCTGGGTCTTCGGGTCGGTCGGATCGCCGACGATCAGGCGCTTGGCACGGGCGGCGAACTCGCTGACGAACTGCCGATACACGCTTTCCTGGATGAAGATCCGGCTGCCGGCGGTGCAGCGCTCGCCGTTGAGCGAGAAGATGGTGAACAGCGCGGCGTCCAGCGCGCGTTCCAGGTCGGCGTCCTCGAAGATCAGCACCGGCGACTTGCCGCCCAGTTCCATGGAGTACTTCTTCAGGCCTGCGCTCTGCATGATCTTGCGGCCGGTGGCGGTGCCACCGGTGAAGGAGATGGCGCGCACGTCCGGATGACGCACCAGGGCATCACCGGCCGTGGCGCCGTAGCCCTGGATCACGTTCAGCACGCCGTCGGGAATCCCGGCCTCGACCGCCAGGCGGCCCAGCTCGTTGGCCGTCAACGGCGACAGCTCGCTCATCTTCAGCACCGCGGTGTTGCCCAGGGCCAGGCACGGCGCAGTCTTCCAGGTGGCGGTCATGAACGGCACGTTCCACGGCGACACCAGCCCGCACACGCCCACCGGCTGGTACAGGGTGTAGTTGAGCATCTGGTCGTCGACCGGATAGCTGTGGCCGTCCATGCGCGTGCACACTTCGGCGAAGAAGTCGAAGTTGTGCGAGGCCCGGGGGATCAGCACGTTGCGTGTCTGGTGGATCGGCAGGCCGGTGTCCAGGGTCTCCAGCTCGGCCAGCTGCGGGACGTTCTGGTCGATCAGCTCGCCCAGGCGGCGCATCAGCCGGGCACGCTCCTTGGCCGGGGTGTTGGCCCACTTCGGAAAGGCCTGCTTGGCCGCGGCCACGGCCTGGGCGACTTCCTCGGCACCGCCGCTGGCCACCTCGCCGATCGCTTCGCCGGTGGCCGGGTTGTAGTTGATGAAGACATCGCGGCTCTCGACTTCGCGGCCGTTGATCCAGTGCTTGATCATGCTGTTGCCTCTTGTTTGCGGGCGAAGAACTCGGCTTCGCTGACGATCCGGTTGACCAGCCGGCCAACGCCTTGCACCTCGACCACCACTTCGTCGCCCGGCACCACGTCGGCCAGGCCCTCCGGGGTGCCGGTGGCGATCATGTCGCCGGGCTGCAGGGTCATGAAGCTGGAGAAGTATTCGATCAGGTAGGGGATGTCGAAGATCATGTCGGCGGTGCTGCCTTGCTGTTTCAGCTCGCCGTTGATCCAGGTGCGCAGGGTCAGGTTCGACGGGTCCGGCACATCGGCGACATCGACGATCCACGGGCCGACCGGGGTGGTGGCGTCACGGTTCTTCACCCGCAGGTTGGGCCGGTAGTAGTTTTCCAGGTAATCGCGGATGGCGTAGTCGTTGCACACCGTGTAGCCGGCCAGGTACTCGAGGGCATCCTCGCGCCTGACGTTGCGCGCCGGCTTGCCGATCACCGCCACCAGCTCGCACTCGTAGTGCATGTACTTGACGTTGTCCGGGCGCCAGGTGACTTGCTCGTGCCCGGTGTAGGTGCCCGGCGACTTGATGAATGCCAGGGGCTCGGTGGGCGGGGTGAAGGCCAGCTCGGCGGCGTGGTCGGCGTAATTCAGGCCCAGGGCGAACATGCTGCCGGTGGCCGGTGGCAGCCAGGTGACTTGACTGGCGTGGACCAAGCGGCCATCGGCCAGGCGCAGTTGCTGGTCGTGCTCGACGGTGACCTGATGGACCTGGCCGTCGAACTGGATGCGGGCGTGCTTCATGGGGCGAATCCTTGTTCGGCGACGATGGAATTGGTCAGTTGGCCGAGGCCGTCGATCTCGACCGTCACCCGGTCGCCGGGCAGCACATCGACGCGGCCTTCCGGGGTGCCGGTGATCAGCACGTCGCCGGCATGCAAGGTCATGAACTCGCTGATCTCGGCAATCAGTTGCGCCACGCCGCGCACGCAGTTAGCGGTGTTGTTCTGCTGGCGCAACTCGCCGTTGACCCACAGGCGGATGCCCAGCGCATCGGGATTGCCGACCTGCGCGGCCGGCACCAGTTGCGGGCCGAGGGGGCAGAAGCCGTCGCGGCACTTGGCCTTGACCGCAGGGCGGTAGTAGCTGTCCTCGGGCAGGCTGAACTCGTTGACCACGGTGTAGCCCGCCACATGGTCGAGGGCGTTGTCGACACTGACGCGGCTGGCGTGCTTGCCGATCACCACACCCAGCGCAGGCCCCGGCTGCAAGCGTTCGACTCCCGATGGGTAGGTGACCGGTAGGGCGTGGCCATTGCGTGTGTTCGGGGTCTTGATGAACAGCACCGGCTTGACTGGCGGTTGCTGGTAGGGCGCTTCGTGGAAGGACGCCAGGTGCTGTTGCAGCAAGCCCTGGTAGTTCAGGGCGACGCCGAACAGGCTGCCGCTGGCGACCTCATGCAAGGCACGGCTCATGCTTTTCTCCTGCGGTGAGTGAAGCGGTCGAGGACGCTTCATGGTGTTTTTGTTAATGTGTTAACGTTATATTTAATATGTTAACGATCGTCAAGGCATTCGCCGCTGCCCGGTGGTGCTACGATGATTTCCCCGGCGCGTTTCACTGCTGCGAGAACAACAACAATGAAAGAACGACAGCCGATCCCCAACATCAACATCGGGCAGGTCTACGACCAGCGCTACAGCGACAGCGAGGTACACTGCGACCGGCTCGGCAACCTGGCCGGGTTCTTCGGCCGCAACATGCCGGTGCATCGCCACGATCGCTTTTTCCAGGTGCACTACGTGAAGACCGGCAGTGTGCGGGTCTACCTGGACGATCAGCGCTATCACGAATCCGGACCGATGTTCTTCCTCACCCCGCCGACCATTCCCCATGCCTTCGTCACCGAGGCCGATGCCGACGGTTATGTGCTGACCGTGCGCCAGCAGCTGGTCTGGCAACTGCTGCAGGCCGAGCCTGGGCTTGCGCCAGGCCCGCGCCTGCAGCCGGCCTGTGTCGCGCTCGGCCGCTTGCAAGGGCCGGCGGCGGAGGAAGTGCGGCGCCTGGAGCAATTGTTCGAGCTGCTTGGCGACGAGCTCGGCCATGGCCAGGCGGGGCAGGGCACCGCGGTACAGGACCTGGCGCGCCTGGTGATGATCAGTCTGTTGCGTCTGAGCGCCAACTCGCTGACGGCCACGCCGGCCAGGCATGAGGACCTGCAGCTGTTCCACCGCTTCAACGAGCTGATCGAGCACCATTACCTCGACCACTGGACATTGCCGGCCTACGCCGCGGCGCTGGGCGTGACCGAGGCGCGTCTGAACGACGTATGCCGGCGCATCGCCGACCTGCCTTCCAAGCGCCTGGTGTTCGAGCGGCTGATGCAGGAGGCGCGGCGACTGCTGCTGTACTCCGGCGGATCGGCCAACGAAATCTGCTACCGCCTGGGATTCAAGGACCCGGCCTATTTCAGCCGGTTCTTCCAGCGTCATGCGCAGATGACGCCGGGGGAATATCGCCAGCGCCAGACGGCCTTGCGTTGAGAGGGGCATGATGGGACGCCTGCGAGCCATACGCTTCACCTCGATCGTGCGGGGACGCCAGGCGAGAGAAAATGGGCGTTTGGCAGAAGCGCTGGTACTTTTCACAGGGGCTGGACAGCGCGGGTGAAAATGTATTTCACTTTATTAATATCTTAATGAAACCAGTGCCTTATCCTGATGACCAATCCAAGACCTTCCCTGACATTGACCCTGCTGCAAGCCCGCGAAGCAACCATGGCGTTCTTCCGTCCGGCGCTCAACGCCCATGACCTGACCGAGCAGCAATGGCGGGTGATTCGCATCCTGCGTCAGCAGGGCGAGCTGGAGAGCCACCAGTTGGCGGACCTGGCCTGCATTCTCAAGCCGAGCATGAGCGGCGTGCTCAAGCGCCTGGAACGCGACGGCCTGGTAGGCCGGCGCAAGTCGCCGGAGGATCAGCGGCGGATCTTCATCAGCCTGACCGTGCGTGGGCAACAGGCATTCCTGGCGATGAGCGAGGAGATGGAGCGCAACTACCAGGAGATCCAGCGCCAGTTCGGCGCCGACAAGCTGGAACAGTTGATGGGACTACTGAATGAGCTGAAGAAAGTCAGGCCCTGATACCGTGAGCGCTGGTCACCCCTATCGCGGGGCAAGCCCGCTCCCACGGATAAACGTGGGAGCGGGCTTGCCCCGCGATAGGGCCCTTTAGTCGTGTACAGGGTCCTGCTACAGCCCGGCAAGATTCAGCGAATCATCGAGAATCTTCAGCAACGAAGCCGCCCGCCGCGCGTACACCGCCGGGTTCGCGTACAACAACTCCACGTGCAGGCTGTCGATGATGCCAAGGTACGCATCGCCATACAGTTCCAGCTTGTTGCCATCGCCGCGGGCCCAGGCGTGCCGTTCGCGCAGGGCCTGGCAGAAGCCCTGGCGGATCTGTTCCAGGTAGTGCTCGAAGCCGCTGGTAACCACCGGGCGGATCGGCGCCGGTGGCAGAAACGCGGTGCGCAGCACGAAGCGCAGGTTGGCCGAGGCGGCGTAGCGCTCGGCCAGATGCAGCGGGTGCCAGTGCCCCGGCGCCTCCCGGCCTGCCGCTTCATGGGCGAAGCCCGCCTCGACGTAGGCGGTCTCGTCGGCCAGCGCCCGCTCGAAGGCACACACGAACAGCGCGTCCTTGTTGGCGAAATGCGCGTACAGCGAAGCCTTGCGCATGCCCGCCAGGGCGGCGATCTCGTTCAGTGACGAGCCGTCGTAGCCGTGTTCGGCGAAATGGTCGACGGCATGCTCACAGATGCGCGCGGCGGAAGGGGTCAGGGCTTTCAAGGCATCACTCCGGATTGACGCTGTAGTGCGAGGCGCTGATTGTCTTTGCCAAGGTCGCGCGGGTCAAACCAACGATGACCAGGGCGGCGGCGGCCAGCAACCAGGCCCAGGCCGAGGGCCCGACGGTGGCCAGATGCCCGGCCAGCGGCGTGGCGCTGGACGAGATCACCAGTTGCAGGGCGCCGAGCAGGGCGGCCGTCGAGCCGACGTCACGCTGCTGCGAGGACATTGCCAGGGCCATCAAGGTGGCTTCGCAGATCCCCAGGCCGAACAGCGCCAGCACCACGCCAGCCAGCATAGGTGCCAGCCCGGCATCGGCCACGCCCGCGCCGACCATCAGCAGCGCGCCGGCACCCATGCACAGGGCTCCCCACCAGGCCACGCGAGCGACGCCGTGCCGGGTCACCCAGTGGCCGGACAACGCGGCGCCAAGCAAGATGGCGACGCCGCAGCCACCGAACAACAGGCCGAAGTGCGCGCTGGTGAGGCCGAAATGCTGCTGGTACACATAGGCCGAGCCGGCGATGTAGGCGAACAGGAAGAAGAACACCGCCGACAGCGCCAGGGCAGGGCGCAGGAAGGCGCCATCGGCGGCGATGCGCGCATAGGTGCGCCACACCGTGGCTGGCGCCGGACGCACCCGCTGCGCCCGGGGCAGCGTTTCATCGAGCGCCAGCGTCGAGTTGAGCAGGGTCAGCAGGCCCAGGCCGGCCAACACCAGCATGATCGCCCGCCAGCCATAGGCCGCGTCGACCAGGCCACCGAGCGCCGGGGCAAGGATCGGGGCGAGGCCTTCGATGGTCATCAACAGCGCGAAGATCTGCGCCGCCCGCGCGCCCTCGGCGGTGTCGCGCACCATGCTCATGATCACCACCAGGGTGAGGGCGCTGGCCAGCCCCTGCGCCAGGCGCGCCAGCAGCAATAGCTCCAGCGATGGCGCGGCCGCCGCGGCCAGCGACGCCGCACTGAACACCATCAGCCCGACCAGCAGTGGACGTCGACGCCCCAGGGCGTCCACCAGCGGCCCGAACAGCAACTGACCAGCCCCCATGGCCAGCAGGAACACGGTCAAGGTCAGCTGCACCTGGCTGTAACCGGTGGCGAACTCGCGGGCCATCTCCGGCAGGCTGGCCAGGTACATGTCGATGGCCGAAGGGCCAAGGGCGCCGATCAGGGCGAGGGAGGCGGCGAAGCGCAGGTTGGCAGTGCTGGGCATGACGTGTACATCCGTTGAACGAAAAGAAACCTACCGATAGGTAGGCTGGCGAAGCATAGTCAGAATGCCAGGGAGGGTCAACGGCTGCCGCGCGCACCTTTCATCCACTCGCGGCGATTTTCTTTTGAATTTTCCCGCGCAGGACCGATCAGTCAGGGTGTCATCCATGGAAAAAGGAGGGCCTCTCGCGATGCCAAGTCCGCAGCTGTACACCATCGAATACCACCTGCATGGCCAGCCACGGCGGTTCATCATCCGCCTGGAACACCTGGACAATGCCGACGCCTGGCACTGGGCCAGTTGCGACGCGGGGCTGGGCATCATCCCGAAATTCGGGCGCGAGAAGATCAGGAAGGTCAGCCGACCAATGGCCGAACGCTACGGGATCACCGAGGTGCGCTGGCGCGTATGAGCGAACGGTCGCGGCTCAGTTGCCGGAGTACTTCACCGCCGCCGCCGTGCGGGTCGGGACGTTGAGTGTCTTGAGCAGCGACGAGACGTGGATGCGCACGGTGAACGGCGAGATGTCCAGGGCCCGGGCGATCTCCTTGTTGGTCTTGCCTTGGGCGATCAGGCGCAACACGTCCTGCTGACGGTGGGTCAGCTGCTCCAGTTCGCTGGCGGCGGACGGTGGCAACAGCCCGCTGGGCAGGTACCTGACCAGCACTTCCCCTTCGCGAATGGCGAGGATCGTCGCGCCGAATTCTTCCGGGCTGATGCTCTTGCCGATGAAACCATCCGCGCCGGCGGCCATGACCTGGCCGATCACTTCTGGTTCGTCGACCATCGACACGATGATCAGGGTGGTGCGCCGAAATTGCTGGCGCAGCTCGACCAGGCGCCCGATGCAGGTGAGGCCAGGAAAGCGCAAGTCGAGGATCAGCGTGTCGAGCGGATCGCCGTCGCCGGCCAGCCTGAGCACGTCGTGCAGGGTGCCGGCCTGCTCCAGGCGGGCCTCGGGCAGGATGCGCCGCACGGTGCTGACCATGGCCTCCCTGAACAGCGGATGGTCATCCGCCACGATGATGCGACAACTCACGTCCTGTAACTCCCTGTCCTGCGACACATGCTAATTTAGCAGCCAGCTGTGGCCGTTTCTCTGGCCGGATGTGGAAAATGCCTACTGGCGCACAAGGACGTTACCCCATGAAGTTCGAGAAGAACAACGAACTGGATCAAGCCAACCTGCGCATCATCGTCGCCTCGTGTGCGATCACCTATGTCGCGCTGCTGGGTTTCCTGCCGGGTCGTTCGCCCATCACCTATCTGCCGGTGGTGCTCTACTACGCCGCTTTCGTGGTCGTTTCGATCGCCATGCGCCAGGCCATCAAGCGCTGGCCAGGGCACTACCCGGCGCGACGGATCTTCGGCATGCTCGGGGACTACACCGGTACCAGTTTCGGACTGGTGGTCGGCGGCGAGACGGCCTTGCCGCTGTACGCGGTGATGGTGTGGATCAACCTGGGCAACGGCATGCGCTTCGGCTCGCGCTACCTGGCCATCGCCACCGTGCTGGCCCTGGCCTCGTTGCTGGTGGTGTGGCGATTGACGCCGTACTGGCAGGAACAGCCGTTTCTGCTGCCGATGCTGTTGACCACCAGCACGCTGATCCCGTTCTACGCCCACCTGCTCCTGGAGCGCACGCGCAAGGCCACGGCGCTGGCCGAGGCGGCGACCCGCGAGAAATCGCGTTTCCTCGCCCAGGCCAGCCACGACCTGCGCCAGCCCATCCACTCCATCGGCCTGTTCACCGCCTGCCTGCGCGAAGCGCGCCTTGGCGAGGAGGAACGGCGCCTGGTGGACAGCATCGACCGCTCGCTGCACAACGTTTCGCAGCTGTTCCGTTCGATCCTCGACCTCTACACCCTGGACAATGGCCGGGTGCAACCCAAGTGCGAGAGCTTCGCCGTGGATGGCCTGCTGCGCGAATTGCTGCGCCAGAACAGCGAGGCCGCGCGCTGGGCCGGGGTGGAAATGCGCCTCGTGCCAAGCCGCCACTGGACCCGCAGCGATCCAGGCATGCTGACGACCATGGTGCAGAACGTGCTGTCCAACAGCTTCAAGTACGCAGCCGGCCGGCCGTTGCTGATCGGCGTGCGACCGCGTGGCCCTGGGTTGGCCATTGTCGTGTGCGATCAGGGGCGAGGCATCGCCAAGGAGCACCAGGGCAAGGTGTTCGAGGAGTTCTATCGGGTGCGCGAGACACGTGACAAGGATGTCGAAGGCGTGGGCCTGGGGCTGGCCATCGTCAAGCGTCTGGGCCACTTGCTCGGGCTGGAGGTGAGCCTGTCCTCGTGTCCTGGGCATGGTACGACCGTGACCCTGCAGGGCCTGCCCAAGGTGCCCGCGCATGCGCCTCGGGCGAGCAACGAATGGGTGCAAGAGGCGGGGCTGCTGACCGGCCTGCGGGTGTGCCTGGTCGAAGATGATCGCAACGTGCTGCAGGCCACCTCGGCCCTTTTGCGCCGCTGGGGCTGCGAAGTCCAGGCCGTGGCGTCGCCCGATGGCCTGACCAGCGACTGTGATGTGATCGTCGCGGATTACGACCTCGGGCCGCAGGCGACGGGCATCGACTGCATCGACAACCTGCGCGCCCAACGCGGCCGGGCCGTGCCGGCATTGATCATGACCGGGCACGACACCGACCGCTTGCAGGCGGCGTTGCAGGCGCGTGGCATCGAGGTGCTGAGCAAGCCGGTGCGACCGGCCGAGCTGCGTGCGGCCTTGCGTGGCCTCAGGGAAGCGGCGCCGGTCAGCTAGGCCGGCGCCGGCAGGGGTCACTGGAATACCGGGGCCTGGCCTTCTTTCCAGCAAGTCGGCGACGGGGTGGTAAGCCCCATGCCGGCCACGGCGATCATGCCACCGCTGGCCACCTGGCAGTCATAGGTGCCCTTGGCGGTGGTGGCGGTGAAGTAGGTGGTGCTGGAATCACTGCGCACATTGCTGACTTTGCTCACCGGCACGCCGAGGGTGACCTGCGAACGTTGCTTGAGGGTGTCTGCGCTGGGGTTGGCGGTCTGGCAGGCGACCAGGCCGGCGGCCATGGCGAGCACGGCCAGCGGCTTGAGGGTACGGAACATGGCTTTCATCGTGAAGCTTCCTTGGCATTGTTTGAATGCACCGCCCTGGCCGCCAGGAAGGGGATGGACTGGCGGCGAGGGCGATTGGGACGACTATAGCCCCGGGGCCTTGGCAAGCGCTGTAGCTCAGGTGTACTAGATGGCCATTTGCCTGCCTCAGGGCTGGCGAGCGATCAGGATGGCTTCGGCAGGGCGATGGGCGAGCAGTTGTTCGTCCACCAGGCGGTCGGCGTCGGCCAGGTTGGCGACCTGGTACCAATGGCCGGCGGGATGCACGGTGGCGATCGGGCCACGGTTGCAGGGGTACTGGCAGTGCGTGCGGGTGATCAGCACGCCGTCCGCCGTTTCGATCGCCGCCGCCGTGGCCAGGCGCTGACGCACGTGCTTCCACAAGGGCAGGGCGCCGCGTCGCACGCAGCGCGCGCCGATGCACAGGAACAGTTGATGGCGGTGCGGCGGAATGCGTGACCAGTCGGGCTTGGCCGCGACATCGGCCACGCCCGCGCAGCTCGCCTGCTCGTCACCCTGCTCGATCAGCGCGCAGGCGCGGCTCGCCGACAGCGGCTGGCGGCCCAGCAGCGGCGTGCTGACGAACAGCCGCCCGGCGACCTCGGCCGAGCCCGCCAGCTGAGCCAGCTCACTGCGCAGCCAGTCGAGGTAGGCGCTGTCGGCGCTGGGGTCCAGGTCGATCAGCAACAGCGTGCCGCAGCCTTGGTCGATAAAGCGCCGTACCGCCAGCCACAGCGCGTCGAAGCCTGTCGCGGTATCGATCAGGGCATCGACTACCGTGGGGCCGCGCAGCACCAGCAATTGCTGGCGAAAGGTTTCGCTGGCACTGCCGGTGGACAGGTCGGGCCCGACGAACAGCACCTGGTCATGGCTCATTTCAGGGTTTCCTGCGCAGCAGCATGATGAAGAACAACCCACCGATCGCCGCCGTGGCGATGCCGATCGGCAGGTCCTGGGGCGCGATCAGGGTGCGCGCCGCCATGTCCACCCACACCACGAACAGCGCGCCGAGCAGCGCGCAGGCCGGCAGCAGCCGGCGATGTTCGGCACCGACCAGGCGCCGAGCCATGTGCGGCAGCATCAGGCCGACGAAGCCGATGGCCCCGGACAGCGACACCAGTACCCCGGTCAGCAGCGCGCAGCCCACGAACACCTGGGCGCGTACCCGACGGGTGTCGAAGCCCAGGCTCACGGCGGTCTGCTCACCGCTCATCAGCGCATTGAGCGCGCGCGCCAGGCCCATCAGCAGGAGCAACCCGCCCAGCACGGCCAGCGCCGGCAGCCACAGCAGCGACCATTGCGCCAGCCCCAGGCCGCCGAGCATCCAGAACATCACCGAACTGGCCGCGTGTGGATCGCCGGTGTAGAGCAGCAGGTTGGCCAGCGCCATCACTACGAACGACACCGCTACCCCGGCCAGCAGCAGTCGGTCGCTGTCCAGCCGACCGCGCCGGCTGGCCACGCCCATCACCAGCACCATGCAACCCAGCGCCCCGAGGAAGGCCGCCAGCGGCAGGCTGAAGACCCCGGCGAACGGCCCGAGGAACAGCACCACCAGCACCGCCCCCAGCACTGCCCCAGAACTCACGCCCAGCAGGTGCGGGTCGGCCAGCGGATTGCGCGTCACCGCCTGCAGCGCGCCGCCAACCAAGGCCAACCCAGCGCCCACCAGCGCACCGAGCAGCACCCGTGGCGCGCGCAGTTGCCAGACGATCTGCGCCTGGCCGCGGCTGACATCGCCACCCTGGGCGACTCCCAGCGCCTGCAGGACGATATCCAGCACCTTGGCCAACGGCACCTGCGCCGCGCCAAAGCCCAATGACAGCAGGCAGGACAGCAGCAAGGCGACGAGCAGCCCGCCCAGCAGCAGGCGATAGGCTGCCGGGCTGCGCACCGGCATCACTGCCGGGCTCCGGCGAACAGCCGTGGATGCAGGGCGGCCGCCAGGCGCTCGATCGCCGCGGCGTTGTCCACCGAGGGCGTCACCTGCAGGTACGACAGCACCACGAAGCGCCGTTCACGGATGGCGGTGACGTCGCCCAGGGCTGGATGCTGGAGCAGGAAGTCGCGCTTGTGCTGCCAGGATGTCGGTCCGTAGTCGACGATCACGATGACTTCGGGGTCGCGCTCGACCACGCTTTCCCAGCTGACCTCGGTCCAGCTGGCCCGCACGTCGGCCATGACGTTGTCGCCACCTGCCGTGGTGATCAGCGCCTGGGGCATGCCCAGGCGGCCAGAGGTGGTCGGGCGGTCTTCGCCGCTGTCGTAGAGAAAGACCCGGGGCCGGGCGTGCGCGCCGGCCAGTGCAGTGGTCACCCGCGCCACGCGCTGGCGCAGCTCCTCGATCAGGGTTTCGGCCCGAGGGGTCACAGCGAAGATCCGCCCCAGGTTGGCCAGGTCGGTGTACAGGTCGTCGAGGCTCGCGGGCGGCCTGGGCATGATGCGCGAGCAGGACTCGCTGAGCTCGTACACCGGGATCCCGAAGGCCGCCAGGCGCTGCGGGGTGACCGGCCCGCCGACCTGCATGCCGTAGCTCCAGCCGGCGAACAGGAAGTCGGCGTCGGCATCCAGCAGGTTCTCCACCGACGGGTAGCGCGGGGCGAGTTCCGGCAGGCCGCGCAAGGACTGGCGCATCGACGGATCGAGGCTTTTCCAGCCGCTGATGCCGCTGTAGCCGACCATGCGCTCGCGCAGGCCCAGGGCCAGCAGCATGCCGGTCAGGTTGACATCGTGGCTGACGGCCCGCTGCGGGGCATGCGCGAAGGTCACGTCGCGGTCGCAACTGCGCACGCTGACGGGGTAGTCGCCGGCCAGGGCGTGCAGGGGCAGGGCAACGAGCAGGGTGCAGAGCAGGCGCTTCATGCGTGGCTGATCCAGGTGATGCGTGGGTGCTGCCCCACGGGATGGCGGTCGACCAGGGCGTGGACACCGAATACCTCGGCCAGGCACTGCTCGGTCAGGACCTGGGCGGGCGTGCCCTGGGCGACGATGCGCCCTTGCTCGATCACGTACAGCCGATCGCAGTAGGTCGCCGCCAGGTTCAGGTCATGGAAACTGGCCAGCAGGCTCAGGCCGGTACCGCGCAGGTGGTGCAGCAGCGCGAGCTGGTGGCGTGGGTCCAGGTGATTGGTCGGCTCGTCCAGCACCAGCAGGCGCGGCTGCTGGGCCAGGGCGCGGGCCAGCAGCACGCGTTGCTTCTCGCCACCGGACAGGCCGCTGAAGCCCTGCCCGGCAAGCGCGTCCAGGCCCAATTGATGCAGGGCCTGGTCGATCGGCGCCGGGTCGCCGTCACCGTCCAGCCAACCCAGGTGGGGGGTACGGCCCATGGCGACCACGTCGCGCACGCTCAGGCCAAAGTCCTCGGGAAATTCTTGCTGCATGACCGCGATGCGCTGCGCCAGCCAGCGCGGTGGCTGGTGCCAGATGTCCTGGCCCTCGAACAGTACCTGTCCGGCCTGCGGCCGGCTGAAGCGGTAGGCGCAGCGCAGCAGGCTGGTCTTGCCGCTGCCGTTGGGGCCGATCAGGCCGACGCACTCGCCGGGGTGCACGTCGAGGTCGATGCCCTCGAGCAGGGGCGGCGCGCCGGAGAATGGCGACCAACGCAGGCGCTCGATGCGCAGGAGGGGCGAAGCCATGGAAAAGCCACCGTCGCGAAGTGAATGAGCCCGACGGTGAGCGTGCGTGAAGGCATTGCAGACAGCAGGAGGCCGCAAGACCGGCGCGCACCCGCCCACCGCGGGAGTAGCCAACAGGGGTTCCAGGCCGGTCTCCGGGCTTGCGAGGGTCATGGGGCATTCACCTTCCCATGCCGGCGGCACAGTGGTCTGTCGAATGCCTTGCTCGCTTACCGTTGCGGGGGCAGCGCCGGACTACCCGCGCAAGGCGCGGTACCGGCTTCCCGTTTAACCCCTGGCGCGGCGGCCAGGGACACCTGAAAACAAGGGGCGCATCTGAGCATTAATGCGCGGATGAGTCAATGCGCGCACCCTCTGGGAGCGGGTTTGTCGGGACGCCGAACCGTCGCGAAGCAGGCGCCACGGTGAATGGCACCGGCTGCGCCGGTGTTCGCGGCTAAAGCCGCTCCCACAGAGCCCCGCTGAGTCAATGGGTTATGTGCTACTCGCGCTTCGACACCAGCGTCAGGATGTCATAGCTGGCCACCAGCTCACCCAGCTGGTTGGTCACTTCCACATCCCAGGCCACCACGCCCTGGGGCTGCCCCAGCGGGCTGGCCTTGTCCTGGTCGATCTTGCGCTTGCAGGTCAGCCGCGCCTGGATGGTATCGCCGATGCCCACCGGCGTGATGAAGCGCAGGGTGTCCAGGCCGTAGTTGGCCAGCACCGGCCCTTCACCGGGGCTGACGAACAACCCGGCCGCCGCCGACAGCACGAAGTAGCCATGGGCGATGCGCTTGCCGAACTGCGATTGCTTGGCGGCGATGTCATCGAAGTGCATGTAGAAGTGATCGCCCGACAGGCAGCCGAAGCTGACCAGATCGGCTTCGGTGACGGTACGACGGTGAGTGAGCAGCGACTCGCCGATGCGCAGGTCGTCGAAATGACGGCGGAAGGGATGGACCTCGGTCTCGATCACCTCGGCGCCACGCACGTATTCGCCGGTCACGGCCATCAGCATGCTCGGTGAGCCCTGGACCGCGGCGCGCTGCAGGTAGTGCTTCACCGCGCGCAAGCCACCCAGCTCTTCGCCGCCCCCCGCACGCCCTGGGCCGCCGTGCTTGAGTTGCGGCAAAGGCGAGCCGTGGCCGGTGGATTCCTTGGCCGCTTCGCTGTCGAGCACCAGCAGACGCCCGTGCCAGGCGGCCGCAACCGGAATGGCGCGGGCCGCCACGGCGCGGTCGGCGGTCACCAGGGTCGCCACCAGGCTGCCTTTGCCACGGGCGGCCAGGGCCAGGGCTTCATCGAGGTCGTCATAGGCCATCAGCGTGCTGACCGGGCCGAACGCCTCGATATCGTGGGCGCCGCCATCGGCGTGGGGATCACGGGCCAGCAACAGGGTCGGGGCGAAGAACGCGCCTTCGGCCACGCCTTGGCCTACCGGCGCGAAGCCGTCACTGGCGCCCAGCAGCTGGTCGCAGCTGTCCAGCAACAGGCGCACGCGCTCGGCGACGTCGCGTTGCTGATCGTGGGAGGCCAATGCGCCCATGCGCACGCCCTCCACCGAAGGATCGCCCACCACCACCTTGCGCAGACGTTCGCGCAGGCGGCTGGCCACGGCATCGAGATGCCTGGCCGGAACGATCGCACGACGGATTGCCGTGCATTTCTGCCCGGCCTTGGTGGTCATCTCCCGCGCCACTTCCCTGATGTACAGCTCGAATTCCTCGCTGTCGGGACTGACGTCCGGCCCCAGGATCGCGCAGTTGAGCGAGTCGGCCTCGGCAGTGAACGGCACCGAGTGGCGTATCAGGTTCGGCGTGACGCGCAGCTTGGCGGCGGTGTCGGCGGAACCGGTAAAGGTCACCACGTCCTGGCCTTGCAGGCGGTCGAGCAGATCGCCGGTGCTGCCGATCACCAGCTGCAGGCTGCCGGCCGGCAGCAAGCCGGAGGCGTGCATCAGGCGCACCACGGCTTCGCTCAGGTAGCTGGTCGACGTGGCCGGCTTGACGATGCACGGCATGCCGGCGAGGAAGGTCGGGGCGAACTTCTCCAGCATGCCCCAGATCGGGAAGTTGAAGGCGTTGATATGCACGGCCACGCCGGCGCGTGGCACCAGGATGTGGCTGCCGGCGAAATGACCTTGCTTGCCCAGTGGGATCGCCGGGCCTTCATGCACCAGGTTGCCCGACGGCAGGTCGCGTCGGCCCATGCTGGAATAGGCGAACAGCGTGGCGTTGCCGCCCTCGATGTCGATCCAGCTGTCGGCGCGGGTGGCGCCAGAGTGGTGGGAAAGGGCGTACAGCTGTTCCTTGCGTTCGGCCAGGTACAGTGCCAGCGCTTTCAGGCGCGCGGCGCGCTGCTGGAAGTCCATGGCCAGCAACTCTCGCAGGCCCTGGGCGCGGGCGAAGTCCACGGCTTCGGCGAAGTCCGGGCGTTCTTCTGGGCTGTGGGCCAGGATGTGGCCGTCGAGGGCGCTGCGCAGAGCCTGGGCGCCGTGCTGGCCGATCCAGCGACCGGCGATGAAGCTTTGCAGGGTAGGGGCGGCGGACATGCTGTTCTCCAAGCAGTTCTAAAGGACAGGGCGCAGTTACCACAGCGCCAGGGTGTAGCCGATGATCAGGCGGTTCTCGTCCAGGGCGTTGGTCAGGCCGTTGCCAGAGCGGAAGGTGACGTTGCGCCAACGCAGGCTGACGTCCTTGAACGGGCCGCTCTGGATGACGTAGGTGATGTCGGTGTCGCGTTCGCGCTCGCGGCCGTTGCCGACGGTGGCGGTCTCGGCGTGGCGACCGTCGGTGTAACGGGTCATGAAGCTCAGGCCGGGGATGCCCAGCGCGACGAAGTCGTAGTCGTAGCGCAGTTGCCAGGAGTCGATGCCGGCACGGGTGAAGGTGTTGTAGGTCACCAGGTTGACGGTGTACGGATCGCCGCCGTTGAGGAACGGGAAGGCACTGTCGCCGGACATCTGCTGCCAGGTGGCGGTGAACTTGTGCGCCTTGACGCCCAGGGTGAACATGGCGTTGAAGTTGCGGTTGTCGATGCGCCCTGCGCGTTCGGCGCCATCGCCGCGGCTGTCGAAGTAGCGCAGGTCGCCGCGCAGGCTCACGCCTTCGGCCAGGGGCTGAGTGTGCAGCAGCCCGACATACTGCTGGCGATAGATCTCCTCGAGCTTGGCGTAGTAGTAGCTGACGCTGGTCTGCGGGGTGATGGCATAGCTGCCGCCGGCGAAATCGAAGTGATCGCTGCTCGCGGCGCCATAGCCGATATCGTCACGCCCGGAGGAATCGCGCAGGTTGCTCTTGGTCAGGCGTCCGCCGTTGAAGGTCAGCCCATCGAGCTCCTGGCTGGTCAGCAGGCCGCCCTGGAAGGTCGAGGACAGCAGGCGGGTATCGTTGTACACCACCACCGGCAGGATCGGCTGCAAGGTGCCCAGGCGCAGCGTGCTTTTCGACACCCGCAGCTTGGCGGTCAGGCCCAGTTCGCTGTAGTCGTCCACCGGTTCCAGGCTGTTCGGCCCATAGGGCAGCAGGCCGGTATTGCGCCGGTCGCGACTGGAGTCGAGCTTGATGCCCAGCTGGCCCATGGCATCCACGCCGACAGCGACTGGTCCGTCGGTGAAGCCCGACTCGAAGCGCGCGGTGAAGCCCTGGCCCCATTCCTCGGCCTTGTTCTGTGGCGCGTTGTCCTGGCGGAAGTCGCGGTTGATGTAGTGGTTGCGCAGTTCGATGCGCGCGTGACTGTCGTCGATGAAATCCGCCATGGCCGGCAGGGGCAGGGCGAGGGTCGCCAGCCAGGCGGCTGACGTGAGACGCATGCGGTTCATTGTTGTTGTTCCCGATATTGTTATTGTTTTGAGGTCAGTGCTTGCTGGCGCCGGCGGCACCGATGCCGGTCATGGAGCGAATGAACTGGGCCAGGTAGCGTCCGCGCTCTTGGCGAGCGCGCTGCGAGCCGTCGGTCACCGAGAACGCCCAGGCGCCGAGGAAGGCCAGTGACATGGAGAACAGCGCCGGGTTGCTGTAGGGGAACAGCGCCCGTTCGTGGTGCAGCACGTTGACCCATACCGCCGGGCCCAGCACCACCAGCAAGATCGCCGACAACAGGCCGGCCAGGCTGCCGCACACCGCGCCGCGGGTGGTCAGGCCTTTCCAGAACATCGACAGCAGCAGCACCGGGAAATTGACCGAGGCGGCCACCGCCAGCACCAGGCCGGAGAGGAAGGCGATGTTCTGCGACTCGAACAGCAGCCCCAGCACCACCGCGAACAGGCCGATCACCAGGGTGGCGATGCGCGACATGCGCATTTCTTCCCGTTCGCTGGCCTGGCCCTTGCGCACCACGCAGGCGTACAGGTCGTGGGACACCGCCGAGGCGCCGGACAGTGCCAGACCCGCGACCACGGCGAGGATGGTGGCAAAAGCCACCGCCGAAATGAAACCGAGGAACAGGTTGCCGCCCACCGCCTGGGCCAGGTGCACCGCGACCATGTTGCCGCCGCCGATGATCGCGCCCGTGGCGTCGCGGTAGGACGGCTCGGTGCCGACCATGACGATGGCGCCAAAGCCGATGACGATCAGCAGCAGGTAGAAGTAGCCGATGAAGCCGGTGGCGTAGAACACGCTCTTGCGCGCTTCCTTGGCGTCGCTGACGGTGAAGAAGCGCATGAGGATGTGCGGCAGGCCGGCGGTGCCGAACATCATGCCCAGGCCCAGGGAAATGGCGTCCACCGGATTGGACAGCAGCGCCCCCGGGGCCATGATCGCCTGGCCCTTGGCATGCACCGCCACGGCGCTGGCGAACATCGCCTCGGTGCTGAAGCCGAAGTGCCGGAGCACCATGAACGCCATGAAGGTGGTGCCCGACAGCAGCATCACCGCCTTGATGATCTGCACCCAGGTGGTGGCGAGCATGCCGCCGAAGGTGACGTACAGCACCATCAGCACGCCCACCAGCATCACCGCGTACAGGTAGCTGATGCCGAACAGCAGCTCGATCAGCTTGCCGGCGCCGACCATCTGCGCCACCAGGTACATCAGCGCCACGGCCAGGGTGCCGAAGGCCGAGGTCAGGCGTACCGGGGCCTGGGCCAGGCGATAGGAGACCACGTCGGCGAAGGTGTACTTGCCCAGGTTGCGCAGGCGCTCGGCGATCAGGAACAGGATGATCGGCCAGCCGGCCAGCACGCCCAGGGCGTAGAGCAGGCCATCGTAGCCGTTCATGAACATCATCGCCGAGATGCCGAGGAAGGACGCGGCGCTGATCATGTCGCCGGCGATCGCCAGGCCGTTCTGCATGCCGGTCAGGCCGCCGCCGGCGGTGTAGAAGTCGCTGGCCGAGCGGGTGCGCAGGGCGGCCCAGCGGGTCACCAGCAGGGTGAAGCAGACGAACACCAGGAACATCGAGATGGCGGTCCAGTTCATCGTGCGCACTCCTGCCGGACCTGGTCGTTGAGCGGGTCGATGACGCGGTTGGCGCGATGCATGTAGATGCCGGTGAGGGCGAAGGACAGCAGCACCATCAACACCCCGACCAGCATGCCGACGCTGGTCACGCCGCCGCTCAGGGACTGGCCGAGTACCCCGGGGGCGAAGGCCACCAGCAGGACGAAGCCGTAGTAGGCGACAAGCATGGTCAGGGTCAGTGAGCCGTTGAGGCGGCGTTTGCGCTTGATCAGTTGGCGGAAGGCGGGGTGATTGCTGATGGACTCGAGGTGTTCGGGTGTCATGGGAGCGTTCTCTCTGGTTGTTGTAATTGTTTTTTCAGGTCACGCGGGTGTTGCTTGCACCGCCCCTGTAGGAGCGGCCTTGTGTCGCGAAAGGGCTGCGCAGCAGCCCCGGCAATATTTGCAATGTTGCAGATCCCGGGGACCGCTTTGCGGTCCTTTCGCGACGCAAGGCCGCTCCTACAGGGATACAGGCGCCTCGGCGTCAAAGCTGATCGAAATCGAGCACCACCTTGTCGCTCAACGGGAAGGTCTGGCACGACAGCACGTACCCGGCCGCCACTTCGTAGTCTTCCAGGGCATGGTTGCTGTCCATCTCCACCTCGCCTTCGATCACCTTGCACTTGCAGGTCGAGCACACGCCGGCCTTGCACGAGTAGGGCAGTTCGGCGCCGATGGCGTTGCCGGCGTCGAGCACGCTCTGGGTGTTGCGCGGCAGATCGAAGGCCAGCGCGCGACCATCGCTGATCACGGTGACATGACTGACTGCCGAGTCCACCTGGCGCGCCGCCTCGCGGGCCTCGCGACGGGCTTGGCCACCGGCTGCGGCGAACAGCTCGAAATGGATGCGCTCGTTGGCCAGGCCATTGGCCCGCAGGCTGTCGCGCACGGTCTCGGTCATGGCCTGGGGACCACAGATAAACGCGGCGTCCAGCGCTTTCACGTCGAGCCAGCGGGAGAACAGCTGCGCGCACTTGTCGCTATCGATGCGGCCGTTGTACAAGTCGACATCCTGCTGTTCGCGGCTGAACACGAAGATCAGGTTGAGGCGCTCCAGGTACTGGTTCTTCAGGTCTTCCAGGCGATCGCGGAACAGCGCGCTGTTGCTGGCTCGGTTGCCATACAGCAAGGTGAAGCGGCTGTGCGGTTCGCTGGCCAACGTCGTGGCGATCAGCGACAGGATCGGCGTGATGCCGCTGCCGGCGGCCACGCCGAGGTAATGACCGCGCCGCGCCGGGTCCAGCGGCACGAAGAAGCTGCCCGACGGCGGCATCACCTCGAGCTGCTGGCCGGCCTTGAGCACTTCGTTGGCAAAGGCCGAGAAGCGCCCGCCCGGCACGCGCTTGACCGCGACCCGCAGTTCGCCATCCTGTACAGCGCTGCAGATCGAGTAGGAGCGGCGCACCTCTTCATCGTCCAGGTGGGTGCGCATCACCAGGTATTGGCCCTGGGTAAAACGGAAATCGCCTTGCAGGTGCGCGGGCACATCGAAGGCGATGGACACCGCGTCGCGGGTCTCCTGACGCACTTGCTTGACGGTCAGGCGGTGAAACTGGCTCATGGCGTTCTCCACGGCTCACAGGCATTTGAAATAGTCGAACGGTTCCAGGCAGGCGCGGCAGCGATACAGGGCCTTGCAGGCGGTGGAGCCGAACTGGCTGAGCAGTTCGGTGTCGCTGCTGGCGCATTGCGGGCAGCACACCCTGGGTTGCCCGTGCAAACTGGCGCTGCCGGCAGGCGGGGCGATGCCATAGGCGCGCAGGCGTTCGCGACCTTGGTCGCTGATCCAGTCGGTGCTCCAGGCTGGAGTGAGCCGACGCTCCAGGGCCGGTTCGGCGAATCCGGCCTGCTCCAGTGCCTGGCGAATCTCCTGCTCGATCACCTCGGTGGCCGGGCAGCCGGAATAGGTCGGGGTGACCACCAGGTGCAGGTGGCCTGCACGCCAGGCCAGGTCGCGGACGATGCCAAGGTCGACGACGCTGACCACCGGCACTTCCGGATCCATCACCTCGGTCAGCACCGTCCAGGCGTGGGCCAGGTCGCCGTCGCGCATGGCGCGGGCGCCCCGATCGCCGGCAATCAGCTCACCAGGTCGCATCGGGATAGGCTCGCGGCAGGAACTGCATCTCGGCCAGCAGCAGGCCCAAGTGCTCGGTGTGCAACCCCTTGCGTCCATCGAGATAGAAGTGGCCCGCGGGCTGGGGTAGCGGCAGCTCGACCGAGGCGAAGATCGCGCCGACCGTGGCCAGCCAACGGCGGGCGACCTGCGTCGGCTCGGCGGCGATGCCGGCCTGGGCCAGTTGCGCCTCGCCGTCGCTGGCGGCGGTCAGCTCGACGGTGAAGCGCCACAGCGGCGCGATGGCATCGAGCATGCGCCGACGGCTTTGCTCGGTGCCGCCGCCCAGGCGCTGCACCCACTCGCCCGAGCGGCGCAGGTGGTAGGTCACCTCCTTGCAGGCCTTGGCGGCGATGCCGGCGATGCGCTCGTCGCGCGAGGCGCACAGGTCTTCGAGCACGGCGTGGTGCCAGGCGTCGTAGAGAAACTGCTTGAGCATGGTCACGGCATAGTCGCCGTTGGGCTGCTCGACCAGCAGCAGGTTGCGCAAGGCGCGCTCGTCGCGACGAAACGCCAGGGCATCGGCATCGCGGCCATCGTCGAGCAGCTCGGCGGCGTATTCCAGCCAGTTGCGGGCCTGGCCAACCAGGTCGAGGCCGACGTTCATCAACGCCAGTTCTTCCTCCAGCGCCGGCGCCTTGCCGCACCACTCGCACAGGCGCTGGCCCTGGATCAGGGCACTGTCGCCGAGCAGCAGCAGGTATTGAATCAGTGCTTGCTTGTGCATGGCGCGCCTCACATATGGCCGACTTCGGCGGGCAGCTCGTAGAAGCTGGCGTGCCGGTAGACCTTGTCGTCGGCCGGGGCGAACAGCGGGTCTTTCTCGTCGGGCGAGGAGGCGATGATCAGTGCCGAAGGCACTACCCACAGGCTGACGCCTTCGCTGCGGCGGGTATAGAGCTCACGGGCATTCTCGATGGCCATGGCGGCGTCGGCGGCATGCACGCTGCCGACGTGCTTGTGGTTCAGGCCGTGCTTGCTGCGCACGAAGACTTCGTAAAGGGTCCAGGTGGACATGGTGGTTCCTCGGTATCGCGGGCCGCCTCAGGCGGCGTTCTTGTTCTGTTGCTTGCGGGCGTAGGCCACGGCGGCCTCGCGGACCCAGGCGCCGCTTTCGATGGCATCGCGGCGCTTGGCCAGGCGTTCCTGGTTGCACGGGCCGTTGCCCTTGATCACGTCGTAGAACTCGTCCCACTGGATCTCGCCGAAGTCATAGTGACCACGGGCTTCGTTCCACTTGAGCGCCGGATCCGGCGCGGTGCAGCCGAGCAGCTCGAGCTGGGGCACGGTCTGGTCGATGAAGCGCTGGCGCAGCTCGTCGTTGGTCTGGCGCTTGATCTTCCAGGCCATGGACTGGGCGCTGTTGGGCGAGTGTTCGTCGCTGGGGCCGAACATCATCAGCGCTGGCCACCACAGGCGGTCGATGGCGTCCTGGACCATGTCCTTCTGCGCCTGGGTGCCGTGGCGCATCATCGTCAGCAGCAGCTCGTAGCCCTGGCGCTGGTGGAAGCTCTCTTCCTTGCAGATGCGAATCATGGCGCGGGAATAGGGGCCGTAGGAGGTGCGCTGCAGCACCACCTGGTTGACGATCGCCGCGCCGTCGACCAGCCAGCCCACCGCGCCCATGTCGGCCCAGGTCAGGGTCGGGTAGTTGAAGATGCTCGAATACTTGGCCTTGCCGCTGTGCAGCTTGGCGATCTCTTCGTCGCGGTCGGCGCCCAGGGTTTCCATGGCGCTGTACAGGTACAGGCCATGGCCGGCCTCGTCCTGGATCTTGGCCATCAGTTGCAGCTTGCGCTTGAGCGACGGGGCGCGGGTGACCCAGTTGCCCTCCGGGAGCATGCCGACGATCTCGGAGTGGGCGTGCTGGGAAATCTGGCGGATGAGGGTTTGACGGTAGGCGTCGGGCATCCAGTTCTTGGCCTCGATCTTGATCTCGGCGTCGATCTTTTCCTGGAAGGCGCGCTCTTCGGGCGACATCTCTTCCAAGGTCTTGAGGCGCTTGACGCCGGTTTCCACTAGCTGTGCGTACATGTTCGGGCTCCCGGTTGTGGGCTGCTTGCGGCATGGGTCATTTATAAGCGATACAAAACACAACATCAAACAGTATTTGATGTATCAAATATGATTTGTGTATCGCTTTGAGGTTTCCGGGGCTGCTGCGCAGCCCTTTCGCGGCACAAGGCCGCTCCTACAGGGGGGG
>NZ_JAOCDM010000078.1 GCF_029840925.1 Pseudomonas sp. GD03858
TTCGCGACACAAGGCCGCTCCTACAGCTACAGCACCGACTTGCGCGCCTTGGCCATCGCCGCCAGGCGCACCGCCACGTTGGCCGCGCCATAGCCAGCGTAACCGCTCTTGCGCTGGATGATCTCGAAGAAGAAACGCCCCTCGAACGGCTCGGTATACACGTGGAACAACTCGCCGCCCTGGGCGTCACGGTCGTACAGCACGTTGTAGTACGCCAGCTCGCTGAGGAACTCGTCATCGAACTCGAACCGCGCCGCCAGGTCGTCGTAGTAGTTCAGCGGGATCTCCAGCAACGGCACGCCGGCCTCCTTGGCCCGGGCCACCTCGCGGAAGATATCGTCGCAGTCGAAGGCGACATGGTGCACGCCCGAGCCGCGATAACTGTCCAGGGCATGGGCGATGGCGGTGTTGCGGTTCTCCGAGATGTTCAGCGGCAACCGCAACGTCCCGCAGTGGCTGCGCAGGGCACGGCTCTTGACCAAGCCATAGGGGTCGGGCAGCACCACCTCGTCGTCGGCGGTGAAGTCGAACACGCTCTTGTAGAACAGCACCCAGCTGTCCAGCGCCTCGGCCGGCAGCGCCAGGGCCATGTGGTCGATGCGCTTGAGCCCGCCGCTGGCGCGGGCGTTCTGGTCCAGGTGGAAATCGGTGTCGTAGAGGCTCGGGCCGTCGGCGTCCGGCTCCACCAGGTACAGCAGGCTGCCATCGGGGGCGCGCACCGCCGGGATCTCGCGCTCGTTCGGGCCGACCAGGCCCCGGAACGGCTGGCCACGGTAGGCAGTGGCCCGTTGCAACGCGGCCTGGCCGTGCTCGACCCGCAACGCAGTGGCGCACAGCGATGGGCCGTGGGCTTCGAAGAAGTTGTGGGCGAACGAGTATGGCTCGGCATTGAGCACAATGTTGATGTCACCCTGGCGCAGCAGGCGCACCGCCTTGCTGCGATGCTCGCCGGCCTCGGCAAATCCCAGCCGCTTGAGCCAGGCGTTCAGGCGCGCGCCGACCGCCTCGTCGACGGCGAACTCGAGGAACTCCACGCCGTCATACCGGCTCGCCGCTGGCGGCGCGAACAGCACGCCTGGCTCGACGGCGCGGGCCTCGCGCTCCAGGCGCAGGCGGGTCTTTTCCTCCAGGTACAGCAACGCGCGCAGGCCGTCGGCGGCGTTCTGCCGGGGCGGCGCGGCACGGAAACCATCGTTGAAGATCTCCAGCGACAGAGGACCGCGATAGCCGGTGGCCAGGATCGGCGCGAGGAAGCCCGCCAGGTCCATTTCGCCCTGGCCGGGAAAACAACGGAAGTGCCGGCTCCATTCCAGCACGTCCATGGCCAGGATCGGTGCATCGGCCATCTGCACGAAGAAGATCTTCTCGGCGGGAATGTCGCGAATACCACTGGGATCGCCCTTGAGCGACAGGGTATGGAAGCTGTCGAGAATCACCCCCAGCGCCGGGTGGTCGGCCTGGCGCACCAGGTTCCAGACCTGCTGCCAGGTGTTGACATGGCGCCCCCAGGCCAGCGCCTCGTAACCGATGCGCAGGCCGCGGTCACCGGCGTGCTCGGCAAGCAGGCGCAGGTCGTCCACCAGCAACTGCTCGTCGCCCAGCGCATCGGGTTGGACATTGCTGCACACCAATATCAGGTCGGTACCCAGTTCCTGCATCAGGTCGAACTTGCGCTCGGCCCGGTCGAGGTTCTTGTGCAGGCGGTCGCGGCGGCAGCCCTCGAAATCGCGAAACGGCTGGAACAAGGTGATGGCCAGTCCCAGGTCGGCGCACAGCTGTCGGACCTCGCGGGGGCTGCCGGCGTAGTACAGCAGGTCGTTCTCGAAGATCTCGACGCCGTCGAAACCCGCGGCGGCGATGGCTTCGAGTTTTTCCGGCAGGGTGCCGCTCAAGGACACGGTGGCGATCGAACGGTGCATGGGAAATTCCTTGTTGTTGTGGGCCGATGTCGGCTGCACCGACCCCTTCGCGGGCAAGCCCGCTCCCACAGGTTTTGCGTGCTCCCTGTGGGAGCGGGCTTGCCCGCGAAGGAGCCGGTCCCGACAGCATCTGTCTGGCAAGATCGATTATTCGCAGGTAAAGTCAGCCCGGCAACGAACTTTGTACGAAACAGTTAGTTTTCGTTCGATTACCGCACAAAACCGATTCCGGCGAATTGATTCACCCACCCCCGTGAACAACCATGAACGCCAGTCGCAGGCCCACCGGCCCTTCTCGCCGCCACGCCGGTCGTTCGGCGGGCCCTGCGCTGCAATGCCCAACGCCACCACATAATAAGTTCAAGAAAACGGGTACCGACCTATGCACACCTTGCTCGCCCTGCGATCCGCACCGCCTCGTTCGTCTTCTCCACATCGCCTTCGCGTGCCCGGCGCACGCTGATCATCGGCCCCTGACAAGAACAACGGAGACAACATGGCCCGCTCAAGCTCCCAAGCCAAGAAAGCCACCGCCAGCGGATGGATCGGCTCTGCCCTCGAGTACTACGACTTCTTCATCTACGCCCAGGCCGCGGCGCTGATCTTCCCGCAGATCTTCTTCCCATCCACCGATCCGAAGATGGCCATCATCGCCTCGCTGGCCACCTACGGCGTGGGCTACCTGGCGCGCCCGGTCGGCGCCTTCGTGCTCGGCCACTGGGGCGACACCCGCGGGCGCAAGAACGTGCTGCTGCTGTGCATGTTCCTGATGGGCCTGTCGACCATGGCCGTGGGCCTGCTGCCCACCTACCACGACATCGGCCTGCTGGCCCCGGCGCTGCTGGTCGTGCTGCGCCTGGTCCAGGGTTTCGCCGTGGCCGGCGAGATCTCCGGGGCCAGTTCGATGATCATGGAACACGCGCCGTTCGGCCGCCGCGGCTACTACGCCAGCTTCACCTTGCAGGGCGTGCAGGCCGGCCAGGTGATGGCGGCGGCAGTGTTCCTGCCGTTGGCCTACTTCATGCCCAGCGACGCCTTCAACGAGTGGGGCTGGCGCATTCCGTTCCTGATGAGTGCCATGGTGCTGATCGCCGGTTTCATCATCCGCAAGGAGGTGCACGAGACCCCGGCATTCGTCCAGGAAGAGAAACAGGACAAGGTCGCCAAGTCGCCGATCAGCGAGGCCTTCCGCCACAGCTGGAAGCACATGGTGCTGGTGATGTTCATGGCCTTGATGAACGTGATCCCGGTGGTGGCCACCATCTTCGGCGCGGCCTACGCGGTGCAGCCGGCCTACGGCATCGGCTTCGACAAGAGCGTGTACCTGTGGATCCCGGTGGTGGGCAATATCGTCGCGGTGCTGGTGATCCCCTTCGTCGGTAACCTCTCGGACCGGATCGGTCGTCGTCCGACCATGATCGCCGGCTGCCTGGGCTCGGGCCTGCTGGCATTCGTCTACCTGTATACGATCAGCATCCAGAACGTGCCGCTGGCCTTCGCCGCCTCGATCCTCATGTGGGGCATGGTCTACCAGGGCTACAACGCGGTGTTCCCAAGCTTCTACCCGGAGCTGTTCCAGACCCGCTACCGTGTATCGGCCATGGCCATCGCGCAGAACGTCGGCACCATGCTCACCGCCATGCTGCCGGCGCTGTTCGCCGCCGTGGCGCCACCCGGATCGGAGCATATCTGGCTGGTGGTCGGCGGCCTGGCCTTCGTGATCACCTGCGTGTGCGCGTTCGCCGCGTACCTGGCGCCGGAGACCCATCGACTGGCCATGGAAGACCTGGGCAACCCGCAGGCAAGGCCGATGGCGCGTGAAGCGTATGAAGCCACTCGCAAAGGCAACCTGAAAGCGTTCGGCCATTAAGACCGTCCCTTTCAAGGTCTTACGTTTTTGGAATATGGCCCCTCCAATTCAAGTTTGCCGGGGTCGCTTTGCGACCCTTTCGCGACACAAGGCCGCTCCTACAGGGGGCGCGAATCGCCTGTAGGAGCGGCCTTGTGTCGCGAAAGGGCTGCAAAGCAGCCCCGGCAAGCCCAAGCCGAACACCAACGCTCACCATCTTGAAAGGGATGGCCACTAACACGGCAATCTGTAGCGCTCGGCGAAATACTGCCGGAAGAATTCCACCGCCACCCGCACCTTGGCCGATCCGGCCAGGGGCGCGGTGTACACCGCCCAGATATCCGCCACCTGCTGGTAGTCCGGCAGCACCTGCACCAGCCGCCCCTCGGCGATGCTGTCGTGCACATCCCACCACGAGCGCAGCAGGATCCCCCGCCCGTCCAGGCACCACTGGTGCGCCACCTCGCCGTGATTGCTCGACAACGGCCCGGTCACGCGCACGCTCTCCTCGCCCTGCGGCCCCTCCAGGTGCCATAGCCCGAACGGGTGGTCGCGCTCCTTGATCACCAGGCAGTCATGGCTGGCCAGGTCCGCCAGCAGCCGTGGCGTGCCACGCTCGGCCAGGTACGAAGGCGCCGCGCACAGCACCCGGCGATTACGCGCCAGGGGCTTGGCGATCAGGTGCGGGGCGATCACGTTGCCCACGCGGATATCCAGGTCGACGCCTTCGGCGATCAGGTCCACCAGGCGGTCGTGCACATCCAGGCGGATGTCCAGGCGCGGGTAGCGCGCCGCCAGCTCCGACAGCGCCGGCGCCACGAAACGCCGGCCCAGGCCCAGGCTGCTGGCGATGCGCAACTGCCCGACCGGCTCGCGCTGCCCGGCGTTGAGGTCGTCGTCCATGCGCTGCAGGGTCTCGAAGATCTGCCGCGCCCACTGGTATACCCGCTCGCCCTCCTCGCTCACCGTCACCCGCCGGGTGGTGCGGTGCAGCAGACGCACGCCGAGGCTGTCCTCCAGCAGACGGATGCGCTTGCTGACGAACGCCGCCGACATGCCGCGCTCGTTGGCCACCGCGGCGAAGCTGGCGCGACGGGCCACCTGCAGGAAGATGTCGAGGTCGTCCAGGTTCGGCAGATTATTCACGATTCGTGCACCAAGAATTGATGGATTGCCGGATTATCTCCGAAGCACAGCCTTATAGCATGGCCGTATCTTCCCTGAACACGAAAGGCGCCCCATGACCAAGACCTTCAAGATCGCCGCCATCCCCGGTGACGGCATCGGCAACGAAGTCCTCCCCGAAGGCCTGCGCGTGGTCGAGGCCGCCGCTCGCAAGCACGGCCTGAACCTTGAGTTCGAGTTCTTCGAGTGGGCCAGCTGCGACTACTACCTGGCCCACGGCAAGATGATGCCCGACGACTGGTTCGACCAGCTCAAGGGCTTCGACGCCCTGTACTTCGGCGCCGTCGGCTGGCCGGACAAGGTCCCGGACCATATCTCGCTGTGGGGCTCCTTGCTCAAGTTCCGCCGCGACTTCGACCAGTACGTGAACATCCGCCCGGTGCGCCTGTTCCCCGGCGTGCCCTGCCCGCTGGCGAACAAGCAGCCCGGCGACATCGATTTCGTGGTGATCCGCGAGAACACCGAAGGCGAGTACTCCTCCCTGGGCGGGCGCATGTTCGAAGGCACCGACAACGAGTTCGTGCTGCAGGAGTCGGTATTCACTCGCCGTGGCGTGGACCGCATCCTCAAGTACGCCTTCGACGTGGCGCAGACCCGCGAGCGCAAGCACGTTACCTCGGCGACCAAGTCCAACGGCATGGCCGTGAGCATGCCCTACTGGGACGAGCGCACCGCCGCCATGGCCGCGCACTACCCCGAGATCAGCTGGGACAAGCAGCACATCGACATCCTCTGCGCCCGCTTCGTGCTGCAGCCGGAGCGCTTCGATGTGGTGGTGGCCTCCAACCTGTTCGGCGACATCCTGTCGGACCTGGGACCAGCCTGCGCCGGCACCATCGGCATCGCGCCGTCGGCCAACCTCAACCCCGAGCGCAAGTTCCCGTCGCTGTTCGAGCCGGTGCACGGTTCGGCGCCGGATATTTACGGCAAGAATATTGCCAACCCGATCGCGATGATCTGGTCCGGCGCGCTGATGCTCGAGTTCCTCGGCCAGGCCGGCAACGACGCGCGCTACCAGGCGGCCCACGACGACATCCTCAAGGCCATCGAGACAGTGATCGCCAACGGCGACACCACCCGCGACATGGGCGGCAGCCGCTCGACCCAGGAAGTGGGCAAGGCCATCGCCGAGCTGCTCGGGGCCTGATTCGGCGGCGCCTGCTTCGCGGGTAAACCCGCTCCCACAGGATGGATGCAAACCCTGTGGGAGCGGGTTTACCCGCGAACAGGGGGAAACCAGCCATGCGGATTGTCCGACGATCCTATTGCCACCCACTTCGATTCAATGCAAAATCTGTAAACCAAAGGATACTTGTTATCCAATAGTTAACAGAAAGGAAAACCCAGCCTCGATACGGACTTCCCAAACGCCTGACGCCTACTACAAAAAAAATGCTCCAGGAGACAATTGATGTCCCCCAATAACAAAAAGATCGACGTGTTCCTGATCGCCGTGAGCCTGTTGGCCGTGCTGCTTACCGTGATCGGCCTTGCTGCCTTCCCCGCCCAGGCCGAGAGCCTGGCCAACCAGCTGTTCGAAGTGGCCACCCGCACCTTCGGCACCAGTGTCCAGGTACTGGTGTTCGGCAGCTCCCTGGCCGTGCTGTACCTGGCCTTCAGCAAATACGGCAACATCCGCCTGGGCGCCGGCAAGCCGGAGTACTCCACCACCACCTGGGTGTTCATGTTCATCTGCGCCGGCATGGGCTCCTCGACCCTGTACTGGGGCGTGATGGAATGGGCCTACTACTACCAGACCCCGGGCCTGAACATCGCGCCGATGTCGGCCAAGGCCCTGGAGTACAGCGTCAGCTACTCGTTCTTCCACTGGGGCATCAGCGCCTGGTCGATCTACGCCCTGGCCTCGCTGGCCATGGCCTACCACTTCCATGTGCGCAAGAAGAGCGGCCTGAACCTGGCCTCGATCATCGAGGCGGTCACCGGCTTCAAGGCCACCGGCCCCGTCGGGCGCGCCGTCGACCTGATCTTCCTGCTGACCATGATGGGCGCGCTGACCGTGTCGCTGGCGCTTACCGCCTCGACCCTGACCCGTGGCCTTGCCGACCTGGCCGGCACCCCCAACACCTTCACCGTGCAACTGCTGGTGATCGGCGCAGTGGCGCTGCTGTTCTCGCTGAGTTCGTACATCGGCATCGACGGCGGCCTGCAGCGCCTGTCGAAGATGGTCTGCGTCGGCGCCCTGGTGTTCGCCGCCATCGTCCTGCTGGTCGGCCCGACCCAGTTCACCCTGAACAACACCGCCAACTCCATCGGCCTGATGCTGCAGCACTACGTGCAGATGAGCCTGTTCACCGACCCGGCCGGCGACGGCGCCTTCACCCGCAACTGGACGGTGTTCTATTGGCTGTGGTGGGTGTCCTACGCGCCGGGCGTGGCCATGTTCGTCGCCCGCGTGTCCCGTGGCCGGCTGATCAAGGAGGTGGTGTTCGCCCTGCTGCTGGGCGGCAGCTTCGGTTGCTGGTTCTTCTTCGGCGCGCTGGAAAGCTACAGCATGCACCAGTTCATCAACGGCCAGATCGACGTGCCCAAGCTGCTCGGCACCCTCGGTGGCGAAGCGGCGGTGACCAACCTCTTGCTGGCCCTGCCGTGGGGCACGCTGTTCCTCGCCGCGTACCTGTTCATCATGGCGGTGTTCTGCGCCTCGCACATGGACGCCGCCGCCTACGCCGTGGCCGCCACCAGCACCCGCAACCTGCGCGAGGGCGAAGACCCGAGCCCGACCCTGCGCCTGTTCTGGTGCGTGGTGCTGACCCTGGTGCCGCTGGCCATGCTGTTCGCCAAGGCCTCGCTGTCGACCATGAAGACCGCCGTGGTACTCACCGCGATCCCGTTCATGGTGATCCTGCTGGTGAAGATCTACGGCTTCTTCAAGTGGCTGGCGGCCGACTACGGCCAGGTACCGGCGTACCGCATCGAGGAAGAGGCCACCCGCCTGGCGGGAGAAGAGCCACCGTTGCAGGCACCGCGCAGCGCAGCGGCAGTGCTCTGAGCCTGGATTTGTCGTGGGAGCGGCGGTGCGCCGATCCCACGTTGCCAAACCTGCGACAAATTTTTTTGCCCAGTCTGTTAACCAACAGATACGCGTTAACCAATAAGAACCGAGATAGAGCCATGAACGATTTCAAACGCCTGCCCGCCGACTTCTGCGCCAACCCCGAAGAGGCCTTCACCCTCCCGGCCAAGTTCTACACCCAGGCCGCCGTCTTCGAACACGAGAAGGAAGCGATCTTCGCCCGTAGCTGGATCTGCGTCGGCCACCGCAGCGAAGTCGCCGAGAAGAATGCCTACATCACCCGCCAGGTGATCGGCGAAAGCATCATCGTCGTGCGTGGCCGCGACGACGTGCTGCGTGCCTTCTACAACGTCTGCCCGCACCGCGGCCACCAGTTGCTCGAAGGCAGCGGCAAGGCCAAGAACGTGATCACCTGCCCGTACCACGCCTGGACCTTCAAGCTCGATGGCGAACTGGCCCACGCCCGCAACTGCGAAAACGTGGCCAACTTCGACAAGGACAACTCCACCCTGGTGCAACTGCGCGTCGAAGAGTACGCCGGCTTCATCTTCATCAACATGGACAACGACGCAGGCTCGGTCGAAGAGCAACTGCCCGGCATGCAAAAACGCATGCGCGAAGCCTGCGCGGTGATCGACGACCTGCACCTGGCCGCGCGCTTCGTCAGCGACACGCCAGCCAACTGGAAATCGATCGTCGACAACTACCTGGAGTGCTACCACTGCGCCCCGGCCCACCCCGGCTTCTCCGACTCGGTGGACGTCGGCCAGTACAGCCACAGCCTGCATGGCAACTGGACCCTGCAGTACGGCCTGGCCAAGCCTTCGGAGCAGTCGTTCACCTTCGACGAATCAGTCAAGGACCCCTCCTTCGCCGGTTTCTGGGCCTGGCCATGCACCATGTTCAACGTGCCGCCAGGGGCCAATTTCATGACCGTGATCTACGAGTTCCCGGTCGATGCCGAAACCACCCTGCAGCACTACGACATCTACTTCCTCAACAAGGACATCACCGAGGAACAACAGAAGCTGATCGACTGGTACCGCGAGGTGTTCCGTCCCGAGGACCTGCGCCTGGTGGAGAGCGTGCAGAAAGGCCTGAAGTCCCGTGGCTACCGTGGCCAGGGCAGGATCATGGTCGACTCGCAGCGCAGCGGCGTAAGCGAGCACGGCATCGCCCACTTCCACAACCTGATCGCCGTCGCCCACCTGGACGACTGAAAACGCTCCCCGCCCCGTGCCAGGGCCTGGCGCGGGGCTTCGTTGTCGAGGTACGCCATGGCCAAGCAATACCAAATGTTCAAGGTGCGCGTGACCGACGTGGAACAGGCCACGCCGCAGATCAAGCGCTTCACCCTGGCCCGCGCCGACGGCGCCGCCCTGCCCGCCTTCAGCGGCGGCAGCCACGTGATCGTGCAGATGCAGTCGGCCTGCGGCAAGCAGTTCAGCAACGCCTACTCGCTGATGAGCGACCCGCGCCAGCTGCACAGCTACCAGATCGGCGTGCGGCTCGAGGAACAATCCAAAGGCGGTTCGGCATTCATGCACCAGCAGGTCGATGTGGGTAGCGAGCTGACCATCTCCACGCCCAACAACCTGTTCGCGCTCGACCCCAGCGCCGGGCGCCATGTGCTGATCGCCGGTGGCATCGGCATTACCCCGTTCCTCGCACAACTGCACGAACTCGAGGACGGCGCCACGCCATACGAGCTGCACTATGCCTTCCGCGCCCCTGAGCACGGGGCTTTCCAGGCCGACCTGGAAAACGGGCCGCATGCCGACAGCACCCGCTTCTACATCGACAGCCTGGAGCGCAAGCTTGATCTCGCCGCCCTGTGCGCGAACCTGTCCGCCGACGCCCACCTGTACGTATGCGGCCCCAAGCCACTGATCGACGCCGTGATCGCCACCGCCGCCGCAACAGGCATGGATGAATCGCGGGTGCACTGGGAGCAGTTCGCTGCCGCCGCGCCGGCAGCCGGTTCCGCCTTCACCGTGGTCCTGGCCCGCTCCGGTGCCGAGCTCGAGGTCGAGGAAGGCATGACCATCCTGCAGGCCATCGAGAAGTCCAAGGCGGCCAAGGTCGAATGCCTGTGCCGCGAAGGCGTGTGCGGTACCTGCGAAACGGCGATCCTCGAGGGCGAGGCGGAGCATTTCGACCAGTACCTGAGCGACGAGGAGAAAGCCTCGCAGCAGACCATGATGCTGTGCGTCTCACGGGCGCGCTCGGCGCGGCTGGTGCTGGATCTCTGATTCGAAATCGATCGGGGCGCCAATCGCCCCTTTCGCCGACAAGCCCAGTGGCAAGCGACAGCGCAGTCGAATCGGCCGGTGGAGGCCATCGAGCTATCCAGGCGCGAACAAATAGTTATAGGATAACGTTTCACTCCCTATCCACTTCTGTCGCGCCCCCTTTCGATGACCACCGCCTCCCCTGTTCTTTCGACCCAGCGTCTGCAAAGCATCGACGCACTGCGTGGCCTGGTGATCCTGTTCATGCTCCTCGATCATGTCCGCGAAACGTTTTTCCTGCACCGCCAGGTCAGCGACCCGATGACCATCGACACCACCGAACCGAGCCTGTTCGCCAGCCGCACCCTGGCGCACCTGTGCGCGCCGGTATTCGTGCTGCTCACCGGCCTGTCGGCCTGGCTCTACGGCGAGAAGCACCAAGGCCGTGGCGACGTTTCGGCATTTCTATTCAAGCGTGGCCTGTTCCTGGTGGTGCTGGAATTCACCCTGGTCAACTTCGCCTGGACCTTCCAGCTGCCGCCGAGCGTGATCTACCTGCAGGTGATCTGGGCCATCGGCCTGAGCATGATCGCTCTGTCGCTACTGGTCTGGCTGCCGCGCCCGCTGCTGCTGGCCATGGGCGCGCTGATCGTCGCCGGGCACAACCTGCTCGACAGTCTGCACTTCGAACCTGGCTCGGCGCTGCATGTGCCCTGGGCGATACTGCATGACCGTGGCTGGCTGGAGGTGTCAGATAACCTGCGCCTGCGCACCTCCTACCCGGTGCTGCCCTGGATCGGCGTGATCGCCCTGGGCTACGGACTTGGCCCCTGGTTCGGGCGTGGCGGCAATGCGCAAGCGCGCCAGCAGCGCTTGCTGCTGGCCGGTGCGGCACTGCTGCTGGGCTTCGTCGTCCTGCGTCTGCTCAACGGTTATGGCGAGGCCCCCTGGAGCAGTTACCCAACGGTCAGCCAGAGCCTGATGAGCTTCTTCAACATCAGCAAATATCCGCCGTCACTGCTGTTCCTGGCGCTCACCCTGGGCTTCGGCCTGCTGTTGCTGCGCGGCTTCGAACGTGCCGGCGACGCGCGCTGGATTCGCCTGCTGGCGGTATTCGGCGCGGCGCCGATGCTCTTCTACCTGCTGCATCTCTACGTGCTGAAAGTGCTGTACCTGGCTGGCGTCACCCTGTTCGGCCTCAACCAAGGCAGCTATTTCGGTTTCGACGGTGTTGCCGCGATATGGCTGGTCGCCGCGTCGCTGGTCGTCGCCCTGTATCCGCCAGTGCATGGGTTCGCTCGGCTGAAGGCGCGCCGCCGCGATATCGCCTGGCTCAAGTACCTGTAAGACGGCGGGGCGCGAGGATCGCGCCCCCGCTGTCAGGCCGGGTGCCGCGCCTGTGGCAGCTGCCAATCGCGCAGTTCCTGTGGCGTCAGGCTGGCCAGCACCTGCCTGAAGGTTTCGCTCAGCTCGCCACTGACATTGCCATGCACCTTGTAGTTGCTCAGCAGATAGCGCTTCACCGTGTTCGGCCAGTTGTTCGCCAGATGGGCGGCAACGATGATGCCCTTGGCGTCCTGGTAGTTGGCGGCGGGCTTGACCTGGGTCAGCCGGCGCTCGAAGTGGGTGAAGATCCAGTCATCGTCGCGGGCTTCGAATTCGTCCAGCAGTTTCACCTTGTACAGCGCGAGCTCTGGCATGCGCGTTCTCCTTGGGTTGACGGATGAACGGTGACGGTAGGTCAATGGCGCGCGGCTGAAAATGAACGGGGTGTTCAGAGGAGCACGGCACAGCTGGATCCGTCCGACAGATCTGACCGTCCCAGCCTTCACAGGGTCTTGCAGAACACCTCGAGACCGTCATAGCGGAAGCGGGCAAACGTATTCCTGAACAGATAGAAGGCCAGTTGCATCTCCTCGGCGTGCTCACCCTGTTCGAAGTATGCGTCGACCAGCTCGTCCGGGCGGTGAAACCGGGGCTTGTCGAGCAACCGTCGCTCCCTGACCTCGCGCCCCTTCACGTACTGAACGCGCCCATTCTGTAGAAGATTGCGAAACAGGTTCCATTCATAGAAATAAACGCCCTCGAGCTCATGAAAGTTCAGGAAGGGCAGGTTGTGCAGCAGGATGAAATGGCTGTTGCCCGCCCGCGCCCGTTCCAGCCCCAGGCGCTCGAGCTTCTGGCGAATGCTGGGGGCCTCGATGTTGCGCCTGAGAAGCTGCAGCTGCTTGTCGAAGCCCTTGCGGAAGTTGGCATCACTCATCAGGCGACACTGCTCGGCAAAGTAGGTCGGCAGGTCGAACGACTTGTACTTCACTTGCACGAAATAATAGAGATCGTCTTCCACATCCTGCAGAACGAAATCGATGTCGTAACCATCGACCTGCGCATTTTTCTCGGCCTTGAACCCTTCATGCAGCACGAAACGGCTATCGGCACGCTCGCGAATGTACTGCATGAGATAGTCGCCCTCGAAGAATTCCCCCAGCTTCCCGGAAAAGCCCTTGTCCAGAACTGCCTTTACCAGCTGCTTGAGGCCGTACTTCAGTTTCACCGGGCCGCGATGATAGAGGTCGCCACGACGCTGCACGAAGCTGCTCGCGCAATCGAGCGTGGGTAGTCGATCCTGCAGTTGTCCGTCGATCAAGGCGAGCGTCGCTGGGCTCACGTAGCATTGCATTTGCGCCACCGGCACCGCGGTCTGGCCAAGCATCGCGCACAACTCCAGATATAGGGCGAAACAGGTGAGTTCCTGCAACAGCTGAAATTGTGGATTGGCCTGCAACTCAGGCGAGACATACTCGCTATGCAGCGACAAGCACTTGTCCATCAACGTCTTGATCATCAGTGCCTGCAGCGGCTCAGGCAGTCGCCCGTGTTTTTGGAAGGCATCGAGCGCCATCCACATCATGTTCATGTCGCTGAGCTTGGTGCTTTCCTCGCTGGTTTCAGCCAACCAGTAAGCCTTCAACTGACGGGCCATGACCTCTGTCGGAGTGATGTACAACGTACTCCCGCGCAACTGCGCCTGCATCAGGCCCTGACCAATGAGAAAGCAGGCTTCGACCAGAAAATAGCTCAGCCAGAGCTGGGCATTGCTGACAATCGCGAGATTGTGCTCGGCCTGCAGCTGCAGGTTTTCGCTGATGCGATTGTTGGTGTACTCGAACTTGGTGAACAGCTGGCGTTCTCGATATGCCTCGAGCATTTCGGCCTGGGGTTCGGAAAGCGGTTGGTCCTCCACACCGGGATGCTGGATACAGAAATACTTGCCCAGCGCGCCGAGGTAGAGCGGCAAGGTCGTTTCATCCAATGCCGCGTGCTCTTCGAACAAGGTGACAGGTAGCGCCTCCCTGGCCTGCTCCAGTCCGCCCAGAACCTTTTCAAGGAGCATGAACCCCACTTGCTCGGGGCTGATAAGGTGGCGCAGCCACGGTACCCGATACAGCAGGCGACTGATCCGGCTCGGCTTGGCGCGGGTCTGGCGCATCTTTTCCAGGTTAGCCAATGGATCGAGCAGAAAGCGTAGCAATTGCGGGTCGAGGGTTTCATACATCATCTGAACAGGAGCCCGTTGCGTCATCGAGTTTGAAACAGGATATCGGCCGACTCGCCTCAGACTTTCACGCCCCACCAGGCAGGACGGCAATCGGCGAACGAATGCGACTCCGGCTGCAGTTCAGGCCGCGCCTGGTCATCGAAGCAGCCCAGCAACAGGGCCACAACAGCCCCATCGTCAATTGCTCCGATGGAGCTGCCGCACGTGGGGCAAAACGCGCGGCTGGATAGCTCGGAGGACCGGTAAAGGCTGGGTTGACCGCCCTGTGCGACCCAGCCCACGGCGGCCTTGTCGAACTCGACCCAGCACAGCGTCAGGCTGCCACTGTGGCGCTGGCACTGTGAGCACGAGCAGGTATGGGGAAAACGTGGTTCGCCTGTGGCGACGAAGCGAATGCGACCGCACAGGCAGCCGCCCTGGTAGGTATTCATCGGATGCCATCCTTCGAGCCCATGAGGAACGAAACGATAGCCAGGCTGGCTCGGCGCGAAGACAAAAAAGTGTTACGCCGTGTGGCACATTGACGCCCGGCAGCTGCCAGCGACATCGCGGCGCTGTAGAGTGCGCCCCTGCCCGAAACAACGTAACGATGGAACCCTGTTGATGCACAAAGTGATTCAGTTCGTCATGGTGGTCGTGGCCGCCATGCTCATCGGCATCGCCTGCGACCAGTACGAGGTCAACCGCTATCTAAAGTGGCTGCTGATGGCCCTGCCAGCCATCGTCTGGGCGCGACTGCGCAGCCAAGCCAGGTAGCGCCGCCGCTCAGCGCCGCATGCAGCGCTGGTAGCGCTCATCCACCCGCCCGGCGAACCACGCCGTGGTCAGCTTGCGGGTGATCTTCGGGCTCTTCAGCTCGATGCCCGGCAACACCGCTCGCGGCAGCGCCCTGCCCGCCTTGGCCTCAGCCAGCGCGAACACGCCGCGGTACAGCTCGGTCTCCTCCAGCGCCAGGCTGCTCTCCTGCTCCAGCTGCGCACGGATCTGCGAGTTGCGCAGGCCAAGCTGCCTGCCCAGCCTGCGCGCCGCCTGCTCGGTGGTCCCCGGCAGGATCGCCCCTGGGGCGATCAGGTCGCCGTCCAGCGCCAGCGACGCGCCCGTCACACGGCTGAGCGCAGCCTGGAACGCGGCATTGCGACTGGCGTACCAGCCGGCGTTGAAATCGGCGAAGCGGTACAACTGCTGCTGATAGTGCGTCGGATAGCCCAACAGGTGGGCGATGCCGAAGTACATTCCGCCACGGCGACTGAAAACCTCCTGGCGAATCGTGCCCTGATGTGCGTAGGGGTAGTCACGGGCGTGCCGCTCGGCGAAATCGACACTGACCTGCATTGGCCCGCCGGTATGCACCGGGTTCAGGCCGCCGAGCAAGGTGCGCCCCATGGGCAGGCCGGCGATGAAATCGTCGTACAGGGCACTGAGCTGCTTCTCGCTGCGTACCGCCAGCAGCCGTTGCTGGTAGGTCTGACCGTTGCCGGACGGGGTGCGCAAGGCGCCATCGACCAACAGTCTGGGGACATGCAGCCGCGCCGCGCGCCGGTCGATCTCGTCGCGGGCGATGCTTCCTAGGTTGGGCACCTGCGGGTCGGCGGTGAAGGTCGACTCCTGCTCGGTCACCGCCAGCACCGCGCACAGGTTGCTCTTGCTCGGGGCGATGCCCTGCGCCTGGAACGCCACCTGGATATCCGTGGCCCAGCCCTGACGGTCCTTGACCTGGGCCGGCAGCAGCCGCATGAGCTGGGCGCGGACCTTGGCCGGGTCGGCCTCCGACGCTTCCTCACGGCGCCCGGCGCACCCTTGCAGCACGGCCAGGCACAGCAGCCCGACAGCCAGCAGCCGCCCGTTCAGGGCTGTTCACCGACCAGATAGGTCTTGCTGATCTGGCGGAACAGCGGGTGGCTGGAGCTGCCCAGCAGCTCGAACAGCACCATTTCGCGGGTCACCACCTGCGCCCCGGCATCACGCATGCGCGCCAGGCCGGCCGCCTTGCTGGCCGGGGTGCGGCTGTCGCAGGCGTCCTCGACGACGAATACCTGCTTGCCCAGGGCCAGCAGCCCGAGCACGGTCTGCAACACGCAGACGTGAGTCTCCATGCCGCAGACGATCACTTGCCCGCGGCCCAGCAGGCTGGCTGGCAGGCACTCGGCGGCCACACAGGAGAAGTGCAGTTTTTCGACGATTTCAGCCGACGGCGAGGCGGCCTTGAGCTCGGCCAGGGTGTGGCCCAGGCCCTTGGGGTATTGCTCGGAGATGACCGTGGGCAGGTCTAGCTCGGCGCTGGCGGCCAGCAGCCAGCGCGCACGGGCGCGGGTGCCTTCCGGGTCGCTCATGGCGCCGATGAGTTTTTCCTGGATATCGACGACCAGCAACGTGGCCTGGTGAGGATTGATCAGCATTGTCAGCCTCTTGCCTGGGAAAAAGGCCTAGCCTCCCCCAGGCAAGGGATGACGTCAATCAGGCGGAAAGCCGATGCGGCTCGAGGGCTGCACCCAGCACGCCGAGCACCTGGTCCTCATGCTCATGGATGAAGAAGTGGCCGCCGGGGAACATCTGCAGGGAAAAATCGCCCAGCGTCTCCCTGCGCCAGGCCTGCAGCTGCTCTTCGTTGGCACGGTCATCCTCGCCACCGAGCACATGCAGCGGACAGCGCAACGGCGCGCGCTGCCGATAGGCATAGCGCCCGCACAGCAGGAAGTCGGCACGCAGCACCGGCAAGGTCAGGCTCATCAGCTCCTCGTTGGCGAGCACTTCCTCGGGAGTACCTTGCAGCGTGCGCAGCTCGTCGATCAGTTCGACGTCGCTCTTGGGCTCCCGCCAGTTGCCGCGCTCGTAGTCCTCGCGCCGGGTCGGCGCGGCGGTACCGCAGGCGAACAGGGCGACCGGAGGCGGACAACCCAGCGCCAGCAGTTCATGGGTCAGCTCGAAGGCCAGCAGCGCACCGAGGCTATGACCCAGCACGGCATAAGGCGTCGAGGCGGCCAGGCGCTGCTCGGCGGCCAGCTGTCGGGCCAGCGCCTGCATGTCGGTCTGCAATGGCTCGCCCAACCGTGCGCCACGTCCGGGCAGCTCCACTGGCCGCACCTGCAGCCAGGCCGGCAGCTTGCGCCGCCAGCGGCTGTAGACCATCGCACTGGCCCCGGAATACGGCAGGCACAACAGGTTCAGTGTCGACACAGGTCCCGCCTCACTGGGCCACGGCTTCGGCCATCTTCTGGCGCAGGCTCAGTGGGCGCATGTCGGTCCACACCTCGTCGATGTAGGCCAGGCAGTCCTTCTTCAGGCCGCTCTTGCCCACGGCGCGCCAGCCGTTGGGGATCGCCTTGTAATCAGGCCAGATGGAATATTGCTCTTCGTGGTTGACCACTACCTGGAACTGGATGTCGTCGCGGTCGAAAACGGAAGTCATTGCCTGTCTCCTTGAATGATGAAGGCCGAACGCGCCAGGCGCAGGGCGGCTTTCAAGAGAACGAAGGGTGGCGACGGAAAATTAGTGGTCTGCCACGCTTTGCAAGCGACCGCGATGGTGGCATATATCCTGTTCGGCCCTCTACAGGAGATTTCCCATGCTCGGCGTGACCGACTACGGCGCATTCGTGATCGCGTTCCTCATCCTCCTGGCGATTCCCGGCCCCGGCAACTTCGCCCTGATCACCGCCACCGGCAAAGGCGGGATCAAGGGCGGCCTGGCCGCGACCTTCGGGGTGATTCTCGGTGACCAGGTGCTGATGTGGCTGGCGGTGGCCGGGGTCGCCGCGTTGCTGGCCACCTACCCGACCGCCTTCCATGTGGTGCAGTGGGCCGGCGCCGCCTACCTGGCCTGGCTCGGCCTGCGCATGCTGCTCAGCAAGCCAGGGGGCGCGCCGCGAGACAGCCGCATGGCCAGCGGGCACTACCTGCGCCAGACCATGATGATCACCCTGCTCAACCCCAAGGCGATCATGTTCTACATGGCGTTCTTCCCGTTGTTCATCGACCCGGTGCGCCACCAGGGCGTGGTGACGTTCGCCTTCATGGCGCTGACCGTGGCCGGGCTGACCTTGCTCTATGGGCTGATCGCCGTGCTGCTCACCCACCGCCTGGCCGAGCGCATGCGCGCCAGCCCGCGCATCGCCAACCTGCTCGAACGCCTGGCCGGCGTCTGCCTGGTCGGGTTCGGCATCAAGCTGGCGGCGATGCGCTGAAGCTCAGGCATCGCGCAGCAGGTCGTGGGCATCGAGCAGGCGGAAGGCCACCTGCGGATTGCGCTCCAGACCGCGCCGGATCGCGGCGGGGATCGCCTGGCGGGTCTTGCGGCACAAGCCGGGTTGCGCCTCCAGCTCGATGACGATGCCACGCATGGTGCGCACTTCGTTGAAGCCTGGGGTGATATGCACGCGAATGCCCAGCTGCTCGTAGAGGCGAAGCTGCAGGCGCTGGAGATCTTCCAGGTCGCGCAGGTTCTCCAGGCGTTCGACCAGGCGCTTTTCTTCCTCCCGCGTCAGCAGCAGGATGCGCCGCTGCGGGCCGTCGACGAGGCGTTCGCGGCCGCAGTCGCAGGCGCCCGGAGGGCAAGGATGGCGCAGAGGGGGTTGGCTGGTCATGGGGCAAGGATAGCCGTTCGACACATCAAACAGACAGACATTGCAACCGAGGATTCTCGCCGATGAACATCGCCAGTTTCGACGTCGATGCGCAAAACGGTTTCACCAGCAATGCCCCTGGCGAGCTACCGGTGCCGGGTGGCCACGAGATCGTTCCCGCCCTGAACGCCATGGCCCGGCGCGCCTCGCTGCGCCTGGGCAGCAAGGATGCCCACCCGGTCAACGCGGCCTGGCGCGTCGACGCGCCGGAGCAGATGCTCCAGCCCTTGCCGCTGGCCAATGCCGACCTGACCTGGGTCAGCCACTGCGTGCCAGGTACCCCCGGCTTCGAACTGCTGCCCGGACTGCCCGCCCCGATCGATTACGACTACTTCGTCTGGAAAGGCGTGGAGCCCGACCTGCACCCGTACGGCGCCTGCTATCACGACCTGGCCGAACGCCGTTCCACCGGCGCCATCGAGTACCTCAAGGTGCATCAGGTCCAAGCAGTCATCGTTGGCGGTCTGGCCCTGGACTATTGCGTGCGCACCACCGCCCTGCAACTGCGCCGCGCCGGCTTCGACGTGCTGCTGTACCTGCCAGCCTGCCGCGCGCTGAGCGCCGCAGGCGCCCAGGCGGCCTGTACCGCGTTGCAGGCAGCCGGCGTACACCTGTGCCCTGACGAACAGGCGCTCGACGGGGAGCTGCAGGCGCTCGGCGCGCGCAGCCGAGCATCGTCGTGATCGAACCCATCGACGGCGGCGCACTCAGCCCTTGTCCGCCTTGCCCGCCGCCGCCGCGAACTTCGCCAGGCGCACGTCCAGCCGTCGCGGTCGCGCGCCGCGGTCCTCGGCCTGCTCCTTGCGGCGGATGGCGTTGCGCACCATCAGCGAACCCAGGTAGCGGATCGGCTCCGGCGGGAACTGCCCCAGCGGCCCCTTGACCAGCGGCGAGCGGGTCCAGGGGTTGTCGAGCCCCAGCGCCAGCGACGAGAGGATCTGCCCACCCATATGGCACGGCCCCACCCCGCTGCCGGAATAGCCGAAGCCATAGAACACGTTGCCCTGCCCATCCAGCCGACCGAAGAACGGCAGGCCAGTCACCGAGCGATCGGATGGTCCGTTCCAGCTCGCCGCCAGCGGCACCTCGGCCAGCGCCGGGAAGAACTCGGCCAGGCTATCGCGCAACAACGGCTGGTACGGCGACGGCTGGTCGAACACCGGCAGCATGCGCCCACCGTAAGCGAAGGTGTTGCCGCCTTTGCCGAGCATCAGCCGGCCATCGGAGGTGTTGTGGTAGTAATGCACGAAGATCCGCGAATCGAGCACGCTGACGCCGCTGTCCAGGCCGATCTCGCGCAGCAGGTCCGGGCACGGCTCGGTGATCACCATGTCGCTGGAGACGATCGCCACGCTGCGTTCGAATTGCGGGAAAGCCCTGGCCATCCAGGCGTTCAGGCCCAGCACCACGCGGTCGGCGCGTATGCTGCCGGCGCGGGTGCGGACCTGCACCGGGCTGCCATGCTCCAGCCCGGTCATCGCCGTGCCTTCGTGGATGCGTACTCCGCGCTGCAAGGCGGCACGGCGCAAGCCGCGCACCAGCCGCCCCGGCTGTACCGTGGCGGCGGCCGGCGAGAACCAACCTTCCAGATGGCGCTCGGAACCGGCCAGGCGCTGCAACTGCTCCAGCGGCAGGCGCTGGAACGAGTTGATGCCCCGCTGCTCCAGCGCGGCGACCACCGCATCGGTGCCACCCAGTTGGGCGCGGTTGGTGGCGGTGTACAGGGTGCCGTCCATGCGGTAGTCGCAATGGATGCCATTGGCGGCGCAGAACTGGCCGATGGCCGCGATGCTGCGCTCGGACTCCTGCACCAGCCGCACCGCCTCGGCCATGCCGAACAGCCGTTCCAGGGTGAAATACTTGGCCGACCAGGACAACGCGCAGCCACCGTTGCGCCCGCTGGCGCCGGCGCCGCAGATGTCCGCCTCGATCAGCAGCACATCCAGCTGCGGTGCCTGCTCCTTGAGCATCAGGGCGGTCCAGAGCCCGGTGTAGCCACCGCCGACGATACACACATCGCAACGGGTGTCGCCGTCCAGCGGTGGACACGGCGCTTCATCTTCCTGCTCGAGGGTCTGTTGCAGCCAGAACGGTCTCATCTGCTCGCTTTCCTTCAAGTACGCAATGGCTTGATTGCCATGCTGGTGTTGGGTGCCACATCGACGGTCTGCTCGGTGCTCACCGGGCGGCTGTTCCAGTGCGGCAGCAGCACGAGGGCGGAGAACAGCGCGGTACCGGCGAAGACGATGAACACCGTGACGCTGTCGAAGTAGCCCGGCAGCAGGCCGCCGAGCACCGCGCCCACCGAGCCGCAGCCATTGACGAAGCCGGCCGCGGTGGCGCCGGCCTTGGCGGTGCCGAAGTCGATCGCCGCCGCGCCGCTGATCATCGAGTCCGGGCCATAGAGGGTCAGGCCCATGACGAACAGCAGGGCCACCACCAGCAGCACGCTGCCGCTGTGCATTGCCGCCATGAACCCCGCCAGGGTCACCGTCAGCAGCAGCAGGCTGATCACGCAGGCCGGCATGCGCCGGGCGCCGAACAGCTTGTCCGAGGCCAGGCCGATGATGATCGGCCCGAGCAGCCCGGCCAGTTCGAAGGCGGTGGGAATGATCGCCGCGCCGACCTTGCCCACCGAGGGCATCTGCTCGAAGACGATCACCGGGCCCCAGAGCAGGATGGCGTAGCGCGCGGGCTTGAGCATGAAGTAGGCCAGGCCCAGGGTCAGCACCGTGCGGTTGCGCAGGATCTCGCGCAGCGGCGCCCAGACACTGCACAGGTTCGCCCCCGGCGCCATGCTCTGTGGTTCCGGCTCCACCGCTGGCAAGCCGACATCCTCAGGCTTGTTGCGCTGGAAGACGAAGAACAGCACAGCCACCACGGCCACCACGGCGGCGCTGGAGAAGAACGCCGCATGCCAGCTGCCGACCAGTGTATAGGCCCACCAGCCGGCGAACGGCGAGGCCACCAGGCCGCCGAAGGCATAGCACGAGCTCCACAGCCCCAGCACTCGCCCGCGCTGCGACGCCGGGAAGAAACTGCCGATGTTCTTGCACAAGCCTGCCCAGCCGGTGGACTGGGCCAAGCCCTGGATCAGCATGCAGGTGGCGAAGATCGGAAAGGTCGCATAGCTGCCCATCACCACCGCCGCCACCGCCGAGATCAACAGTCCGCCCAGCACCACCACGCGCGGCCCGAAGCGATCGGCGAGCATGCCCCAGGTGAACTGGCCCACGGCGTAGGCGGCCAGGTAGATGGCATCGAGGTTGGCCATGGCGGCCTTGTCGAGCATGAACGTCGGGTCTTCGCCGATGCCCAGCTTGGCCACCGAGAACGCCTTGCGGGTGAAATAGAAGGCAGCGTAGGCCAGCCAGGTGATCGCGAAAATCTGCATGCGCCACCGCTTGATGGCGCCCAGGGATTGATTCATGTGACTCTGACCTCTTGCGTGAGTGTGCCGGCAGAATGTGAAGAAACGCCTGTCTTGTTGTTGTGTTGCGCACTGCATGACGGAGGGACGTCTACTGGTCAGATGGCTGCCCGAATCTGGCGTGATCGGACGAGGCCATGACCGACGGGCGGCTGCTTGTGGCAGTGCCATCGGTTGAAACACATGGAAACAGCTGCTGACTGATAAATAAAATCGATTTATCGTATTTCACACATAATCCAAACTTTTAACAGGACCTCCCATGTCGGTCTCGCACGCTCAACTCAAGGCCTTTCACGCCGTCGCCGAACAAGGTGGCTTCACCCGCGCCGCGCAGAAGCTGTTTCTCACCCAGCCAGCGGTCTCCGACCAGGTGCGCAAGCTCGAGGAGCGTTTCGGTGTGCTGTTGTTCCAACGCAACAAGCGCTCGGTGCAGTTGACCGACCTGGGCGAACGCCTGCTGGGGATCACCCAGCGCCTGTTCGCCTGCGAGGCGGAGGCCGTGGAGTTGCTGCAGGACTCCCGGGCATTGCACACCGGCAGCCTGGTGCTGGCGGTGGACGCCCCGGTGCATGTGCTGCCGCAGATCGCGCGCTTCTGCCAGCGCTATCCGGGCATCCAGGTGAAGATCGAGACCGGCAACACCGATGAGTCGCTGGCCCGGCTGTTCAGCTACCAGGCCGATCTGGCCTTGCTCGGTCGGGATGTCGATGACGAGCGGCTGTACTGCGTGCCGTTGCGGCGCGACCCGATGGTGGCGTTCGTTTCCCATCAGCACCCGTGGGCCAGCCGCGGCGAAATCAGCCTGGCGGACCTGGACGATGCGCCGCTGGTGCTGCGCGAGCCAGGCTCGGTGACGCGACAGACACTGGAAGAAGAGATGCAACGGGCCGGCTTGCGCATTCGCCCGGCGATTCAGGTGGAAGGACGCGAGGCCGCGCGCGAGGCGGTCGTGGTGGGCATTGGCGTGGGCGTGGTGTCTGCGGCGGAGTTCGGCGCCGATGCGCGGGTTTGCGCGTTGCCGATCGTCGATTGCCAGCGGCACCTGACCGAGACCCTGGTCTGCCTGAGCGAGCAGCGAACGCGGCGCGTGGTGGCCACGTTCCTGGAGATGGTGCAGGACGGCGCTTGAGATCCGGCGCCGCCCCAGGCCTGTGCGCGAGTCAGCCAGCCAATTCGCGCAATGTCTGCCATTGCTGTTCGGTCAACGCCACCCCTTCGCGCCCGGCGACGTCACGCTCGCGATAACGCCGCTCCCCCGGCATCCGCGTCAAGCCGACTGCCTGCATCTGCTCCACCAGCTCACGGCTGCGCAGCGCAAAGCGCTCGCCCTCGGCCTTGCACGGGTCAATGACGATGAGCAACTGCCCGGTCCAGGGGGTCTTGGCCCCCGGATGCGCGGACCAGTCGAACTCCCAGGAGAAGTTGCCCCCCGTCAACGCCGCCGCCAGCAGCTCGACCATCATCGACAGCGCCGAGCCCTTGTGCCCACCGAACGGCAGCAACGCGCCACCTTCGAGAATCGCCTTGGGCTCGGTGCTCGGCTGGCCGGCGGCGTCCACGCCCATGCCCGGCGGCAGCTGCTCGCCCGCCTGCGCCGCGATCTGCACGTCACCATGGGCCATGGCGCTGGTGGCCATGTCGAAGACGATCGGGTCGTGGCCCGCGCATGGCGCGGCGAAGGCGATGGGGTTGGTGCCGAACAGCGGCTTGCGCGCGCCATGGGGCACCACGCAGGTCATGCTGTTGACCACGCTCAGGGCCACCAGGCCTTCGTCGGCGAACGGTTCGACATCCGGCCACAGCGCGGCGAAATGGTGCGAGTTGTGGATCGCCAGCACCGCGATGCCGGCCGTGCGCGCCTTCTCCACCAGCAGCGAACGGGCCGCGGCCAGCGCAGGCTGGGCAAAGCCGCCCTTGGCATCGACGCGCACATAGGCCGGCGCCAGGTCGGTCACCTGCGGCACGGCGCGGCCATCGACCCAGCCGCTGGCCAGGGTCGAGACATAACCGGGAATACGGAACACCCCATGGCTGTGGGCACCGTCGCGCTGTGCGCTGGCACAGTTGTGGGCGAGCACGGCGGCCACCGCCGTGCTGCAACCATGGCGCTCGAAGATCGACTGCAACAGCCCTCGCAGTTCGGCAAAAGGCACGCGCACGACAGGGCCGGTGGAAGGTGAAGACATCTGGAGCTCCTTTCTTGGAATTGGAATCGCTACAGCGCAACTGCACAGACTTTCCCGCCAATGACAGCTATCTGTCAAATATTGACTTGATGACAGAAAACAGCCATTTTGGCTTCCACGCCAGAAATCAACCGGATGCCGACCATGAGCCAATCGATCAAGCAACGCCTGGAAAGCAGCCTGCACAGCGCTGCCGCCTCGGGCCGGCAGATCGCCAGCTACATGCTCGCCAATCTCCACGAACTGCCATTCCAGACCTCGGCCAGCATCGCCGCCAAGCTGGGCGTGAGCGAGTCGAGCGTCGGCCGTTTCTGCCGCTCGCTGGGCTACGCGCACCTCAAGGCGCTCAAGCAGGACCTGCAGAACGACCTGGGCGACGGCCCCTGGCTGGTGGGCGACCGCCTGCAGGAGTTCCGCCAGCAACCCGAGGACGACCAGCGCTCGGGCAGCCTGGAGCTGGAGATGGCCGCGCTGGTGCGCGTGCACGAATACAGCCGCGGCGAGGCCTGGCAGCAGGTCGCCCGGCGCCTGGCGGACAAACCCCGCGTGTTCGTCGCCGGCTTTCAGACCGAACGCGGCGTGGCCATGTGCATGAGCCATTTGCTGCAGTACCTGCGCGACGGCGTGCAACTGGTCGACGGCAGCGCCGGACATTTCGCCGAAGTCCTGCTGGGGCGCCCACAGGACTGCGCGCTGGTGGTGTTCGAGGCGCGCCGCTATTCCCGCCATGCCCTGCAGCTGTGCCACAAGGCCCGCGAGCTGGGCATCCCGGTGACCCTGGTCACCGACACCTTCTGTGAATGGGCCGATGCCAACGCCGACGAGGTGTTCCGCATCCCCACCGAATTCAACCTGTTCTGGGAATCCACCGCGACCATGCTGTCGTGGGTGCACCTGATGGTCAACGAGGTCTGCAAGAAGCTCGGACCGGATGTTGAAAGACGCTTGGAAGCAACTGCCGCTCTACATAACGAATTCGTCGGCTACACCTCGTGGCCGGCGGGCAAACAACAATAGCAAGAGTGCGACTACCGAGGTGCGAGATGAAAGGAACCATGGCTGTGGTGGGTGCGTGCGCCCTGCTGCTGGCGGCTGGCGCCAGTGCCGAGACCCTGCGCTTTGCCACTGAAGGCGCTTACCCGCCGTTCAACTACGTCGATGCGAACAACCAGCTGCACGGCTTCGACATCGATATCACCCATGCCCTGTGCGAGCAGATGAAAGTCGAGTGCACCCTGGTGGCCCAGGACTGGGAAGGCATCATCCCGGCACTGATGGCGCGCAAGTACGACGCCGTGGTGGCCTCGATGATCGACACCGAGGAGCGCCGCCGCAAGATCGCCTTCACCGACCACTACTACCGCACCCCATTGACCGTGGCGGTCGCCAAGGACAGCAAGATCAGCGACGCGCAGACCGACTTCAAGGGCTACACGGTCGGCGCCCAGTCCGCCTCGACCCAGGCGATCTACGCCGAGGACGTATACGGCAAGGCCGGCGCGGACGTGAAGCTGTACCCGACCCTGGACGAAGCCAACGCCGACCTCGCCGCCGGGCGCCTGGACGGAGTGATCGCCGACAAGTTCCCATTGCACGAATGGCTGAACAAGAATGGCAAGGACTGCTGCAAGATCCTCGGCGACGTCGACGGCACCAAGGCCGACGCGGCGATCGCCGTGCGCAAGGATGACGAGGCCCTGCGCGCACGGTTGAACGAAGCGCTGGCGGCGATCGTGGCCAACGGCACCTACCAGAAGATCGTGAGCAAGT
>NZ_JAOCDM010000079.1 GCF_029840925.1 Pseudomonas sp. GD03858
ACACCTGCTGGCTGGCCAGGTAAGCCTCGACGAAACTGTTGTCGCCGTCGCCGAGCAGCCACTGGCGGTCCTCGCGGTAGCGCAGCATATGGCGGAAGTTGCGCAAGCGCTGCGAGCGACGCAGGGGCGAGCGGGTAGTGCGCAGGTCGGCGACGTCGATCAGCCCCAACTCGCCTTCGGGCGTGAGCACCACGTTGCCCAGGTGCGCCGAACGGAAGTACACCCCGGTTTCGTGCAGCCTGGCGATGAAGCGCCCGAGCTGGTCGCGCAGTCCGGCATGGGTGCCGGGCTGCTCCAGCAGCTGGCGCAGGGTCTGGCCGGGCAGGGGCTCGTAGTGCACCGCATCGCGGGCGATCTCGGCGATACGGTACACCGCCAGGACCTGCGGGCAGGGGATGCCGCGCTCGGCCAGGGCCTGGCAGTTGTCGGCGAAGCGCCGGGCGTAGGGGTACCAGGCCGCCGAGCTGATCAGGCGCTTGCGCCGGAACAGTTTGAACATCGAGCCATCGCGCAGGCGCAGCACCTTGTCGCCAGTGCCGTCGGCCTCGAGGACGTGGGCGCCCTCGCGCAGGGCAAGGTAGCGGGCGTGGTCAAGTGCTTGCATCAAGCCTCCAGGGCCAGGGTTCGGGACGGCCGCCTATCTTACCCGCAGCGGGCGGTGCGAGACACCGCGTGTGTTATAATCCCGACTCTTTTTGACCCGACGGATCCTCATGACAGTTCCCGAATCGTCTTCCCCCGCGAGCCTGAAGATCTATCTGCGCCTGCTGGGCTATGTCAAACCCTATATCGGCATCTTCGTGCTGAGCATCGTCGGTTTCGTGATCTTCGCCTCCACCCAGCCGATGCTGGCCGGGATCCTCAAGTATTTCGTCGACGGCCTGAGCAACCCGCAGGCGGTGCTGTTCCCCGACGTGCCCTACCTGCGCGACCTGCAGCTGTTGCAGGCAGTGCCGCTGCTGATCATCCTGATCGCCGCCTGGCAGGGGCTGGGTTCATTTCTCGGCAACTACTTCCTGGCCAAGGTGTCGCTGTGCCTGGTGCACGATCTGCGGGTGGAGCTGTTCAACAAGCTGCTGGTGCTGCCCAACCGCTATTTCGACAGCCACAACTCCGGGCACCTGATTTCGCGCATCACCTTCAACGTGACCATGGTCACCGGCGCCGCCACCGATGCCATCAAGGTGGTCATTCGTGAAGGCCTGACGGTGGTCTTCCTGTTCGCCTACCTGCTGTGGATGAACTGGAAGCTGACCCTGGTGATGGTGGCGATCCTGCCGCTGATCGCGGTGATGGTGAGCACCGCCAGCAAGAAGTTTCGCAAGCAGAGCAAGAAGATCCAGGTGGCCATGGGCGACGTCACCCATGTGGCGTCCGAGACCATCCAGGGTTACCGCGTGGTGCGCAGCTTCGGCGGCGAAAGCTACGAGGAGCGCCGGTTCGATGCGGCCAGCCAGAGCAACACCGACAAGCAGCTGCGCATGACCAAGACCGGCGCGCTGTACACGCCGCTGCTGCAGCTGGTGATCTACACCGCCATGGCCGCGCTGATGTTCCTGGTGCTGTTCCTGCGCGGCGAGGCGTCGGCGGGTGACCTGGTGGCCTATATCACCGCGGCCGGCCTGCTGCCCAAGCCCATTCGCCAGCTGTCCGAAGTCAGCTCGACCATCCAGAAGGGCCTGGCCGGCGCCGAGAGCATCTTCGAGCAGCTTGACGAGAAGCCCGAGGTCGACAACGGCACTGTCGAGAAAGAGCGGGTCGAGGGGCGCCTGGAAGTGCGCAACCTCAGCTTCACCTACCCCGGTACCGAGCGTCAGGTGCTGAGCGATATCAGCTTCACCGCCGAGCCTGGGCAGATGATCGCCCTGGTGGGGCGTTCGGGCAGCGGCAAGTCGACGCTGGCGGCGCTGATCCCGCGTTTCTATCACCACAGCGAAGGGCAGATCCTGCTCGATGGCGTGGAGATCGAGGAATATCGCCTGCGCAACCTGCGCCGTCATGTGTCCCAGGTGACCCAGCATGTCACCCTGTTCAACGACACCGTGGCCAACAACATCGCCTACGGCGACCTGGCCGGCGCCCCGCGCGCGGACATCGAGGCCGCCGCCGCCGATGCCTATGCCAAGGAGTTCGTCGACCAGTTGCCCAAGGGCTTCGACACCGAGGTCGGCGAGAACGGCGTGCTGCTTTCCGGCGGCCAGCGCCAGCGCCTGGCGATTGCCCGCGCCTTGCTCAAGAATGCGCCGTTGCTGATTCTCGATGAGGCCACCTCGGCCCTGGACACCGAGTCCGAACGGCATATCCAGGCCGCCCTGGACCATGTGATGGAAGGCCGCACGACCCTGGTGATCGCGCATCGCCTGTCGACCATCGAGAAGGCCGACATGATCCTGGTGATGGATCAGGGCCGTCTGGTGGAGCGTGGTACCCATGCCGAACTGCTCAAGGCCAATGGCCATTACGCCCGCCTGCACGCCATGGGGCTGGACGAGGCGGAAAAGGCCAACATCACCTGATCCGTGTCACGGCGGGGTCCTGCAGGCCCCGCCAGTCAATCGATACAGCATCGCCGCGGTTGGCCGTAAAGCCCTGCGCATCCCTGTGCTAATATCCTGCCCCTGTTCATTTTTCCGATAATGGGTTGCCCATGAAGTTGTCCATGCCGCGTTTCGATCAAGCCCCGGTACTGGTGGTCGGCGATGTCATGCTCGACCGCTACTGGCATGGCGGTACTTCACGTATTTCGCCTGAAGCACCGGTGCCGGTGGTCAAGGTCGATCAGATCGAGGATCGCCCCGGTGGCGCGGCCAACGTGGCCTTGAACATCGCCGCCCTCGGCGCGCCCGCCGCGCTGGTCGGCGTCACCGGCCAGGACGAGGCCGCCGACAGCCTCGCCAACAGCTTGCAGGCCGCCGGCGTGCGTTCGATCTTCCAGCGCATCGCCCATCAGCCGACCATCGTCAAGCTGCGGGTCATGAGCCGTCACCAGCAATTGCTGCGCATCGACTTCGAAGAGCCGTTCGCCACCGACCCGCTGTCGCTGGGCGCGGAAGTCGACGCCCTGCTCGAGGGGGTCAAGGTGCTGGTGCTGTCCGATTACGGCAAGGGCGCGTTGAAGAACCATCAGGCGCTGATCCAGGCCGCTCGCGGCAAAGGCATTCCGGTGCTGGCCGACCCCAAGGGCAAGGATTTCTCGATCTACCGCGGCGCCAGCCTGATCACCCCGAACCTCAGCGAATTCGAAACCATCGTCGGCCGTTGCGCGGACGAAGCCGAGCTGGTCGCCAAGGGCCTGAAGCTGCTCGAGGAGCTGGACCTGGGCGCGTTGCTGGTGACCCGTGGCGAGCACGGCATGACCCTGCTGCGCACCGGTCATCCGGCCCTGCACCTGCCGGCCCGTGCCCGTGAGGTGTTCGACGTCACCGGTGCCGGCGATACCGTGATTTCCACCCTGGCGGCCGCCATCGCTGCCGGCGAGGACCTGCCGCACGCCGTCGCCCTGGCCAACCTGGCCGCCGGCATCGTGGTCGGCAAGCTGGGTACCGCTGCCATCAGTGCGCCCGAGCTGCGTCGGGCGATCCAGCGCGAAGAAGGTTCCGAGCGCGGCGTGCTGGGGCTGGAGCAACTGCTGCTGGCCATCGACGATGCCCGTGCGCACAACGAGAAGATCGTCTTCACCAACGGCTGCTTCGATATCCTGCACGCAGGTCACGTGACTTACCTGGAGCAGGCCCGTGCCCAGGGCGACCGCCTGATCGTCGCGATCAACGACGATGCCTCGGTCAGCCGCCTGAAAGGTCCGGGCCGGCCGATCAACAGTGTCGACCGACGCATGGCCGTGCTGGCCGGCCTCGGTGCGGTGGACTGGGTGATCAGCTTCCCCGAGGACACGCCCGAGAACCTGCTGCGTCAGGTCAAGCCGGACGTGCTGGTCAAGGGCGGCGACTATGGCATCGACCAGGTGGTCGGCGCCGATATCGTCAAGGCCCATGGCGGCACGGTGAAAGTGCTGGGCCTGGTGGAGAACAGCTCGACCACGGCGATCGTCGAGAAGATCCGCAAGCACTGACAGGCTTCACATCGCGGGGCCAGCCCGCTCCCACCGTTACAGCGCTTGCTGTCAACCTGTGGGGGCGGGTTCACCCGCGAACACCGGCAGGGCCGGTGCCATCCACCGCGTCGCTTGCTTCGCAGCCCTGCCTACTTGTGCAGCGACCCGCGAGCCCGTTCCAGCAGTGCCCTTGCCCTGTCACTGAAGCGTTGCAGATGGCCCGCTGGTTCGCGCTTGCTCTCGACCAGTCCCTGCTGCTTCAGCCAGTCCCTCCAGCGTACTCGCTCATCCCGTACCAGCCAGCCTTCCTGGCGCGCGAAGCTTTCGGCCAGCCACAGCCCGCGCGTGCTCGCCGGTAGCAGCTGGTCCTTCTTCAAGGTGTAGAGTTCGGCCACGGGCTGGCCATCCTCGAGCGGCATCAGGTACAGGTCCGGGCGCTTGCGATCGAGCCTTGCGACCAGTTGGTCCCCTTCGAGCCGTTCATCGACGTGGAACAGGCTCAGCGACTTGGCTTCCTTCGGTACTTGCAGGCGCAGATCGTAGATCAGTTGCAGCGATGCCGTGGGCAGGTGCACGTAGGCCCTTGGCCGCTCCAGCAGCATCAGGTTGGCGCAGTGCACCGCGCGCGCGGCGCCCGACTCCGGCGTGAGCACGAACGGTAGCGCTTCGCGATAGTGCAGGGCGGCGGCGTAGGGCGCCGGCAGCCAGGTCTCGTTGAAGCGTCCGCCGAGCCAGCCTTCGGGGGTTTCCAGCAGGCACTCCTCGGCCACTTCCTGGATCGCCGTGTGCAGCGGCAGGTTCAGCTCATGGGCCGGGACATAGCCGGAAATCAACTTGAGCACCACGTCGCCGCGATCCTGCCGGCGCTGACGCACCAGGACCCAGTAGTCACGGCCCTGCCAGTGCAGGGTCAGGCGTACCGAAACCCCGAGGTTGGCCAGCTCGACCACGAAACGCTCGGGATCGGGCAACTGGATGGCCTTGCGTCGCTGCAGGGTCTGGGCGAAGTTCAGCGGCATGCCGATGCTCTGGTAGGTCAGGCCATCGGGCGTGGCCTCGACATGCAGCGGCAGGGTCTTGAAGTTGCTCGGATTCTTGCGGATCAGCGTACGCGGCACGAGGCTCCTCCTTGCGTTGGGCCCCCGCCCGGGCGGCTCAGGGCCGGCCCAGGATGCGGGTGACGGTGGCCACGTTATGGGCCAGGTGCACCGGGTTGATGGTGCCGACGATGGCACTGCTCACGCCCGGGTGGGCAAACAGCAATTCGAAGCTGGCCTGCACCGGGTCGACGCCCGGGGCCAGGCAGATATGCCCGCTGGCCAGGGCTTTCTTCACCAGGATGGCCTTGCCGTGCTCGGCAGCGTAGTCCAGCACCGGTCGCTCCGCTTGCTCGTTGAGGTTGTAGGTGACCATCGCGCAGTCGCCCTGTTCCAGTGCTTTCAGGCCTCCGGCGGCAGTCTTGCCGGAGAAACCATAGCCGAGAATCTTGCCTTCGCGCTTCAGCGCGGCGAGGGTTTCATAAACCTCTTCCTGTTCGAGGATCGCCAGGTCGTTGCCATCGGAATGCACCAGCACCAGTTCGATGCGATCGGTTTCCAGGCGCTTTAGGCTGCGCTCGACCGAGCGGCGGGCATGGGCGGCGCTGAAGTCGAAATGCGACTGGCCGTCCTCGAACTCCTCGCCGACCTTGCTGACGATCACCCACTGCTCGCGCTGGCCGCGCAGCAGCGGGCCCAGGCGCTCCTCGCTGCGGCCATAGGCCGGAGCGGTGTCGATCAGGTTGATGCCCAGCTCGCGGGCCTGGGCCAGCAGCAGGCGCGCGGTCTCATCATCCGGGATGGTGAAGCCGTTGGGGTATTTCACGCCCTGGTCGCGGCCGAGCTTGACCGTGCCAAGGCCCAGTGGCGATACCCAGAGGTCGGTGCTGCCCAGCGGGCGGTGATGATCGTGCAGGGTTGGCAGGCTCATGGCAGCAGTTGCTCCCAGGCCGGGATGGCCAGCGCCGGACGGGGCAGGTCGGCGAGGTTCGGCTGGCTGGCCGGGCGGATGCCGTCGCGCTCGAAACTGGCCAGCACGCGGTCGGCGAAGTCCGGCGCCAGAGCCAGCTTGGTCGGCCAGCCGACCAGCAGGCGCTGCTGGTCGGCGAGGAAGGCGTTGTCCGGACGCACCAGGCCCGATTGCGCGGGTTCGGCGCGATCGACGCGCAAGGTGGCCCAGCGCACCTGGCTCTGATCGATCCAGGGCAGCAGGCTGGCGACCTCCTTCTGCGCCGCGGCGATCTGCGCCGCAGGTTCGCGAGCGACGCCGTCAGCCTCGGCGATGTCGCCGCCGAGGTACCACACCCATTGGCCATCGGCGGCGGGGTGGGTGGTCACGGTGATGCGCGGCTTCGGTCCGCCACCCAGGCAGTGGGCATACAGCGGCTTGAGGTTCGGCCCCTTGGCCAGGACCATGTGCAGCGGCCGACGTTGCATGGCCGGTTGCTCGAGGCCCAGGGCATGCAGCAGCTCCTCGGTGCCGCTGCCGGCACTGAGCACGACGCGCTGGGCGCGGATCTCGCGGCCATCGACGATCAGCCCGAGCAGCTCGCCGCCTTCGCGCAACGGCTCGATGCGTTCGCCGGCCAGCAGGCTGTCGCCGGCCAGCCGGGCGAGGTTGGCCAACAGGCTGGGCACGTCGATGACCAGTTCGGCCAGGCGGTACACCTTGCCTTTGAACGCCCGGTCCTGCAGGGCCGGCGGCAGTTGCTCGCCCTTGACCTGGTCGACCCGGCCGCGCACGGCCTTGCTGGCGAAGAAACTGGTGAGGTTGCCGGCGAGGGTGCCGGGGGACCAGAGGTAGTGGGCGTCGGACAGCAGGCGGGTATCGGTGAGATCCAGCTCGCCGTTGCCGGCAAGCGCCTCGCGCCAGCGTCGCGGCATGTCGGCGATGGCTTCGGAGGCGCCGGTCAGCGCGCCGTGCAGGGCGTACTTGGTGCCGCCATGGATGATGCCTTGCGACTTGATGGTCTGCTCGCCGCCCAGGCTGGCGCGCTCCACCAGGACCGTCGAAAAGCCCTGGCGGCGCAGGCGGGCATTGAGCCAGAGGCCTGCGACCCCAGCGCCGACGATCAGCACGTCGGTGGAAATGGCGGATGGCATGCGGGCACCTCGAAAACTGGGACAGGTGCGCAGTATACAGCGTCGGGCCGGCGTGGGCTTTGCGATCCTGGGACTGCTGCGCCACATAAAAGGACCGCATAAATCCGCAGGCCTACACGGTCCCTGTAGGAGCGGCCTTGTGTCGCGATGGGCCGCAAAGCGGCCCCAAAATCCTCAGGGAAGCATCAATGCCCGGCAGTATTGGAAAACACCTGGATCACCACCACCCCGCCGACGATCATGGCCATGCCCAGCATCGCCGGCATATCCAGTTTCTGCCCGTAGATCACCAGCGCCGCAACGCTGATCAACACGATGCCCAGCCCCGACCAGATCGCATAGGCGATGCCCACAGGAATGCTGCGCACCACCAGGGTCAGCATCCAGAACGCCACGCCATAGCCGCACACCATCAGCAGCAGCGGCAGCGGCGTGCTCAAGCCTTTGACTGCCTTCATGGAGGCGGTGGCGATGACTTCGGCGAAGATGGCGATGGCGAGATAGGTGTAGGCGTTCATGGTGCGGTCCTCCGTTGCTGGCTGGGCATTCTAGGCGATCCCTGGATGCGGTAAAGTCATTACCTATCTGATATGGAGATAGGTTGGCGATGACCGAACACTGGAGCCTGGAGCAACTGCGTCTGTTCGTGAGGGCGGCCGAACTGCGCTCGTTTTCTGCCGTGGCCCGCGAGCAGCGCAAGGCCCAGTCGGCGATCAGCAACGCCATCGCCTTGCTTGAGACCGACCTGGGCGTAACCCTGTTCGAGCGCAGCAGCGGTCGCCAGCCGCGCCTGACCGAGCGCGGCGCGGCCCTGCTGGAGGATGCCCGTGAGGTGCTGCGCCAGTGCGAGCGCCTGGATGGCCGGGCGCTGGCCTTGATGCGCGGCCAGGAGGCGCTGTTGCGGGTGGCCCAGGACGAGGCCATGCCCTACCAGCCGGTGATCGACAGCCTCGACGAACTGGCGGCGCGCTACCCCTATCTGGAAGTGCAGCTGGCCAGCGGTGCCCAGGGCGATGTGGCGCGCAAGCTGGTGGAGCGGCGTGCTGACCTGGGGTTGTTCTTCCATCACGAGAGCATTCCGGCATCGCTGGAGCGGCGGGCGCTGGGCAGCGTCGAGATGGTCACGGTGTGTGCCATCGATCATCCGCTGGCGCACCTGGCCAAGGTCAGCCGGCAGCAACTGGCACGCCACCGCCAGTTGCTGATCACCCCGCAGCAGAGTGGCTACCCCGGTGGCGAGGCGATCAGTCCGCAGGTCTGGCGCGCCGACAGTTTCTACGCCATGGCCGAACTGCTGATGCGCGGCCTGGGCTGGGCCTGGCTACCGCGTCATGTGGTGCAGTATCCCACCTACCAGACGCAGATGATCGAGCTGGACAGCGAATGGCGCCCGCCCGCGCTGGTCGCCGAACTGGCCTGGCGCCGCGACGAGCCACTGGGACCGGCGGCGCAGTGGTTGGCCGAGCGCTTCGCCGTGCACTTGCGGGCGATTGGCTGACAGGCCTTTTCATCCAGTTCCTAGTAAACTCCGCGGCCATGAACAGAACCCTCTATACCCTGCTGTTTCACCTGGGCCTGCCGCTGGTCGCGCTGCGCCTGTTCCTGCGCGGGCGCAAGGCGCCGGCGTACCGTGCGCGGATCGCCGAGCGCTTCGCCTGCCAGCTGCCACCGATGCGCCAGGGCGGTATCTGGGTGCATGCGGTCTCGGTGGGCGAGAGCATTGCCGCCGCGCCCATGGTCCGGGCCCTGCTCAAGCAGTACCCGGACCTGCCGATCACACTCACCTGCATGACCCCGACCGGCTCCGAACGCATCCGTGCGATGTTCGCGGGCGAGCCGCGAGTGCAGCACTGCTACCTGCCCTACGACCTGCCGTGGGCGGCGGGGCGCTTCCTCGACCATGTGCGCCCGAAGCTGGGCATCATCATGGAAACCGAGCTGTGGCCCAACCATATTCATCAATGCGCCAAGCGCGGTATCCCGGTGGCGCTGGCCAATGCCCGGCTGTCCGAGCGCTCGGCCCGTGGCTATGCCCGTTTCGCCGGCCTGACCCGGCCGATGCTCGAAGAGATGAACCTGATCGCGGTGCAGACCGAGACCGAGGCCGAGCGTTTCCTCGCGCTCGGCGCCCGGCGCGAATGCGTGCAGGTGACCGGCTCGATCAAGTTCGACCTGAAGATCGACGAGCAACTGCTGCCTCGCGCCCGGGCGCTGCGGGAGCAGTGGGGCGCTGGCCAGCGTCCGGTGTGGATCGCCGCCAGTACCCACGAGGGGGAGGACGCGCTGGTCCTCGAGGCGCACCGGCAGTTGCTCGAGGCGCACGGCGATGCCTTGCTGATCCTGGTACCGCGCCACCCTGAGCGATTCGACGCGGTACATGCGCTGTGTCGCGAGCATTTCGCCACGGTGCGCCGCTCGACGGGCGACGCCGTTACCGCGCCGACCCAGGTATTGCTGGGCGATACCATGGGCGAGCTGCTGTTCCTCTATGCCCTGGCCGATATCGCTTTCGTCGGTGGCAGCCTGGTGCCCACGGGCGGGCACAATCCGCTGGAGCCGGCGGCCCTGGCGCTGCCGGTGATCATGGGGCCGCACGTGTTCAACTTCCTCGAGATCAGCGCGATGCTGCGCGAGGCGGGCGCGTTGCAGCAGGTGGACGATGCCGAAGGGCTGGCCGCTGCGGTGCGTCGGCTGGTGGAGCTGCCGCAGGATGCGCGGCGCATGGGCGAGGCGGGCAGGGCGGTGATGCAGGCCAACCAGGGGGCGTTGCAGCGGTTGCTGGATGGGCTGGCTACGCTGATCCGCTGATCTGTGAGGCGGTGCGATCCCTGTAGGAGCGGCCTTGTGTCGCGATAGGGCCGCACAGCGGCCCCGGCAATCTTGCGGGAATGCGCAGATCCCGGGGGCGCTTCGCACCCCTATCGCGACACAAGGCCGCTCCTACAGCGCCCGTGTGCTCCCTTGGCTCAAGGCCGGCGTTCGAAGTTCTTCGCTGCGGCGGCCGCCAGGTCCGGTGGCAGGAAGTCCTTGTCCGGGTTGTAGTCGGCCTTCAGGTAGCGCCCCAGGTCCTGCAGGTCCTGCGGGCTCAGCGTACCGGCGGCCTGCTTCAGGCGCAGGTTGTCGAGGATGTAGTCGTAGCGGCTGTTGTTGTAGTCGCGCACCGAGGTGTACAGCTGACGCTGCGCGTCGAGCACATCGACGATGTTGCGGGTGCCGACCTGGTAGCCGATCTCGGTGGCCTCCAGCGCGCTCTGGTTGGAGATGATCGACTGCTTGCGCGCCTGCACCTGTTCCACATCGGTATTCACCGCGCGGTGCAGGTTGCGGGTGTTCTCCACCACCTGGCGGCGCAGGCTTTCGCGCTGCTGTTCGGTCTGGGTCAGGCGCGAATAGGCCTCGCGTACCTGCGAGCTGGTCAGGCCGCCGCTGTAGATCGGAATGTTCAGCTGCAGGCCGACGCTGGTCTGCTCGACGTCGCCGCCGTAGCGCACCCCGTTCTGCGAGGGATTGGTGAAACCAAGGCTGTCGTTGTCGCCCTTCTGGTACCTGGCCACCGCGTCGAGCGTCGGCGCATGGCCGGCCTTGCGTTGGCGCACGGTCTCTTCGGCGGCCGCCACGGCATGGTTGGTCGCCAGCAGATTGAGGTTCTGCCGCCCGGCGGTCTCGACCCAGGCCTTGGCGTCATTGGGCGTGGGCACTTGCACCGGCAGGGTGTGGACCACGCCCTGGATCGCGCTGTACTGGCGATTGGTCAGGGTGATCAGCGCCTCGAAGGCATCCTGCACCTGACGCTCGGCGATGATCCGGTTGGCCCGGGCGGTGTCGTAGCTTGCCTGTGATTGCAGGACATCGGTCTTGTCCGAGAGCCCAACGTCGAAACGTTCGTTGGACTGATCCAGTTGGCGCTTGAACGCCGCTTCTTCGGCCTTGGTCGAGGCCAGGTTGTCCTGCGCGCGAAGTACGGCGAAATAGTTCTCGGCGCTCTGCAGGATCAGGTTCTGCTCGGTGGCCGACAGCTCCAGCGCGGCCTGTTCGTTGACGGCCTCGGCGGCCTGCAACTGGAACCAGCGGTCGGCACGGAAGATCGGCTGCGCCAGGGTGGCGCTCCAGGCATTGCCGCTGCGGTTGGAGGTGACCGACGGTTCGTCGAGCTTGGTGCGGGTGTTCATCATCTCGGCACCGGCCGACAGGTTGGGCAGCAAGCCGGCGCGGGCCTGGGGCACCACCTCGCGGCGGGCGCCGTAGTCGGCGCGGGCCGCGGCCAGGTCGGCGTTGTTGTCTACCGCTTCCTGGTAGACGCTGACCAGGTCGGTCTTCACCGTCGTGGGCATGTCCGCTGCCCAGACCACTGCGTTGGACGCACAAGACACGGCAATCGCCAGTGAGAGTTTGCGCAGCATAGGGCAATCCTTGATCAAGATTTATTTACTGTACTGTCGGGTGTCGAGCGATGGGCCAGTGTAGTGCCGCGCGCCGCCATCAACAATCCGTCGCTTGCGCCATTTATCACCCCCGGAATTACCTGCTTGGCTTTGCCGACCACTCCAGTCTAGACTGCGCATGTTCTTGTCGGGGTGCCTTGAAGCAAAGGCTGAGATCGCAGAGGTGCGGATCCCGTTGAACCTGATCAGGTTAGCGCCTGCGTAGGGAACAAGATTGCTCTCACATCCCGGGAGCCTCTTGTGCCAGGTCCGGGATCGCCACGGCTGCTTGCAGCCCACGGCACCCCATGTCCGGCACTGCACTCGTCAACACGGGTGCGTCCACGCCTTTCAGGTTCACCCCGACATTCCACCGCCTGGAAGCTGTCTGGAGAGCCTGTGATGAGCAAACAAGAAAAAACGATCAGTCTGAGCGAGTCGGCCCAAGTCGACCAACAGTCCGTGCAACCCCTGCCCAACTCGCGCAAGGTCTATGTCGAAGGTTCGCGTCCCGACATCCGCGTGCCCATGCGCGAAATCAGCCTGCACGATACCCCCACCGACTTCGGCGGCGAAAAGAACGCGCCGGTGCTGGTGTATGACACTTCCGGCCCGTATACCGACCCCGATGTCATCATCGACGTGCGCAAGGGCCTGGGCGATGTGCGCTCGGCCTGGATCGACGCCCGTGGCGACACCGAGCGCCTCGATGGCCTGAGCTCGAACTTCGGCCAGCAGCGCCTGAACGACGCGGAGCTGGCCAAGCTGCGCTTCGCCCACGTGCGCAACCCGCGCCGCGCCAAGGCCGGCGCCAACGTCACGCAGATGCACTACGCGCGCCAGGGCATCATCACCGCCGAGATGGAATACGTCGCCATCCGCGAGAACATGAAACTGCAGGAAGCCCGCGCCGCCGGCCTGCTGAGCCAGCAGCACGCCGGCCACAGCTTCGGCGCCAGCATCCCGAAAGAAATCACCGCCGAGTTCGTCCGCGAAGAGATCGCTCGCGGTCGCGCGATCATCCCGGCCAACATCAACCACACCGAGTTGGAGCCGATGATCATCGGCCGCAACTTCCTGGTGAAGATCAACGGCAACATCGGCAACAGCGCCCTGGGTTCCTCGATCGAGGAAGAAGTGGCCAAGCTGACCTGGGGCATCCGCTGGGGCTCGGACACGGTCATGGACCTGTCCACCGGCAAGCACATCCACGAAACCCGTGAGTGGATCATCCGCAACTCGCCGGTACCGATCGGCACCGTGCCGATCTACCAGGCCCTGGAAAAGGTCAATGGCGTCGCCGAGGACCTGACCTGGGAGCTGTTCCGCGACACCCTGATCGAGCAGGCCGAGCAGGGCGTGGACTACTTCACCATCCACGCGGGCGTGCTGCTGCGCTATGTGCCGCTGACCGCCAAGCGCGTCACCGGCATCGTCAGCCGCGGTGGCTCGATCATGGCCAAGTGGTGCCTGGCGCACCACAAGGAAAACTTCCTGTACACGCACTTCGACGAGATCTGCGAAATCATGAAGGCCTACGACGTCAGCTTCTCGCTGGGCGACGGCCTGCGCCCGGGCTCGATCGCCGATGCCAACGACGCCGCCCAGTTCGGCGAGCTGGAAACCCTCGGCGAGCTGACCAAGATCGCCTGGAAGCATGACGTGCAGTGCATGATCGAAGGCCCTGGCCACGTGCCGATGCAGCTGATCAAGGAGAACATGGACAAGCAGCTGGAGTGCTGTGACGAGGCGCCGTTCTACACCCTCGGCCCGCTGACCACCGACATCGCCCCGGGCTACGACCACATCACCTCCGGCATCGGCGCGGCGATGATCGGCTGGTTCGGCTGCGCCATGCTCTGCTACGTCACGCCCAAGGAGCACCTGGGCCTGCCGAACAAGGATGACGTGAAGACCGGCATCATCACCTACAAGATCGCCGCGCATGCCGCCGACCTTGCCAAGGGCCATCCGGGCGCGCAGATTCGCGACAACGCGCTGTCCAAGGCGCGCTTTGAGTTCCGTTGGGAAGACCAGTTCAACCTCGGCCTGGACCCGGATACCGCTCGGTCCTTCCATGACGAGACGCTGCCCAAGGAGTCGGCCAAGGTCGCGCACTTCTGCTCGATGTGCGGGCCGAAGTTCTGTTCGATGAAGATCACCCAGGAAGTGCGTGAGTATGCCGCGAAGATCGACACCGTCGATGTGACGGCCGAGCAGGGCATGCGCGAGCAGGCCGAGCGGTTCCGCCAGGAAGGCAGCCAGTTGTACCAGAAGGTGTAAGTAGACCTTGGGGGCCGCTTTGCGGCCCTTTCGCGACGCAAGGCCGCTCCTACAGGGACCGCGCAAGGTTCAAGACCTGCGCGGTCCCTGTAGGAGCGGCCTTGTGTCGCGATACGAGGACGCAGTCCTCGCCAGCAACACCCACAATATTCCCGGCGAGCACCCACATGACCACCCCCAGCCACTTCTCCCCCGACCACCCGGTCCCTGCCCATCACCGCCAGTTCGGCGCCCGCGACCTGTTCTCGCTGTGGTTCTCCCTTGGCATCGGCCTGATGGTCCTGCAGGTCGGCGCCCTGCTGGCGCCTGGCCTGGGCCTGGCCGGTTCGATCCTGGCGATCGTCCTTGGCACGGTGGTGGGCGTGCTGCTACTGGCATCGGCGGGGGTGATCGGCAGCGACACCGGGCTGTCGGCCATGGCCACCTTGCGCCTGACGCTGGGCGGCCATGGCGCGCGGTTGCCGGCTGTGCTCAACCTCCTGCAACTGGTGGGCTGGGGCTCGTTCGAGATCATCGTCATGCGCGATGCCGCGAGCCTGCTGGGCGCGCGTGCCTTCGGCGAGGGCAGCGGCTGGAGCAACCCGTTGTTGTGGACCCTGTGCTTCGGCGCCCTGGCCACCTTGCTGGCAGTCAGCGGGCCATTGACTTTTGTGCGCAAGGTCCTGCGCAAGTGGGGCATCTGGCTGCTGCTCGGTGCTTGTATCTGGCTCACCTGGAACCTGTTCGCCAAGGCCGACCTGGCCGCGCTGTGGCAGCGCCCGGGCGATGGTTCGCTGTCCCTGGCGCTGGGCTTCGACATCGTCATCGCCATGCCGTTGTCGTGGTTGCCGTTGATCGCCGACTACTCACGCTTCGGCCAGCGTGCCAGTCGGGTATTCGGCGGTACGGCGCTGGGCTTTTTCATTGGCAATGCCTGGCTGATGAGTCTGGGCGTGGCCTATACCCTGGCATTCGCCCCGAGTGGTGAAGTGAATGCGCTGCTGCTGGCGCTGGCCGGCGCCGGGCTGGGTATTCCATTGCTGCTGATTCTGCTGGACGAGTCGGAGAACGCTTTCGCCGATATCCACTCGGCGGCGGTCTCCACCGGTCTGCTGGTCAAGCTCAAGGTCGAGCACCTGGCCCTGGCCATCGGCGTGCTGTGCACCCTGATCGCCCTGCTGGCGCCGCTGGCCCAGTACCAGAACTTCCTGTTGCTGATCGGCTCGGTGTTTGCGCCGTTGTTCGGCGTGGTGCTGGTGGATCACTTCGTGGTCCGTCGCCGTCGCCTGCCGGCGCTGGTCGAGGGGCTGCACTGGCAGGCGCTGCTGGCCTGGGCGGTGGGGGTGGCGGCTTATCACCTGCTGGCCAACCAGGCGCCGGAGCTGGGGGCGACCCTGCCGGCGCTGCTGCTGGCAGGGGGGCTGCATCTGCTGCTATCGCTTAGCCGCGGCCGGGAAACAGCTCGGGCCTGATCACGCCGTTGAGGCGCGGATAGGGGATCTTCAGTTCGACGTGGCCCATGGAGTAGGGCGCGATGGCGTAGACCTCGTACTTGATCACCACCGCGCCGTAGGTCAGGGCGATGTGCGGCGACTGCTTGAACGGCCAGGTCTTGACGAACTCGGGGTCCTTGTCCATGCCGGTGCTGATCAGCCAGGCGCGGTGGGATTCCTCGGCGGTCTTCCAGAAGGTCGCTGCCTGGCCGGGCACCAGCATGTCGTCCAAGGTCAGCACCTTGTCCAGCTTGCGCGAATAGTTGATGAAGCCGCGCCCGGGCATGCCATGGGCGCCGCCGCTGTCGAGGTAGCTGGACAGTTCGACGATCACCAGCCCGTCATGCTGTTCGCGTACCTTGGCCTGCAGGTAGCTGCTGTTGCGCTTTTCGGCATGGGCCAGGTACTGCTGCTCGTAGGCTTGCAGCGAGGCTGGCGGGGTGCCGCGCTGGTTGTCCTCGGTCAGCATCAGCAGGCGCTTCTCGACGATGCCGTCGAGCTTGGGCAGCGCGGGGAAGTGCACGACGTCGATATTGACCAGCGGGCAGTCGCTCGCGCTGCAACCAGGCTTGACGTGCTCCCAGGCTTCGCGCTTGACCTCGAGCGGGGCCCGGTAGTTGGGCGTGAACAGGCTCTGGCAGGCGCTCAGGGCGAACGCGGCCAAGGCCACGGAAGTCAGTTTGACTAGCGTCATGTTGCCTCTTTCACAACAGTGATGATCGGCCTTGGACCGCCTGCGCGGCCTTCGGTTCGCCACTAAGCTAACAGAGAGCGCCGCGCCTGTCCCGGCTGGGCGAACGGTCACCGCAAAGGGGATGAAACCCGGCGGCACGCAGAGTAGGATTGCGCGATGCAGTAAACGAGGTAATGAGGAACTTGCATGTCAGACACGTTGAATTCGACACCCACCCAGGTCGAGATCGCCCGGCGCGAGCCGCTGTTCAAGGGCTTCTACAAGCTGGAAAAGCTGCACCTGCGCCATGAGCTGTTCGCCGGCGGCATGAGCCGCGAGTTCAGCCGCGAGCTGTTCGTGCGCCATGACGCGGTCTGCGTGCTGCCCTACGATCCGCAGCGCGATGAAGTGGTGCTGATCGAGCAGTTTCGTGTCGGTGCGATGGGCAAGGTCGCCAACCCCTGGCTGATCGAGATGGTCGCCGGGTTGATCGACAAGGATGAGCAGCCGGAGGAGGTTGCCCATCGCGAAGCCCAAGAGGAAGCTGGCCTGACCTTTTCGGCACTTTGGCCGATGACGCGCTATTTCCCGTCGCCAGGCGGCAGCGATGAATACGTTCACCTGTTCCTGGGCCGTTGCACCAGCGAGGGCGCCGGTGGCCTGCATGGCCTGGAAGAAGAGAGCGAGGACATCCGCGTACGCGTGTGGTCCTTCGAGGATGCCCTGCAGGCCGTGCGCGACGGGCGCATCTGCAACGCCGCCGCGATCATCGGCCTGCAATGGCTGGCCCTCAACCGTGACGAAGTCCGAGGTATGTGGAAGTGAACCTGCTGCGTGAGCGCTATCGGGTCGACCTGATCGGGCTGCAGACGGCCTGCGAGGCGAACTACGCCCGCCTGATGCGCCTGTTGCCGGACATGCGCACCACGCAAAGCTCGCGGCGCATCGGCATGACCCAGGGCGACCAGATGCTCGGCGTGCTGGTACTCGACGTCGTCTTGGCCTGCCCTTACACCACCACGCTGCGGGTGTGTCAGGAGCACAGCCTGCCATGGTTGCCGGTGCCTGCGCTCGAGGTGCAGGTGTATCACGACGCGCGCATGGCCGAGGTGGTCAGTGCCGAACATACCCGGCGCCTGCGCAGCATTTACCCGTACCCCAACAGTGCGATGCACCAGCCAGACGAGAAAGCCCAGCTCAACCTGTTCCTGGGTGAATGGCTGAGCCATTGCCTGGCCTGTGGCCACGAGCTGGAAGTGGTGCGCTGAAATGTGATGCGTGTCGGTTTCGAGTATTTGCTCGAAACCGATCCGTCGCCATAATCCGTGCTGAATCCGCTCGAGGAGACGGCCGTTGCCGCAACCACTCACACCACCCTCACCCGTCCATGTGGTGCAACTGACCGACGCTCATCTGTTCGCCGACCCGGCGGGCGGGCTGTTGGGGCTCAAGACGCGCGACAGTCTCGCGCATGTGGTCGACCAGGTTCGTCGTGAACAGCCGCGTATCGACCTGCTGCTGTGCACGGGCGATCTTTCACAAGATGCCAGCGTTGCCTCCTACCAGGCCTTCAGCGCGTTGACCGCGAAGCTGGGGGCGCCGGCGCGCTGGTTGCCGGGCAACCATGACGAGGCCCAGGTAATGCGGGCCGTGGCGCCGGAGCTGGTGCAGGCGGTCACGGACATTGGCCAATGGCGCATCGTGATGCTCGATTCGGCAGTGGTCGGCGCGACCTTCGGCCTGTTGGCGGACGATCAACTGGCGGTGCTGGATCAGGCGCTGGGTGGTGCCGGTGAACGCCATTGCCTGGTGTGCTGCCACCATCAGCCGGTGGATATCGGTTGTGCCTGGATTGCCTCGATCGGTCTGCGCAATGCCGATGAGCTGTTGAAGCGTCTGCACCCTTATCCACAGGTGAAGGCGCTGCTTTGGGGGCATATTCATCAGGAGTGGGACGAGGTGCGCGATGGCATTCGCTTGCTTGCCACGCCTTCGACCTGCATCCAGTTCGCGCCACGCAGCGATGACTTCAAGGTAAGCGAGGAGCAGCCGGGTTACCGCTGGCTGCGGTTGCATGCCGATGGGCGGTTGGAGACTGGCGTGGAGCGGGCGCTCGATTTCGAGGTGAGGCTGGATTTCGACAGCCCAGGCTATTAAGTGCATCGCGTTTCCTGTGGGAGCGGGTTTACCCGCGAACACCGGCGAAGCCGGTGCCAGCCACCGCAGCGCTTGCTTCGCGGGTAAACCCGCTCCCACAGGGTGCAGTACCTTGTCCAACAATTTGTTGCGAAAATCTCCACGCTGCGCCAATGCCCTTTGAACACGCTACACTGCGCATCTTTGCGTCCGGGGGCAGCATGTCGGGTTCCATCCTTTATATCCATGGCTTCAACAGCTCGCCGCTGTCGAAGAAAGCCCGCCAGCTCGAGGCCGTCATGCAGCAGCTTGGCCTGGCCGAGCAACTGCGCATTCCGGCCCTGCACCATCACCCGCGCCAGGCCATCGCCCAGCTGGAGGCGGCCATCGCCGAGCTCGGCGCCCCCTTGCTGGTCGGCAGCTCTCTTGGCGGCTACTATGCCACCCATCTGGCCGAGCGCCACGGGCTCAGGGCCCTGCTGATCAATCCCGCGGTCAGTCCGCACCGGCTGTTCGACGGCTACCTCGGCACCCAGCGCAACCTGTATACCGACGAAGCCTGGGAGCTCACCCACGACCACGTGCATGCCCTGGCCGAACTGGAAGTACCAGCCCCGCAGGACGCGGCCCGCTATCAAGTGTGGTTGCAGACCGCCGATGAAACCCTGGATTATCGCCAGGCCGAGCGCTACTACCGCGCCTGCGCCCTGCGCATCCAGGCCGGTGGTGATCACAGCTACCAGGGCTTCGCCGAACAATTGCCGGCGCTGCTGGCTTTCGCCGGCATTGCCCGCGGACAGTATGCGACGCTCGATTTTTCGCTATCTTGATTTTTTTGCATTCACCAGACTGACGACGAGACCCCATGGCCAATCCCAGCGCTAGCGCCTATAACGCAGACGCCATCGAAGTCCTCTCGGGCCTTGACCCGGTCCGCAAGCGGCCGGGCATGTACACCGACACCAGCCGGCCCAACCACCTGGCCCAGGAAGTCATCGACAACAGTGTCGACGAAGCCCTGGCTGGCCACGCCCGTTCGGTGCAGGTCATCCTGCATGCCGACCACTCGCTGGAAGTCAGCGACGATGGCCGCGGCATGCCGGTGGACATCCACCCCGAAGAGGGTGTCAGCGGCGTCGAACTGATCCTCACCAAGCTGCACGCAGGCGGCAAGTTCTCCAACAAGAACTACCAGTTCTCCGGTGGCCTGCACGGTGTTGGCATTTCGGTGGTCAACGCGCTGTCCTCGCAAGTGCGCGTGCGCGTGAAGCGCGATGGCAACGAGTACCAGATGACCTTCGCCGACGGCTTCAAGGCCAGCGAGCTGGAGGTGGTCGGCTCCGTCGGCAAGCGCAACACCGGCACCAGCGTTTATTTCACCCCCGATCCGAAGTACTTCGATTCGCCGAAGTTCTCCATCAGCCGCCTCAAGCATGTGCTCAAGGCCAAGGCCGTGCTGTGCCCGGGGCTGTCCATCAGCTTCGAGGACAAGGGCACCGGCGAGAAGGTCGAGTGGCACTACGAAGACGGTCTGCGCTCCTACCTGGTGGACTCGGTCAGCGAGTTCCCGCGCCTGCCCGACGAGCCGTTCTGTGGCAGCCTGGCCGGCAACAAGGAAGCCGTGGACTGGGCCTTGCTGTGGCTGCCCGAGGGCGGCGACAGCATCCAGGAAAGCTACGTCAACCTGATCCCCACCGCCCAGGGCGGCACCCACGTCAACGGCCTGCGCCAGGGCCTGCTGGACGCCATGCGCGAGTTTTGCGAGTTTCGCAACCTGCTGCCGCGCGGGGTCAAGCTGGCGCCCGAGGACGTCTGGGAGCGCATCAGCTTCGTGCTGTCGATGAAGATGCAGGAGCCGCAGTTCTCCGGGCAGACCAAGGAGCGCCTGTCATCCCGCGAGGCGGCGGCGTTCGTCTCCGGGGTGGTCAAGGATGCCTTCAGCCTGTGGCTCAATGCCCACCCCGAGCTGGGCATGCAACTGGCTGAACTGGCTATCAGCAACGCTGGTCGGCGCCTGAAGGCGAGCAAGAAGGTCGAGCGCAAGCGCATCACCCAGGGGCCGGCGCTGCCGGGCAAGCTGGCCGACTGCGCCGGGCAGGACCCGATGCGCGCCGAGCTGTTCCTGGTCGAGGGTGACTCCGCCGGTGGTTCGGCCAAGCAGGCGCGGGACAAGGAGTTCCAGGCGATCCTGCCGCTGCGCGGCAAGATCCTCAATACCTGGGAAGTCGATGGCGGCGAGGTCCTGGCCAGCCAGGAAGTGCACAACATCGCCGTGGCCATCGGCGTCGACCCGGGTGCCAGCGACCTTTCGCAACTGCGCTACGGCAAGATCTGCATCCTCGCCGACGCCGACTCCGACGGCCTGCACATCGCCACCCTGCTGTGCGCGCTGTTCGTCCAGCACTTCCGGCCGCTGGTCGAGGCCGGCCACGTCTACGTGGCCATGCCGCCGCTGTACCGTATCGACCTGGGCAAGGAAATCTACTACGCCCTGGACGAAGCCGAACGCGACGGCATTCTCGATCGCCTGGTCGCCGAGAAGAAACGCGGCAAGCCCCAGGTCACTCGATTCAAAGGTCTGGGCGAGATGAACCCGCCGCAGTTGCGCGAGACCACCATGGATCCGAACACCCGGCGCCTGGTTCAGCTGACCCTGGACGACGTGCAGGGCACCACCGAGATCATGGACATGCTGCTGGCCAAGAAGCGTGCCGGCGACCGCAAGAGCTGGCTGGAGAGCAAAGGCAACCTGGCCGAGGTCCTGGTTTGATTCGTCCGTTGCTCATGGCCTGCCTGGCGCTGTTCGCCCTGCAGGCCCGGGCGGGCGACTGGCCGCAACTCACGCTCAGCGGCGAGCATGTGGTCGAGGGCATGCGTGGTGGCAACCTGTCGGGCCTGGCCTGGTGCCGTGGGGCGCTGTGGGCCGTATCCGATCGTGACGACGACCGCATCTATCGCCTGGAGCAGGACACGGCGCCCTGGCAGGCCGAACCTCAGGTCTTCACCCCGCCAGTGCCTCCCGATACCGGCCTGCCCTGGGGGTTGAAGTCGCGCAATTGGGCGGCGTCCTATATCCGTGGCGGCGCCCTGGATTTCGAAGGGATCACCTGCGATCAGGCGGGCAACCTGTACGTGGTCAGCGAGGCGCACGCCGCCGTGCTGCAATTGCCCGTGGACGGTGAGCCAGACTGGCTGAGGATTGACCAGGCCATGGTTCGCCAGGCTCGGGCCAGTGGCATGCTGCTGCATTTCAACGCATTGTTCGAGGGCCTGGCGATCAACCCGGCGGGCGACCGCCTGTGGCTGGCCGCCGAGCGCGAAAGGCGCGGTCTGCTTGCCGTGCAGCGCCAGCAGTCAGTCTGGAACTGTGGGCGCGGGTGCGTATTGCTGAGCGAAGCCGGTGTCGAGATGCAACCGCCGCAGTTCCCGGAGGCACGCCCGGTGTCCCGTGATTTCGCCGACCTGGCCTGGTTCGAGGGCAAGCTGTTCACCCTTGAGCGCAACGCCTACCGTATCTGCCGCCGCGACGCCGACAGTGGCGCGGTGGAGCGCTGCTGGTCGTTCGCCGCCGACGCCCTGGCGGAGTCGCGGCGCTATTCGCAGCCCTATGGCCTGGCCGAGGCGCTGGTGATCGATAAAGCCGGGGCCTGGATCGGCGTGGACAACAACGACAGACCGCGCGTGGATGGGGAAACGCGACCGATCGTCTGGCGTTTCGACGCGCCGCAAGGCGGCTGGAGCGCCAAGCCATGAGCCAGCCAGCGGGCAAGCGGGCGGGCAGGGTGCTGATGGTCGTCGCCTGGGCGGCGGCGATGTTCCTGGCCACACGCTTTTTCGGCCAATGGGAGGCGCGTCAGCAGAATCCCAATGCCGTGGTACAGAGCGAGCAGGGCGACGGTTACGTCGAGGTGCGCCTGCTGAGCAACGGCCAGGGCCATTTCGTCGCCGACGGTGCGATCAATGGCCGGGTGGTGCATTTCATGCTCGATACCGGCGCCACCGATGTGGCGATCCCCGAGGCGCTGGCCCGCGACCTGGACCTGGCCCGTGGCGCACCGGTGCAACTGAGTACCGCCAATGGCCGCACCGAAGGCTACCGCACCCGGCTCGACAGTTTGCAGCTGGGCGACATCCACCTGCGCGACGTGCGTGCGCTGGTGGTTCCCGGCCTCGATGGCCAGGCCGTGCTGCTGGGCATGAGCGCCCTGAAACAACTTGAATTCACCCAGCGCGGTGGCACCATGCTGCTGCGCCAGAACCTGAAATGACGAGGCTCGCATGAGCGACTTACTGGACAGTCTCGAAGGCGTCGAACGCCGTTCCCTGGCCGACTTCACCGAACAGGCCTACCTCAACTACTCCATGTACGTGATCATGGACCGCGCCCTGCCGCACATCGGCGACGGCCTCAAGCCGGTCCAGCGGCGCATCGTCTATGCCATGAGCGAGTTGGGGCTCGACGCCGATTCCAAGCACAAGAAGTCGGCGCGTACCGTCGGCGATGTGCTCGGCAAGTTCCACCCCCACGGCGACTCGGCGTGCTACGAGGCCATGGTGCTGATGGCCCAGCCGTTCAGCTACCGCTACACCCTGGTCGATGGCCAGGGCAACTGGGGTGCGCCGGACGACCCGAAATCGTTCGCTGCCATGCGTTACACCGAGGCGCGCCTGTCGCGCTATTCCGAAGTGCTACTCAGCGAGCTGGGCCAGGGCACCGTCGACTGGGTGCCAAACTTCGATGGCACGCTGCAGGAGCCGGCGGTACTGCCGGCGCGGCTGCCGAACATCCTGCTCAACGGCACCACCGGCATCGCCGTGGGCATGGCCACCGACGTGCCGCCGCACAACCTGCGCGAAGTGGCCAGCGCCTGCGTGCGCCTGCTCGACGAGCCCAAGGCCACCATCGAGCAGCTGTGCGAGCATATCCAGGGCCCGGACTACCCGACCGAGGCCGAGATCGTCACGCCGCGTGCCGACATCCTCAAGCTCTACGAGACCGGCAAGGGCTCGATCCGCATGCGCGCCGTGTACCGTGTCGAGGATGGCGACATCATCGTCACCGCGCTGCCACATCAAGTCTCCGGGGCCAAGGTGCTGGAGCAGATCGCCGCCCAGATGCAGGCCAAGAAGCTGCCGATGGTCGCCGACCTGCGCGACGAGTCGGACCACGAGAACCCCTGCCGGATCGTCATCATCCCGCGTTCGAACCGCGTCGATGCCGCCGAACTGATGCAGCATCTGTTCGCCACCACCGACCTGGAGAGTACCTATCGGGTCAACGTCAACATCATTGGCCTGGATGGTCGCCCGCAGGTCAAGAACCTGCGGGCGCTGCTGCTGGAGTGGCTGGAGTACCGGATCGGTACCGTTCGTCGCCGTCTGCAGCACCGCCTGGACAAGGTCGAGAAGCGCCTGCACCTGTTGGAAGGCTTGCTCACCGCGTTCCTCAACCTGGACGAAGTCATCCACATCATCCGTACCGAGGAGCATCCCAAGCAGGCACTGATCGCCCGTTTCGACCTGACCGAAATCCAGGCCGACTACATCCTCGAGACCCGCCTGCGTCAGCTGGCGCGCCTGGAAGAGATGAAGATCCGTGGCGAACAGGACGAACTGCTCAAGGAACAGAAGCGCCTGACCACCCTGCTGGGCAGCGACGCCAAGTTGCGCAAGCTGGTACGCAGCGAACTGCTCGAAGACGCCGAAACCTATGGCGACGAGCGCCGTTCGCCGATCGTCGAGCGCGCCGAGGCCAAGGCCCTGTCGGAAAACGAGCTGATGCCGACCGAGCCGGTCACCGTGGTGCTGTCCGAGAAGGGCTGGGTGCGCTGCGCCAAGGGCCACGACATCGATGCCACGGGGCTGTCGTACAAGGCCGGTGACGGCTTCAAGGCCGCCGCCGCAGGGCGCTCCAACCAATTTGCCGTGCTCATCGACTCCACTGGCCGCAGCTATTCGCTGGCCGCCCACAGCCTGCCGTCGGCCCGTGGCCAGGGTGAGCCGTTGACCGGCCGGCTGACGCCGCCGCCGGGCGCCAGCTTCGAATGCGTGCTGTTGCCTGAGGACGATGCCCTGTACGTGATCGCCTCCGACGCCGGCTACGGCTTCGTGGTCAAGGGCGAGGACCTGCAGGCCAAGAACAAGGCCGGCAAGGGCCTGCTCAGCCTGCCCAACGGGGCCAAGGTCATGACCCCGCGTCCGGTGGCCGATCGCGAGCAGGACTGGCTGGCCGCGGTGACCACCGAAGGTCGCCTGCTGGTGTTCAAGGTGGCCGACCTGCCACAGCTGGGCAAGGGCAAGGGCAACAAGATCATCGGCGTGCCGGGGGACCGGGTGGCCAGCCGTGAAGAGTACGTCACCGACCTGGCAGTGATCAGCGAAGGGGCGACCCTTGTATTGCAGGCTGGCAAGCGTACCCTGTCTCTCAAGCCGGACGATCTGGAGCATTACAAGGGTGAGCGCGGTCGTCGTGGTAGCAAATTGCCACGCGGCTTCCAGCGCGTGGATGCCTTGCTGGTGGAGCCTGTCGCCTGAGGCGCTGGGCCGTCTGTCGCGGCGCTTTCGGCGCCGCTTCGGGCGGAAATGCTGGAGTCTGGCGGTTTTTTCGCGGATGATATCGCCCTTGCGGCGCCGGCGTGGCCGAGTGCCCGGACGAATCTACACGAGTATCACTGCGGTCAGTCTTGTGACGACCGCTTGGATGGGATGAATGAAATTTCTGCGCCTTCCATTTGCGCTGTTGATGACTGGCCTGCTGGGACTGAGCGGATGCAGCATGCATCAGCCGGTGGCCCTGTATCAGCTCGACAGCGGTGATCCCGGCCAGCCTAGCCAGGCTGCGGGCATGGCGGTGGTGCTTGGCCCGGTATCGGTGGCCGACTACCTGCAACGCGAAACCTTCCTGCAACGGCAGGCCGATGGCAGCCTGACCGCGGCGACCGACGGTCGTTGGGCCGGTAGCCTTTCGTCGGATATCGATCAGTTGCTGGTACGGCAGCTCGCCTGGCGCCTGGACAGCCAGCGCGTCGTGCTCGCCCCGGCCAGTGCCGGCTTCACGCCGGACGTGCAGGTGCTGCTGTCGATCACCCGCCTGGACTCGGGCAAGGACCAGCCCGCGATCCTGGATGCCCAATGGCGTGTGCTGGACCGTCGTGGCCAGGTGCGCGACAACCGCATCGTCCACCTCGAGCAGCCTCACGCAGGCAGCGAGTCGGCTCAGGTCCAGGCCCAGGGGCAGTTGCTGCAGAAGCTGGCCGAACAGCTGAGCTCCGCGGTAAAGCCGCTGGCCAACCAGCCGGCCATCGCCGAGGAGACACCGCGCAAGCCGGCGGCGCCGGTCCAGGTCAAGAAAGAGCCGGAGAAACCGAAGATTCCGATGGCCTCGCCAATTCGCACCGATATGGAAGTGTTCCGCTTCTGATATACGCAGACACAAAAAAGCCCGCAGCGATGCGGGCTTTTTTGTGGAGACTGTCCCAGCCAGGAGCACGATCCCCTG
>NZ_JAOCDM010000008.1 GCF_029840925.1 Pseudomonas sp. GD03858
CGAACTTTTCGATCTTAAGCCACGATATTCACCCTGCGCACCCGCGCCGGGCTGCTGATACAATCGGCCAATCTGAAAATTCCTACTTTCCAGGAGCACCACGTGCCCGTCGTCTTCGTTGCCGCCTCCAAACTCCCGACCCCCTTCGCGATCTTCACCATGCATGGCTTTCTCGACGAAGCCACCGGCCGTGAGCACGTGGTGCTCAGCCTGGGTGACATCGCCGACGGCGAGCCGGTGCTGGGGCGTCTGCACTCCGAGTGCCTGACCGGCGATGCCCTGTTCAGCCAGCGCTGCGACTGCGGTTCGCAACTGGAAGCCGCGTTGCAGGCCATCGCCCGCGAAGGCCGCGGCGTGCTGCTGTACCTGCGCCAGGAAGGCCGTGGCATTGGCCTTTTGAACAAGATTCGCGCCTACGAGCTGCAGGACGGCGGCGCCGACACCGTCGAGGCCAACGAGCGCCTGGGCTTCGCCGCCGACCAGCGTGACTATGGCATGTGCCTGCCGATGCTCGAGCACCTGGGCGTGAAGTCGCTGCGCCTGATGACCAACAACCCGCGCAAGGTCAAGGCGCTGACCGACATGCACATCAAGGTCGCCGAGCGCGTGCCGCTGCATACCGGCCATAACCCGCACAACCGCCTGTACCTGGCCACCAAGGCCGACAAGCTTGGCCACATGATGGGCAACAAGCACCAGGGCGAGGTGCCACAGGCGTGACCCGTGGCGAGGTGAAGCGCCGGCTGGCGCTGGCCTGGTGGCAGTACCTGGCCGTGGGCCTGTTGCCATTGCCGATAATGGCCTGGGCGTTCGGCGGGGGAGCGCCGCTGATCCCGGTGCTGGCCATGCCATTGTTCATCGGCGGGGCCGCGACTATGTTCCTCAGCCTGCCGCGCTTCGGCGCCTACAAGCGGGCGCTGATCGCCACCGACCAGCAACTGGGCACGGCGGACGAACCCGCTGCCTGGATCGAGTTGGCGCGGGTCAGGCGTCTGGCGATGCTGTTCGCCTGCTTCCCGGCCTGGGTCGCGGCGCTGTCGGTGCTGGTCGGACTGGAGGCGGTGCCGCAGATCCTCCTCGCCCTGTCCACCGTGGTGGTGCTGTACCTCTACCGTATTCCGCGCCAGCTCGGCTGATGCGGGCGCTTCTCGCCTTTCTCGCGCTGCTGTGCGTCGGCGCCCTGGCCGAGGCCGGGCCACGGGTGGTCAGCCTGGCGCCGTCGATGACCGAAATCGTTCTCGAACTGGACGCCGGCGAGCTGCTGGTCGGCTTGCTCGATAGCGGCGAGCGCCCAGCGACCCTGCGCGATCTGCCTTCGGTCGGCCGTCATGGCCAGCTGGACATGGAGCGCCTGCTGAGCCTCAAGCCGGACCTGCTGCTGCTCTGGCCCGGCAGCGTGTCCGCTGCCCAGCGCGACCAGCTGCGGCGCCTGGGCATCGACACGTTCAGCGCCGAGCCCGGCGACCTCGACCAGCTGATCGGGCAGGTCCAGGCCATTGCCCGGCGCATCGGTCGCCCCGCGCAGGGCGACGCCTATGCCGCCGGCCTGCGCGAGCGTCTGCAGGCGCTGCGCGAGCGCTACCGGCGCCAGACGCCGTTGCGGGTGTTCTATCAGGTGTGGGACAAGCCGTTGTACACCTTGGGCGGCCAGCAAGTGGTCAGCGACGCCCTGCGGGTCTGCGGGGCGCGCAATGTGTTCGATGACCTGGCCCTGCCCGCGCCGCAGGTGAGCGTGGAGTCGGTGTTGCTGCGCGACCCGGAAGTGATCCTGGCCGGCGACGAGGCGCAACTGGCCAGTTGGCGGCGCTGGCCGACGTTGAGCGCGGTGGCCGGTGATCGCTTGCTGGTGGTGCCGGACAAGGGCCTGGAGCGGCCCAGCGGGCAGATGATCGAAGCCACCGCCCGGCTGTGTGCCTTGCTGGCGGCTAGAGCGCCGGCGTCCAGGTAACGCTCAGCAGCCAGGTGCGGCCCTCGTCGCGGTAACCATACTGGTTGCCGTCGAAGCTGTAGAGGGCGCGGCTGTAGCGCTTGTTCAGCAGGTTGTCGAGCTTGAGCTCCAGCTTGACCTCGTCGCTGGCCGCCCATCCGCCCCGCAGCCCGAGCAGGCCGTAGCCGCCCAGCGCGTTGCGGTTGGCCTCGTCGTCATAGCTGCTGCTCACCGCCTGCCAGCTTCCCCCCAGGTTGAAACGGTCGAACTGACGGTCCAGGTCGAGGCTCAAGGTGCGTCGTGCGCGGCGGGCGAGGGTATGTCCACTGTCGCGGTCGCGCGGGTCGATCAGGGCCAGGCCGAGCTGGCTGCGCCATTGGCCCCACTGTTGCTCCAGGCCCAGTTCGAAGCCGTTGATGCGGGCCGAGGCCACGTTGCGGGGGATGGAGCCCGCGCCGAAGACGATCGCGTCGCGCAGGTCGGTGCGGTACAGCGAGGCTTCGAGGCGGCTGTCACGGCTCAGCTGGCTGCGCCATTGCAGCTCGTAGCTCTTCGAGCGCTCGGGGTCGAGGTTCGGGTTGCTGTACTGCGGGTAGTACAGGTCGTTGAAGGTCGGCGCGCGAAAACCCTCGCTGTAGGACAGCAGCACATCGTTGTCGGCATCGACCGGCAGCGTCAGGCTGCCACTCCAGGTGGTCTGGCCACCGAACTGCTGGTTCTGGTCGCGGCGCACGCCAAGCTCGGTGGAGAAGTGCTCGCCACTGAAGCGGTGCTGGATGAACGCGGCGCGGTTGAAGCGGCTGTCCTCGGTGAAATCGGTGCTGGCGTGGACGCGATCCTGGTACCAGTCGACGCCTGCCAGCAGGGTGTTGCGCGCGTCCAGCGCGAAGTCGTTCTGCCAGGTCAGCTGGTCGCGGTAGGTGTTGAACACGAAGCGCTCGTCGCTGAGCTTGTCGCGCTTGTCGTCGCGGTTTTCGCTGTGCCCCAGCTCCAGGCGCGAATGCCAGGCGTCGGTGAGCTGGGCATCAAGGTAGGTGCCCAGGCTGCTGACAGTGAAGTCGGTGTAGGGTTTCTGGCCGAAGCTCTGGAAACTGGCCATGTCGTAACGCCCGAACGGATTGTCGTATTCGCTGCGCCCGCGGCTGTCGAGCAGGTTCAGACCCGCCTCGAAACGCTCGTCGAAGGCGTGGCTCAGGCTCAGGTTGAACGAGCGATTACGGTAGGCATCGTGGTCGCCATCGCTGGCGAGCGACGGACCGGTCCAGTCGATCCCGGCGGTTTCGTCGAGGCTGGCGCCGAGGTTGAAGCGCGTCGCGCCGCTGCCCCCGGACAGACCCAGGCTGCGCTGCCAGGTCTGGTTGCTGCCAGCCGCCAGGCGCGCGCGCGGGTGCAGGCCCTGGCCATCGCCACGGCGGGTGAAGATCTGGATCACCCCGCCGATGGCGTCGCTGCCGTAGACCGCCGAGCGCGAGCCGCGCAGCACCTCCACCCGCTCGATCTGGTCGATGTCGAGGAACTGCAGGCCGCTGTCGCCGGAGGTGGCGTTGGCGATCCGTACGCCGTCGACCAGCACCAGGGTCTGCGCGGCCTTGGTGCCACGGATGAAGATGCCCGGCAGGCTGCCGCGACCGCCGGTTGGCGCAACCTGCACGCCGGGGACGCGGGTGAGCAGGTCGGTGACGCTGCTGGGTTGCAGGCGGTCGATGTCGCTGCGGGTGAAGACGGTATTGGCGGCGCTGGTGGCGCTGCGCGATTCGACCTGGCGACTGGCGCTGATCAGCACATCGGGGAGCTTGAGGGCGTCGTCGCGGGAGGGTTCGGCGGCCAGGGCGGCGGCGGGCAGGCAGAGCAGGGGGAGGGCGCGGATCTTCATGGGCAGTTCCATTGCAATCGCGGGGCAAGCCCGCTCCCACGCGTGGGAGCGGGCTTGCCCCGCGATCGGGGTTTAAAGGCCGAGCTTGGCCATGCGGGCGGTGACAGCCGCCTGTATGCCAGCCACATCCAACCCACATTCAGCCAGCATCTGCGCCGGCTTGGCGTGCTCGACATAGATATCCGGCAGGCCCAGGTGCAGCAGCGGCTTGACCACCGCCTCGCGGGCGAGGAACTCGCCGACGGCGGCGCCGGCACCGCCCATGATGGCGTTTTCCTCGATGGTCACCAGCAGCTCATGGTTGGCGGCCATCTCCAGTACCAGCGCTTCGTCCAGCGGCTTGACGAAACGCATGTCGACCACGGTGGCGTCGATCTGCTCGGCCACCTGCAAGGCTTCGGTCAACTGCACGCCGAACACCAGCAGGGCGACCTTGCCGCCCTGGCGGCGGACCACGCCCTTGCCGATCTCCAGCGGCTCGAGGTCGCCGCTGATCGGCGCGTTGGGGCCGGTGCCACGCGGGTAGCGCACGGCGGCCGGGCCTTTGTAGTGGTGGCCGGTGCTGAGCATCTTGCGCAGCTCGTTCTCGTCGCTCGGGGTCATCACCAGCATGCCGGGTACGCAGCGCAGGTACGACAGGTCGTAGGCGCCGGCATGGGTCGGGCCGTCCTCGCCGACCAGGCCGGCGCGGTCGATGGCGAACAGCACGTCCAGGTCCTGCACCGCCACGTCGTGGATCAACTGGTCATAGGCGCGCTGCAGGAAGGTGGAGTAGATCGCCACCACCGGCTTGGCGCCCTCGCAGGCCATGCCCGCGGCCAGGGTCACCGCGTGCTGCTCGGCGATGGCGACGTCGAAGTAGCGCTCGGGGTAGCGTTCGCTGAAGTCGACCAGGTCCGAGCCTTCCTTCATCGCCGGGGTGATGCCCACCAGGCGATTGTCGGCAGCGGCCATGTCGCACAGCCACTGACCGAACACCGCGGAGTACTTCGGCCCGCTGGCCTTCTTCGGCGCGACCGGCTTGTCGGCCGGCTCCAGCTTGGTGATGGCGTGGTAGCCGATCGGGTCGACCTCGGCCGGGGCGAAGCCCTTGCCCTTCTTGGTGACCACGTGCAGGAACTGCGGGCCCTTGAGGTCACGCATGTTGCGCAGGGTGGCGATCAGGGTCGGCAGGTCATGGCCATCGATCGGGCCGATGTAGTTCCAGCCCAGCTCCTCGAACAGCGTGCCCGGCACCAGCATGCCCTTGGCGTACTCTTCGGTGCGCCGCGCGATCTCCCAGGCCCCGGGCAGGCGCGACAGCACTTTCTTGCTGCCTTCGCGCATGCTGGCGTAGGTGCGGCTGGAGAGGATCTTGGCCAGGTAGTTGGACAGGCCGCCGACGTTGCGCGAGATCGACATGTCGTTGTCGTTGAGGATCACCAGCATGTCGGCGTCCACTTCCTGCGCGTGGTTCAGCGCTTCGAAGGCCATGCCGGCGGTCAGCGCGCCGTCGCCAATCACGGCGATCGACTTGCGTGGGTCGTTCTGCAGGCGGGCGGCGATGGCCATGCCCAAGGCGGCGCTGATCGAGGTGCTGGAGTGGCCGACGCCGAAGGTGTCGTACTCGCTCTCGCTGCGGCGCGGGAAGGCGGCGATGCCGTCCTTCTGGCGCAGGCTGAGCATGCGCTCACGGCGCCCGGTGAGGATCTTGTGCGGATAGGCCTGGTGGCCGACGTCCCACACCAGCCGGTCGTCCGGGGTGTCGAAGACGTAGTGCAGGGCGATGGTCAGCTCGATGACGCCCAGGCCTGCACCGAAGTGCCCACCGGTCTGGCCCACGGTGTAGAGCAGCTCCTGGCGCAGCTCGTCGGCCAGGCTCTCCAGGTCGGCTTCGGCCAGGCGGCGCAAGCCGGCGGGCGTGTCGGCGCGGTCCAGCAACGGCGTGACCGGGCGTTCGCGGGGGATCTCTTGAAACGTCGTGGGCATCAGGCGTGTCGTTATAGGTGTGAAGACGCGGCAGTTTACCCCATTGTAGGAAAAGCTGCCCATTCGGACGGGTGTGCAGAGAGGTCAATGCAGCGCGGATCCTGTAGGAGCGGCCTTGTGTCGCGAAAGGGCTGCGCAGCAGCCCCAGGATTTCAGCGTTGACGCAAAAAACACCGGGGCCGCTGTGCGGCCCTATCGCGACACAAGGCCGCTCCCACAGGGTCTATCTCAGGCCTTAGTGGCGGCGTTCGACGATGTAGCGGGCCAGCGCCCGCAGCGGTTCGGCGTGCTCGCCAAAGCCTTGCAGCGTCGCCAGCGCCTGGTCGCGCAGCTCCAGGGCGTAGGTCTTGGCCGCTTGCAGTCCGAGCAGCGCCGGGTAGGTCGGTTTGTCGCGGGCGATGTCGGCGCCCTGGCGTTTGCCGAGGGTGGCGGTATCGCTCTCCACGTCGAGGATGTCGTCCTGCACCTGGAAGGCCAGGCCGATGGCCTGTGCATAAGTCTGCAGGGCATCGAGCTGGGCCTGCCCGGCGCGGCCGCTGGCCAAGGCGCCGAGGCGCACGCTGGCTTCGATCAGCGCGCCGGTCTTGTGCCGGTGCATGTATTCCAGCGCCTGCTGGTCGAGCTTCAGGCCCACCGAGCCGAGGTCGATGGCTTGGCCGCCGACCATGCCGGCGGGGCCGGCGGCCTTGGCCAGGGCCTGGACCATCTGCAGGCGGATGGCGTCTGGCTGCGGGCTCAGGCGTGGGTCGAGCAGGGCGCCGAAGGCCAGGCTTTGCAGGCCGTCGCCGGCGAGAATGGCGCAGGCTTCGTCGAACGCCTTGTGGGTGGTCGGCTGGCCGCGACGCAGGTCGTCGTCGTCCATGGCCGGCAGGTCGTCGTGGACCAGCGAATAAGCGTGGATCAGCTCCACTGCGCAAGCGGCGCCATTGGCCTGTTCGGCCGGGGCGCCGAAGGCTTCGCAGGCGGCGTAGGCGAGCAGCGGACGCACGCGCTTGCCGCCGTTCATCACGCTGTAGCGCATGGCGGCGTAGAGGCGTTCGAGCTCTTTGGACGGGGCCTGGAACAGCGGCTCGAGGGCCGCGTCGACGCGGGCCTGGGCGCTGGCCTGGTACTGGGCGATCATGCCTGCGGCTCCGCGTCGAACGGCTGTGCGCTCAGCTCGCCGTCGCGTTCCAGCAGGATCTGCACTTTTTGTTCGGCCTGGGCCAGGGCGCCTTGGCAATCGCGGGTCAGGGCGATGCCTTGCTCGAAGGCGGCCAGCGATTCTTCCAGCGACAATTCGCCGTTCTCCAGGCGCTCGACCAGGGCTTGCAGGTCGGCGAGGGATTGCTCGAAATCGAGGGAGGCTTTTTTGCGGGCCATGGCGACTGTCTCGGTGGTGTTCAGAACGGCGCGACACTAGCAGAGCGGGGCAGGGGGAGCAAATTACCGGGGGGTGTCGTTGGTCTTATTTTGCCGTGGTGTTCGGCGCAGGCCTTGCAGCGCCTATCAGATCGAGCGCCGCCCGCGCGGCGCATCGCGACGCAAGGCCGCTCCTACATCTGTTTCGGGCCAATGAGTCCTGTGACAGTACCGCTGCCCGCCTTGGCGCATGTCTCAAGGCAGATGGGGCGCCAGCGGTGCCCACGCTGAAACCGCGTCGGGCGAACAAGGCGGACCAGGCAATGGCGCAGGATGGACTGGCCCGAAACAAATGTAGGAGCGGCCTTGCGTCGCGATGCGCCGCGCGGGCGGCGCTCGATCTGATAGGCGCTGCAAAGCTATCGCCAGGCCCCTGGCAGCCCCACCACGGACCCTCGACAGCCCTCATCCCAAGCCCGTAAGACAATTCCGAATCTGCAACCAAATCCTTCAGCCTGACAGCGCTTGAGACCTATCCTACGCACCTGCCGGAAGGCTCCGCATTGGCTGGGAAATACCCCGGGGGTAACGTCGCCGGGTCGTCAAATTTGGCGACCGGGTGTGAGAAGCCCGTCGCGAGTTACACAGTCATGGCATTGCTTTCATGGCAGCCGTGCGTGGGCAGGCTTCGGTCTGGCCGCGTTTCTGTGTCCGCGGACTTCTCACCTCGCGCACGGCTGCCACCCACATCTGTGAGAAGGATACGGGCGGTTTTTTCTTCGCTTTGACACAGAGAAAACAGATGAAAAAACAAGTACCTGACCCACCCTACCCAATACCCTACGTCACCATCATCAGCGACCTCGCCCCCGAGGAAGCCATGGCCCAGGCCAACAAGCTGATGGAAACCCTCACCGACACGGTCCACGCCTACGTGAACTGCCAGCCCGACGACCGTCTCGACGTGATGATGGACAGCGCCGAGATCCTCTCGCAACTGGTACTGGCCCTGATCCGCCATGCCCGAGCCAAAGGGGCACCGATATGAGCGCCGACCTCAAGCCCGGCCCGATCCAGGGCCAGACCACCTGCCTCGAGATTTTCTCCATCAAACCCGGTATCCCGTTCGATCACGCCTTCAGCGACCTGTCGGTGCTGCTTGGCTGCGTGGCGCACTTCACCACCGAGGCCGAGATGGAGGGTGATCTGATGGCGGGCAGTGCCGCGCGGATTCTCAGCGGCCTGGCCAAGGGGCTGATCGATGACATGGAGCTGGGGCTGAATCGGCAGCGGTGAGTGGGGCCGCCTTGCGGCCCTTCGCGGGTAAACCCGCTCCCACAGGCTCAGGCGATTTCCGCTTCCAGCTCGACCATCGCCTCGCGATAGCGCGCCAGTTCCTCGATGGTCAGCACCGGCAGGTTGTACTGGCGCGCGTAAACCGCCACCTGCTCGCCGCGAGCCATGCTGCCATCGGGGTTCATCAGTTCGCACAGCACCGCCGCCGGGCGCAGGCCGGCCAGGCGGGCCAGGTCCACCGAGCCTTCGGTGTGGCCACGGCGGGCCAGCACGCCACCGTCACGGGCGCGCAGCGGGAACACATGGCCGGGGCTGACGATATGCCGCTCTTGCGCGGTGGAGCGCAGCGCCGCTTCGATGGTGGTGATGCGGTCCTGGGCCGACACACCGGTGCTGACGCCCTCGGCGGCCTCGATGGTGACGGTGAAGCCGGTGCCGTGGCGGGCCTGGTTGTTCTGCACCATCGGCGCCAGCTGCAGGGCGTCGACGGTGGCTTCGTCCAGGCACAGGCAGACGATGCCGCTGCAATCGCGGATCATCATGGCCATGGTCTGCAGCGACAGGTTCTCGGCGGCGGCGACGATGTCGGCTTCGTCCTCACGGTCGTCGTCGTCGAGCAGCAAGACAGGGCGCCCGGCCTGGAAGGCGGCGATGGCGGCGCTGACGTTGGGGAATTGCTTGGAATGCATGGTGGACATGAAACGCTCCTCGTGAATGATCGATGAACGTCTCGGGGCGAACAAAATGCGCGCGCAAGGGCGCACCGATGGCCCCCTGCCAAACGCCTTCTTTCATCCGGACTATGACCGTCGGCCCTGGAATCTCACCAGATCTGCTGACCCCCGGCATGGCCGGGGCGCTCGCGGGCTCATCTTTCGATTTACCGCCGGTGGGGACTTTCACCCCGCCCTGAAGACCGGGCAAGCATACAGCAATGTGCCACCCGGTTGGCAAGCGGGCGTTCTACGACTTTGGGCGTGGGTCGCCGTGACGGGGGCCACGGGCCATGCTGTCGAGCACCTGGCCGAGCGAGGCCGGCAACATCGGGCCGTGCCCCAGTCCGGCGAAGCGCTGGTAGCGCACCTGCAGCCCATCGACCTTGGCCAGGCGCGCGGTCAGCTCGCGCATCGCTCGCTCACTGTCGGCCGCCGCTGCGCCACGCGGGCTGGACGGCTCGTCGCCGCCGCGCATCAGCAGCAGGCGCGGGCGGCTGTGGCCAAGACGCTGTGCCAGTCCGGTCGCCTCGTCGACGATGGCGCCGTCGCGCCACCACAGCGAGGGGCTGGCTGCCGCATATTCGCTGAACAGGCCGGGCCGGGTGAACAGGGTGTGCAGCACCGCCAGCCCGCCGTAGGAATGGCCCCAGAGGGTCTGGCGGGCGGGGTCGATCGGCGCGGTGGCGGCGACCATCGGGCGCATGCGTTGCTCCAGCAGATCGAGGAACACATCCACGCCGCCACTGGGCTGGCCGGTCAGCGGATCGCGCTGCTCGGTCAGGCCAGGCACCACCGGGGTGTAGTCGTAGGTGCGGGCGGCACGCTCGATGCGCTGGTCGGTCTGGTAGCCGATGGCGACCAGCAGCGGCGCCTGGCCCGCGGCGAGCTTTTCCAGTTGTCGCGCCTGCAGAGCGCCGATGGCGGCGTTGCCGTCGAGCATCCACAGCACCGGATAGCCACTGGCGGGCGCGGGGCGGTCGGGCTTGCCGATCCACAGGCGGTAGTGGCGCTGACCGTCGCGCGAGTCCAGGTCGAGGTGGCTGAAGCGATAGGCCAGGTCCTGGCGTTGCAGCACGCTGCTGTCCATCTTCTGCTCGGGCGCCGGTTGCGCCAGGGCGGGGCCGGTCATGGCCAGGGCCAGGATCAGGGGAAGGATTTTCATCAGACGATCTCGTTATGCACGCCGCTGCCGCGTCAGGCGACGCGGCAGCGGCATGGCCTCAGAAGGAGGCGGTCAGGCTGGTGTAGAGGGTGCGGCCTGGTTCGTTGTAAGTGGCCGCGCCCGCGCCTTCGATGTTGTTCACGCCCTGGGCGTTGCCCGCGCGGTACAGGCGTTTGTCGAACAGGTTGTCGACGCCGGCGGTCACGCTGAGGTTCTTGCTGATGGCGTAGGTGCCGCTGGCGCCGACCAGCGCGTAGGGCGCCAGCTGGTCGTTGGACGAGCCGGTCACACGGTCGCCGTGATAGTCGTACTTCTTGGGTTTCTGCTTGCCGTACCAGGCCACGCTCAGTTGCAGCGACAGGTCGTCGCTGGCCTGCCAGTCGAGCATCGAGTTGAGGGTGTAGGCCGGGGTCACCGAGAGGGTGTCGCCGGTTTCCTTGTTCTTCGACTGGAGCATGTAGGTGAAGTTGTTGCTCCACTTCAGTTGTTCGGCCAGCGGGATGGTCAGGGTGCCTTCCAGGCCCTCGACCAGCGCCTTGGGGATGTTCTCCCACTGGTAGATCGCGGCGTTGGCGTAGCTGCCGCTGCCGCCGACGGCGTTGCCGATCTTGCTCAGGCCCGAGTCGATCTTGTTCTTGTAGTCGTTGCGGAAGTAGGTCAGCCCCGCGACCCAGCCGTCACGCTGGAACTCGATGCCCAGCTCCTTGTTCACACTGGTCTCGGCCTTGAGGTGCTCGTTGCCTTGCAGGTAGCAACTGGTGCTCTGCCCGTAGCAGCCCTGGCCGCGACTGTAGAGCAGGTAGTCGGGGTTGAGCTGGTACAGGTTCGGGGCCTTGTAGGCCCGGGCGATGCCGGCCTTGAGGGTGAGGGTGTCGCTCAGCGCATGGGACAGGTTGAGCGATGGGCTCCAGTTGTCGCCGACGATGCTGTGGTGGTCGAAGCGCAGGGCCGGGGTAAGCATGGTGCCGGGCAGCAGCTCGATATTGTCCTCGGCGAACAGCGAGAAGATCTGGGCCTGCGAGGTGGTGCTGCGACCGGTGCTGGTCAGGCCCGACACGCTGCCGCCTTCGCTGGTGGTCTGGGTGTTGGCGCTGGGGTCGTCGAGTTTCTGCTGGCTCCACTCGCTGCCCAGGGTCAGGGTCTGCTCGCGCCAGGCGTGCAGCGGCAGGTTGAGCTCGCCGTGGGCAGTGAGGTCGCGCAGGGTCGAGGTGTAGAAATCGGCATTGCTGAAAATGCCTTCGGTCCCGCCGGCCAGGCCCTCGTTGACCCGGCTGTTGCGGGTCTTGGCGTACTGCAGGTAGGCCATGGTGCTGCCGAAATCCCAGTCGCCACGGTGGGTGATGGCGTAGTTCTCGCGGTACATGATGTTGGTTTCGTGGCCCAGCAGGTTCTTCACCGTGCTGTTGGAGTTGGTGTTCTGGGTGTCGCCGCTGTAGATGTTGCCCTGGCGGCTGAAACCAGCCTCGAAGTCGAGGGTCTGCTCCGGGCTCAGGTGCCAGCTGAGCAGGCCGTTGACGTCCTTGTTGCGCACGCCTTCACGGCCAGCGGGCAGGGTGCCGGCCTGGTTGCCGGTGCGCGCCGACTGGTGGCCCTGGTTGATGTCCCAGTCGTCCGAATCGGTCTTGGCGACGTTACCGTACACCCGGTAGCTGAGGCTGTCGGTCAGCGGACCGTTGAGGCCGAAGCTCACGCGCTTGGTGGCGCCTTCGTCACCGTGCTGGGGGAAGTTCTGGTACACGGTCATGTTGCCGTGGGTCTGGTTGCCGGCCTGCTTGGTGATGATGTTGATCACCCCACCCATGGCGCCGGAGCCGTAGCGCGCCGCCGCCGGGCCGCGAATCACCTCGATGCGTTCGACCTGGTCGGCCGGCACCCAGTTGCTATCACCGCGGGTGTCGCGCTCGCCGCGCCAGCCGTAGCGCACCGAATTGCGGCTGGCGACCGGCTTGCCGTCGACCAGGATCAGGGTGTTTTCCGGGCCCATGCCGCGGATATCGATCTGCCGGTTGTTGCCGCGCTGGCCGCTGGTGGAGTTGCCGGTGAGGTTGACCCCGGGCATGGTGCGGATGATCTGCGACAGGTCGTTGGCCGGCGGGCGTTTCTTGATGTCCTCGGCGGTGATGATCGACACGCCTGGTGCCTGCTTGGTCTCCTCCAGTGCGGTGGCTACCACGCTCTGGCTTTCCAGCTCGATCGGTTCGGGTTGGCTGGCGGCCTGCACGGCGGCGCTGAGCAGGCAGCTGGACAGCAGCAGGCAGGGGGCGAAGGGAAGCGGGCGGGGCGACATGTGGGATCTCCGGCACGGCGGGCTGAATTCAAGAGATCACAGATGGTAATAACTCTTATTTGAGAGTAAAGCGCATTAACTTTCTAAACACTTTCGCTGGCCGGCAGCAGCAGGTGCAGGCACAGGCCGGGATAGCCGTTGCTGGCCCACAGCCGGCCACCCTGTAGTTCGATGGCGCGCCGGGCAATGGCCAGCCCCAGGCCGAAGCCGGCGCCGCTGCCCGGCAGGCGGCGATAGGGCTGGAAGATCCGTTCGAGCTCGTCCTCCGGTACCCCTGGCCCTTGGTCGCGTAGGCACAGGTGCCAGTGCGGGCCTTCACGCCAGCCGTCCAGGCTGACCCGGCCGCCAGGCGGTGAGTGGCGGACGGCGTTGCGCAGCAGGTTTTCCAGGGCCTGGGCCAGGCTGTCCAGATGCGCCTGTACCTGGCAGTCGAGGCCGAGCGCGCATGGCAGCCGTTCGCTGGTCCAGCCGCTTTCGAAGCAGCTGTCCTGGGCCAGGGCTTCCCAGACCGACAGCACCAGCACCGGTTCGGTCACCCGCTGCGGTTGCTCGGTGTCCAGCCAGGCGAGGTCGAGGGTGTCTTCGAGCAGTTTCTGCATGTCGTCCACCTCGCGGTCCAGGCGCTGGCGCAGTTGCTCGGCGGGCAGGCCGCTGTCGTGGGCGATGCGCAGGCGCGCCAGCGGCGTGCGCAGCTCATGGGACAGGGTGCGCAGCAGCAGGCGTTGTTGGTCGAGGCTTTTGCGCAGGCGCGCGGCCATGTGCTCGAAGGCCTGGGCCAGTTCGCCCAGCTCGTCGCGGCGCTCCTGCAGTGGCAGGCCGGGGCTGTCCAGGTCGTCTGCGCGCAGGGCGTCGGCACGGTCGCGCAGGCGGTTGAGCGGGGCCACCAGGTGGCGGTACAGCGCCAGCCCCAGCAGCAGGGCGAGCAGCGCCGGAGCCACGCCATGGGTGACCACGTGGGTCCAGGGCGTCAGGCCGGTGGGCAGCAGGTGCTCGGGGAGCTGGATGACCAGACGGCCCTCTTGCGGATGATCGGGGAATTCGATGCTCACGTATGGCAGCTCGTCCTGCAGGCGACGGCTCATCGGCCAGTCGAGCTTGCGCATGAAGGTCAGCCGGCTGGCTTCCTCGGCGCTCAGCGGCGTGGTGCCGAGGCTTTCCAGGCGTGGACCGACGATGGCCACCCAGGTGTCTTGCTGGCGCTGCAGCTGGTCGCGCAGTCGCTCCACGCCGGTTGCGCCGTCGCGGTGCCAGGCCTGCTCGGCCTGTTCGGCGAAGCCTGCCAGGAAGGCGCGCTCGGCGGGGGCGAGAAAGTAGGTGCTGCGTTCGACCGACAGGCCCCAGGTCCAGATCAGCCAGGTCAGCAGCAGGCAGAAGCCGACCTGCAGCAGGGCCAGCTTCCACAGCAGCGGGTGACGGCGCATCAGTGGGGCTCCGTTTCCACCAGGACGTAGCCCTGGCCGCGTACCGCCTGGATTTCCAGATGGCCCGCGCCGATGCCAGCGAGCTTGCGGCGCAGGTTGCAGACATGCACGTCCAGGCCGCGATCGAGACGGGTATAGGGGCGGTGCAGCACGCTCTGGTAGAGGAACGGCTTGCTCAAGGCCTCGCCGGGGTGCTCGCGCAAGGTTGCCAACAGGCGGTACTCCGAGCCGGTCAGGCCGGCGCTGCGGCCCTGGTGGGCAACGTCATGGTTGACGGGGTCGAAGTGCAGGCTGGCATGCGCCACGGGCGCCGCTGGGCGGCGGTCGAGCGCCACGCGACGCAGCAGGGCATCGACCCGGGCATCCAGTTCGGCCAGGCTGAACGGTTTGGGCAGGTAGTCGTCGGCGCCACGGGTGAAGCCGCTGATGCGGTCCTGTTCGGCGCCCAGCGCTGACATCAGCATCACCGGCACCGCCTGGTGCCGGCGCAGCTCGTCGAGCAGGCTGAGGCCGTCGATGCCGGGCAGCATGATGTCCAGCAGGACCAGATCGAAGCGCCCCTGCTGCAAGGCGGTCAGGGCCTGGGTGCCATGCTCGCAGGCCTGCACGGTGAAGCCGCGCTGCTGGAAATGCTGTTCCAGGCCCATGCGCAGGCGGGGGTCGTCTTCGGCGAGCAGGAGCTTGGGGGACACGGGATGGCCTTGATGAGAATTCATTGCAAATACGAATCATCCCATTGAGCCCGGCACCTGGGCAATGGCCGGATGCTGGCATTCGTCAGGTGGCGCCTGTTTCGCGGGTAAACCCGCTCCCACAGGGACCGCGTGGCAGCGCGGCACCGTGGTTGGCCATCAGCCTGGCTCAGCGGCTGATGAATATCCCGGCGCTCTCGCTGCGGGTCCGCAGGTGGTGGCTTTGGCTCAGCATCGCCAAGGCCAGGGGCAGGTCGTCCAGGGGGAAGGTGCCGGAAATACGCAGATCGCCCACGGACGGATCGCAGATCAGGGCTTGCTCGCCGTAACGCATCATCTCTTGGGTCCACTGCAGCAGCGGCATGTCGTCGGCCACCAGCAAGCCGTTGCGCCAGGCCAGCCGGGTCGCACGCGCGGCTTCGATGGGACCGAGCCGGTCGCGGGTGAAGAGTACCTGTTGCCCGGCATGGATGACCGTTGGGCTGTCGGCCCGCTCGGGTTGGATGCGCACGGCGCCTTCGTAGACCGCGAGCTGAGTCTCGTGCGGCAACTGCCGCACGCTGAACGCCGTGCCCAGCGCCACCATCACACCTTGTTCGGTCTGCACCCGCAGCGGGCGCGGGTCGGGTGCGGTGACGATGTAGATCTCGCCTCGATCCAGGCGCAGCAGGCGTTGCTCGGCGCTGAAGCGCACGCTCAACGCGGTATTGCTGTTGAGTAACAGCTGGCTGCCATCGGCCAGCAGCACTTCGCGACGTTCGCCCACGGCAGTGAGGTAATCGCTGCCGGCCATGCCGCGCCGCCAGATCCACCAGCCCAGGGGCGCCACGCCGCCCAACAGGAGCAGGGAGCGCAACACCGCGCGGCGGCTGCTGTGCGCTGGGCGGGCCAGGGTCTGCGTGGCCAGCGTCGGCGGCAGGGTGCCAAGCCGCGACAGCAGGCGTTGGGCGCGATGCCAGGCGCGCTCATGCTGCGGATCGCTGCGCCGCCAGTGTTCCAGTTCGACCTGTTGCGCCGGGCTCAGCGGGCCCTCCTGCATCAGCAGCAGCCACGAGGCGGCCTTGGCCAGTACAGGCTGGGCAATGGGCTGGTCATTCATCGGGCATCTGGCTCAGGCAGGCCACGTAGCCCTCGTGGATGTATTTCTTCACCGTGGGCAGGGCGATGTTCAAGGCCTGGGCGATGTCTTTCTGCTTCATGCCGTCCAGGGTCGCCATCAGGAATGCCTGCCTGACCCGTGGGCGCAGGGTGTCGAGCATGGCATCGATCTCGTGCAGGGTCTCGAGGATGACGCTCTGCTGCTCGGGAGACGGCTGTTCTGCCTCGGGCACCAGCGCCAGGGCCTGGAGCCAGGCCTGTTCCAGCGAGTGCCGGCGACGCCAGCTGACCAGCACGCAGTTGGCGATGCGGGTCAGATAGGCCCGCGGCTGGCGGATGTTTTCGGGCGGCAGTGTGCCGCGGCTGGCGAGCACGCGCACGAAGATGTCCTGGGCCAGGTCGTCGGCCACGCCGCGCCCCCATGAGCTGAGACGATACGCCAGCCAGCCGCGCAGCCAGGCATGGTTCTCGAGGTACAGCGTGGTGACGGCGCAGGGTGGGCTGCGCAGATAGGGGGGCTTCAAGGCGGTCATGGCTCGACGAGGTCAAGGGCTGCAAATGCAAACAATTATCACTAGATTTGCCTGGATCACAAGGGCAAGTGAAAATGCGAATCGCCTGCATATACCTTTTTCACACTCGTGCGACAGAGAGGGCAGGAGCCCGCATCCAGTGCCGGGCGCAGACCTTACGAGCGAGAAAAGCATGCCCGCAGCCCCTCGGCTTTCCCCTGTTTCACGGCCCTTGCAACGCCTGTCCCCGATCAGCTTCGCCGTGCGTTGCGCGGTGCTCGGCTGCCTGATGGCCGGCGGCCTGCCCCTGGCCCAGGCCAACGACAGCACCCCGCGTGAAACCACGCAGATGGACGATGCCACGCTGCGTGACTATGACATCGCCCAGGGCGCGCTGGGGACCTCGCTGGGGGTGTTCGCCAGCCAGTCGGGGATGTTGCTGTCCTATGACGCCGAGCTGACCCGTGGGCGCGCGGCCCCGGCGCTCAAGGGGCGCTACAGCGTGCGCGAAGGCGCGCGGCGCTTGCTGGCCAACACCGGCCTGCAGCTGCTGGCGGGCTCGCGTGGCGCCTATGTGCTCATCCCGGAGGGCAAGGTGACGGGCGCGGCGACCGAGCTGACACCGACAGTGGTCGACTCGACCCAGTTGCTCGATGCGCAGCGAGAGACCTACCGGGCGCCGCGTTCGACGGTACATCTGTCGCGGGACGACCTTGACCGTTTCGGCACGGTGTCGGTGGGCGACATGCTCAAGGGCGTGGCGGGTGTGCAGGTCGGTGACAGCCGCAACGGCGGCGCGCTGGACGTCAACATTCGCGGTATCCAGGGGCAGAGCCGGGTCGCGGTGCGGGTCGACGGTTCGGAGCAGGCGCTGGATGTGTACCGCGGCTACGGCGGTACCCAGCAGCGCAGCTACGTCGACCCGGACTTGCTCAGCGAGGTGACCGTCAGCAAGGGCCCCAGCATCCGTAACGGCGCGATTGGCGGCACGGTCGACATGACCACGCTCGGTGTCAACGACATCCTGGTCGATGGCAACAGCGTTGGCGTTCGGCTGACCGGCAACCTGTGGAACAACGGCGTCGATCCGGAACATCGCAACAGCCACTCCAGGGACGAGGACCTGAGCGCGGTGCCACGGGACAACCGCGCCAGCCTGTTCGGCTCCGAGGCCCAGTCCGGCAGTGCGGCCTTTGCCTACAGCAACGAGCGTGTCGACCTGGTGGCGGCCTATGCGCACCGCAGCCAGGGTAACTATTTCTCCGGCAAGAAAGGCCAGGACCGCTATCGCCTCTACGACCGCTGGGGACGTGAGCAATCCAGCGTGGCCAGCACCTACAACGCTGGCGAAGAAGTGCTCAACTCGTCGTCGAAGACCGACTCGTACCTGTTCAAGAGCACCTGGCGGCTGGCTGACGATCACACCCTGGATCTGGGCTATCGCCGTTTCGAAGGGCGCATGGGTGAGATCATGCCGTCGGACATCTTCCGCTTCGGCACGGCGGGTATCTACCAGTACCCGGCGTCGGAGGTCGATATCGACACCTACAATGCGCGCTATCACTACCTGCCCGAAGGCAATCCACTGGTGGACCTCACGGGCAGCCTGTGGATGACCCATGCGAAGACCGCCGGCCTGAGCGCCGCCTGGATGGCCCCCAAGTCCCAGTTGTTCCGCACTGATCGCAGCTGGGCGCGCCAGGATGACCGGCGTATCGGTGGCGACCTGAGCAACGTCTTGCGCTTTGCCACCGCCCATGGCGACTTCAAGCTGGACCTGGGCGCCGGCTTCCAGGTCGAAGACCTGCAGCCGCAGAAGGGGATGCTGGTCACCCAGCACGACATCAATGCCAACCGCATGCTGCGTGACGCCACGCGGCAGGAGTTCAGCTTCAACGGCAATCTGGAGTACAAGCCCGTCGAGCAGGTGACGCTTTGGGGCGGTGGCCGTTACGCCCATTATCGGACCAAGGACAACACCGTGCTGGCCGAGGCCCGCCGCGAGGACCGCAAGATGCGCTGGATCACCGCCAGCAGCCCGGGGCATTGGGGCAGCATGACCTGGTTCCCCGACCAGAACGGCCAGTACACCGATGCCACCGACCCGCGGCTGAACAACGGCATCGTCTTCGAAAACAGCAACGAACCGTTCAATGGCGTGCCGTTCAACGAATCCGGCGCGACCAACGTGGTGGTGCATCCGGAAAGCATCACCAACGTGGTCACCGGTTATGACTACACCCCACAGAGCAAAAGCAGCGGTGGTGGCTTCTCGCCGGCCTTCGGCATCAATGTCGAGTTCCTGCCCGACACCTTCGTGTATGCCTCCTACACCCAGGGCCTGCGCCTGCCTTCGCTGCTCGAGACCAGCCAGGGTACCCAGCAGGTCACCCCGGGCAAGCACCTCAAGCCCGAGCGTTCGCGTAGCTGGGAAGTGGGTGTCAGCGCCTTGCGCAGCAATTTCCTCACCGATGGCGACTCGCTGTCGGCGAAGCTTGCGTACTTCGACAACGACATCAAGCACTACATCACTCGCTACTACGATCCGAGCCCTGGGCTGTGGGGGCGGATGACCTTCAGCAACACCGACAGCTACAGCACCCGTGGCCTGGAGTTGCAGTCGCATTACGATGCCGGGCGGGTGTTCGCCGACCTGTCGGCCACCTACTACCTGCAGACCGAAACCTGCGACGCGACCTTCGCAGCCAAGCTGCGCGCCAGCGCCAACCAGTATCAGCGCACCCAGGACACCCCGGACTGCACGCCGGGCAGCTACATGGGTTCGTACACCAATACCCAGAACCCGCCGCGCTTCTCGGCGAACCTGCTCACCGGGCTGCGCTTCTTCGACGAGGCACTGACCGTGGGTGGGCGCATGACCTACACCTCCGGGCCTACCGCGCAGATGGACAAGCCGTGGCAGACCGGCGCGACCACGCCGCAGATCGACTATCGCTCGGTGGCGTTGTTCGATCTGTTCCTCAAGTACAAGCTGCTGGAGCACACCGAATTGAATGTGTCGGTGCAGAACCTCACGGACCGCTATTACCTCGATCCGCTGGCGCAGAGCTTCATGCCGGCGCCGGGGCGGACCTGGCGGGTGGGGATGGTGACGCGGTTCTGAGTGGCGGGCAGGTACGCGTTGCCTGCTTCGCGGGCAGAACGCATCGGCGCATCCGTATGCTCGGGAGAGGTGGGCAACACGCGGGGCGCCTGTTTGCGCCAGGCATTAAAAAGCCGGCTTGTGGCCGGCTTCTCGGGGACGGTCTTGGCTCATTTTTGATAAGCCGCAACCGCCTTAAACGGTTGGCAACATGGCCTGAAAAAGATGGCGGACGGCTGTGTGAGGCGTCGCCAGGCCCTCTGGAATGCGGCTTGCACCATCAGGGGGCGTGATGTGCGGCGTAGCATACTAGGGCGCGCTGGCGATGCCCAGCAAAAAGTGCCGCCCGGTGTGTCAATCAGGCCGTGCCGGGCGCAGGCAAGCCCACCAGAACACCCAACCGAGGATCTCCAGGCCCTGGACCCGGCGCTGGTAGGCGGTGTAGCGCTCGATGGGGTGGTTGAGCCGGTCGTGGCTGTGCAGGCACAGGGTACCGTTGTGGCCCAGGGTGAGGTGATGGACCCGCAAGCGGCCGTTGTGCAGCAGCGCATAGCACTCGCCTTCGACGACTCGGGTGAAGGAGCGGTCGATGGCCAGGAGCGTGCCCTGGGGAACCAGCGGCGCCATGTTGTTCGTCGGCATATGCAAGCAGATGGCTTTCTCCGCCTGGACGCTCAGGGTGTCGAGCACCTGGCGAGGGATTGACTGGTGGCGCCCGGGCACCGGCTCCAGCGCGCCCTGATGTGTCTGGTAGAGGGGCAGGTCGACGGTCTCGCCACCCAGCGCCAGTAACGGGGGCAGGGCGATGTCGTGGGGCGGGACGGGCGGTACGGCGCTCAGCGGAGCCGGGTGCTTGAGGCCTTCACCATTGCGCAGCCAGCGCCGGTTCACGCAGAACAGGTCGGCGATCTCGTCGAGCCGAGCCAATGGCACGCCGCGCTTGAACCAGTTGTTGACGTGCTGAGGGGTGACGTTGCGCTGGGCGGCAAAGTCCGAAGGGGTCAGGTTGCACTCTTGCAGGAGGGCTTTGAGGCGGTCGCCGGATGTGTTCATGGCGCCGAGTCTATACACCCGCGAATGGTGTGGAAATCAACCTGATGTAGAGACGATCTGTAGGAAAAATGGTGGGTTGTAAGGAGGGAGCTTAGGACTGGGTAGGAGGATTCCCTTGCTTCTGCTTCGTGTCACATGGCTTGAGGCCATACTTCGGAAGAGGCTTTAGCACGCGCCCACAAAAAAGCCCTGCCGAAGCAGGGCTTTTCACTATCGGGCTCAGCCTTTGTAGGCAGCGACCGACTTGGTGATCGCGGCGCGGGCGGCGTCGGCGCCTTCCCAGCCTTCGATCTTGACCCACTTGCCCTTCTCCAGATCCTTGTAGTTCGCGAAGAAGTGCTCGATCTGCTGGATCAGCAGCGCCGGCAGGTCGGTGTATTCCTTCACGTCCACGTACAGCTGGCTCAGCTTGTCGTGAGGAACGGCGATGACCTTGGCGTCGCCGCCGCCGTCGTCGGTCATGTTCAGCACGCCAACCGGACGGGCGCGGATCACCGAGCCAGGGGCGACCGGGTACGGGGTCACGACCAGCACATCCAGCGGATCACCGTCGTCGGCCAGGGTGTTGGGGATGAAGCCGTAGTTGGCCGGGTAGAACATCGGGGTGGCCATGAAGCGGTCGACGAACAGGGTGTCGCTGTCCTTGTCGATCTCGTACTTGATCGGCGCGTGGTTGGCCGGGATCTCGATGGCGACGTAGATGTCGTTCGGCAGGTCTTTGCCGGCTGGAATCTTGCTGTAGCTCATTGGGCAATGCCCCCGTGTTTGATCAAAAAAGTGGCGGCGATTATAGGCACATTCCCACAGCGGGTGCCACGTCCGGCCTGATGTGCGGGCGTTTCAGACGTGGCTTTCGCGGTAGTCCGGGTGTTCGGCCTGCAGGCGCGTCAGACGCTTCAGCGGGTCCTGTCGGTAGAACAGCGACAGCTGTTGGTAGACCTGCGCATAGGCCTGGTGCAGCAGATCGGGCGCGCTGAAGAAGTACTCACTGGTGACGGCGAAGAACTCGGCCGGGTTTTCCGCGGCATAGGGGTCGATGGCCGTTTCGGCGTCCGGGTTGGCATCGAGCTGGCGGTTCATGTCGTCGTAGGCCTGCTGCATGGCCTGGGCCCAGTCCTGCACGCGCATGCCGTTGTGCAGGGGCGGCAGGCCGTTGGCATCGCCGTTGAGCATGTCGAGCTTGTGCGCCAGCTCGTGGATCACCAGGTTGTAGGCCTCCCAGCCGCCGCTGGCCAGCACCCCGGGCCAGGCCATGATCACCGGACCCTGCTGCCAGGCCTCGCCGCTGTGCTCGGCGTCCCACACATGCTCCACGCCACTGGCGTCACGGTGGCGCTGGGGGCTCTTGAAGTCGTCGGGGTAGAGAATGATCTCGTGAAAGCCCTGGTACCAGTCGAGGTCGCCCAGGTGCAGCAACGGCAGTTGCGCCTGGGCGGCGAGGAACAGGCGCTGCTCATCGTCCAGCTCGACCCCCGACAGGGTGGTCAGGTGTTTGTCGTGCAGGAACAGCACGCAGGCTTCGCGCAGCCAGCGGTCTTCCTCGTCGCTGATGCCGTCGAGCAGCGGCAGTCGCTCGCGGATCGCCTGCCAGAGCTGCGCGTCGATCGGGTAGCGGGCCAGGGTGCGCCGCCGTCGCCAGGCGCTGAACGACCACATGTGGCTGTCAGTGGGCTTTGGCCGTGCGGCCGAAGCGGCCACGCAGCAGGCCGAGGATCATCGGCACCAGCGACAGGACGATGATCGCCACCACCATCAGCGACAGGTGCTGCTTGATGAACGGTACGTTGCCGAAGAAGTAGCCCAGGGTCACCAGGCCGCCGACCCACAGCAGCGAGCCGGCCACGCTGAAGCCCAGGAAGCGTGGGTAGTGCATGTGGGCGATACCGGCGACGAACGGCGCGAAGGTGCGAAGGATCGGCAGAAAGCGCGCCAGGGTGACGGTCTTGCCGCCGTGGCGTGCGTAGAAGTCGTGGGTACGCTGCAGGTAGTCCTGGCGGAAGATCTTCGAGTTGGGGTTGCGGAACAATCGCTCACCCGTCGTGCGCCCGATCACGTAGTTGGTGCTGTCGCCCAGGATCGCCGCCGCCATCAGCAGGCCGGCCAGCAGCACCGGGTCCATGCCGCCGCCCGCGGCCACGGCGCCGGCAATGAACAGCAGTGAGTCGCCGGGCAGGAACGGCATCACCACCAGGCCGGTCTCGCAGAAGATCACGGTGAAGAGGATGGCGTAGATCCAGGGGCCGTAGTTGGTGACCAGCAGATCGAGGTAGGCATCGAGATGCAGGATGAGGTCCAGCGGGTTGAAATCCATGTACAGCACCTGTGTTCTTGACCCGCTTCCACGGGCGCGCGATGACGGACAGCGCCATGGGATTGGAAAGCTCTACCGGTTGAGCAGGTAACTTTTCACACATGACAGGAGGGGCATTATACGGCGAAGTCCGGAATGCGCCGGGAGAGTTTGTAGCCGAGCGTTACGACTGGGCAATTGGGCTTTCTGAGGGAACCTCTGCTGCAGCGCGGTTCCTGTGGGAGCGAGCTTGCCCGCGAAACAAGCGCCGCGGTGCCTGGCACCGGCCGTGCCGGTGTTCGCGGGGCAAGCCCGCTCCCACGAAGTACCGGATCGGGGGTCTGTCCCAAAGAGAGCGCCAGGGCGCCTGGCATCAATCCTGGCTGATCGGCAGGATGTAGTTCTCGAACTCGGTGTCCTTGCGAAAGCCCATGGATTCGTAGGTCTTGCGCGCCACCTCGTTGTCGCTGCTGGTGGACACGCGCATGCGCACGGCGTTGGTTTCCCTGGCCATCTTCTTGGCTTCGCGCATCAGGTGGTCGGCCACCAGCATGCGCCGTGAGTCCTCGGCCACGTAGATGTCGTTGAGGATCCACACGCGCTTGAGCGACAGCGACGAGAAGCTCGGGTAGAGCTGGCAGAAGCCCAGCAGGCGGTCGTCGCCATCGTCCGGCAGGGCCAGGTAGATGATCGACTCGCCGCGCTTGAGGCGTTTTTCGAGGAACGACCGTGAGCTGTCCGGATAAGGCAGTTGCCCGTAGAACTCGCGGTATTTGACGAACAGCGGGGTAAGCAGGTCGAGGTGTTCCAGGGTTGCCTTGATGATGCGCATGGGCGGGCCTCTGAGTCCATTTGGGGATACGCGGATTGCCAGCAGCGTTCGGTGCATGCTGCCTAATGCAGGCTAGAAGCGCAATCCGCCTTCCATGACAGTTTCTTATCCCTCTCCGAGCAGGAAATTGCCGGTTTTTGACGAAGAGTCATCGCTGTCGATGCTATGGACCTCTGCTTCGTCCTTTAAATTCACCCCCGATAGCTGTCGTCTGCAGGCTTCGCGCATCAGGTACAGCAGGCGATGGGCGGCCATGCCGTAGCTCAGGCCTTCCAGGCGCACGTTGGAGATGCAGTTGCGGTAGGCATCGGTCAGGCCGACCTTGGGCGCATAGGTGAAGTACAGGCCCAGGCTGTCAGGCGAGCTCAGCCCCGGGCGCTCGCCGATCAGCATCACGGTCATGCGCGCGCCAAGCAGTTCGCCTACTTCGTCGGCGACCGCGACCCGTCCTTGCTCGACCAGGATCACCGGGGCGCAGGTCCAGCCGTCGGCGGCGGCCTGCTCCTCGAAGCGAGCGAGCAACGGCAGGGTATGGCGATGCACGGCCAGCGCCGAGAGGCCGTCGGCCACGACGATCGCCAGGTCGACCCCGCCGGGGTTGGCCTGGGCATGCTCGCGCAGGCGCTGCGCCGAGTCCTCGTGCAGGCGCCGGCCCAGGTCGGGGCGTTGCAGGTACTGGTGGCGGTCGCTGGCGGCGCTGTGCAGCAGCAGGCTGTCGCGGCCACGGTCGCTGAGCTGCTGGCGCAGGCCGGCATGGTCGAACGGCAGGTGCACGGCATCGCGGGCCTGGGCATGGGCGAACTGGAAATCCAGCTGGGCGCCGGTCGGCAGGCTTATGCCGCTGCGGCCCAGGGCGATGCGCGCCGGAGTCAGGTTGCGCAGCGCCAGCCAGGGGTTTTCCGGGGTGGGCGTGTGTCGTTCCATGGTTACCTCTGCCCCAGGTGCGCCAGGGCGTGGCGGAAGGCTGGCGGCAGGTTGTCGCCAAAGCGGATGCGGCCGTCGGCCTGGGTGAAGATGCCGGTGCGCCCGAGCCAGGCCTCGAATTCCGGCCCGGGCTTGAGGCCCAGGGTCTGGCGCGCGTAGAGCGCGTCGTGGAACGAGGTGGTCTGGTAGTTGAGCATGATGTCGTCGGAGCCGGGGATGCCCATGATGAAGTTGATCCCGGCCACGCCCAGCAGGGTCAGCAGGGTGTCCATGTCGTCCTGGTCGGCTTCGGCGTGGTTGGTGTAGCAGATGTCGCAGCCCATGGGCACGCCGAGCAGCTTGCCGCAGAAATGGTCTTCGAGCCCGGCGCGAATGATCTGCTTGCCGTTGTACAGGTATTCCGGGCCGATGAAGCCGACCACGGTGTTGACCAGGAACGGCTTGAAGTGGCGGGCCACGGCGTAGGCGCGGGTTTCGCAGGTCTGCTGGTCGACACCGTGGTGGGCGTTGGCCGACAGCGCGCTGCCCTGGCCGGTCTCGAAATACATCAGGTTCTGCCCGACCGTGCCGCGCTTGAGCGACAGGCCTGCCTCGTAGCCTTCGCGCAGGACGTTGAGGTTGATGCCGAAACCGGCGTTGGCCGCCTCGGTGCCGGCGATCGACTGGAACACCAGGTCCAGCGGCACGCCGCGGTTGATCGCCTCGATCGAGGTGGTGACGTGGGTCAGCACGCAGGCCTGGGTGGGGATGTCGTAACGCTGGATGATCGCGTCGAGCATTTCCAGCAGCGCGCAGATCGAGGCGATGCTGTCGGTGGCGGGGTTGATGCCGATCATGGCGTCGCCGTTGCCGTACAGCAGGCCGTCGAGAATGCTGGCGGCGATGCCGGCTGGCTCGTCGGTCGGGTGGTTGGGCTGCAGGCGGGTCGACAGTCGCCCGCGCAGGCCCATGGTGCCGCGGAACGCGGTGACCACACGGATCTTCTGCGCCACCAGCACCAGGTCCTGGACGCGCATGATCTTCGACACCGCCGCCGCCATCTCCGGTGTCAGCCCTGGCGCCAGGGCGCGCAGGCTGTGCTCGTCGGCCTGCTCGCCGAGCAGCCAGTCGCGCAGGCCGCCGACGGTCAGGTGGCTGACCGGGGCGAAGGCTTGTCGGTCGTGGCTGTCGATGATCAGCCGGGTGACTTCATCCTGTTCGTAGGGAATCAGCGCTTCGCTGAGAAAATGCGTGAGCGGGATATCGGCCAGCGCCATCTGCGCCGCGACGCGTTCGCCGTCGTTGCTGGCGGCGACGCCGGCCAGGTAATCGCCCGAGCGGGCCGGGCTGGCCTTGGCCATGACTTCTTTCAGGCTGTCGAAGCGGTAGACCTGGTTGCCTACCGTGTGGGTGAAACTTGCCATACAGACTCTCCAGGGCGCCGCAGGGCTGGCCTGCGGCGTGGGTCGGCGATCTCAGTGCAGGGCCTCTTCGGCCTTCTGGATCGCGGCGAATTCCTCTTCCGGGGTACCGGCCACCAGATGGTGACGGCTGTAGAAAGCAAAGTAGGCAATTAATACTGCATAGATCACCGCAGCGCCAATCACCACCCGTGGATCGACCAGGAAACCGGCGACCACGGCGATGCAGGCCAGCACCAGGGCGACGCCCGAGGTGAAGATGCCACCGGGGGTGCGGTACGGGCGCTCCATTTTCGGGCGACGGATGCGCAGGGTGATGTGCGCGGCCATCATCAGCACGTAGGACAGCGTGGCGCCGAACACCGCCACCAGGATCAGCAGGTCGCCCTGGCCTGTCAGCGACAGGGCGAAGCCGATGATCCCGGGGATCACCAAGGCCAGCACCGGCGCCTTGCTCTTGTTGGTTTGCGAGAGCTTGCGCGGCAGGTAGCCGGCGCGGGACAGCGCGAAGATCTGCCGCGAATAGGCGTAGATGATCGAGAAGAAGCTGGCGATCAGGCCGGCCAGGCCCACCAGGTTGACGAAGCTGCCCATCCAGGTGGAGCCGCCGTAGGCTTTCGACAGCGCCTCGACCAGCGGGTTGCCCGAGGCCTTGAGGGCTTCGGAACCGGCGCCGCCAGGGCCGACCACCAGGATCAGCAGGGCGAAGGCCAGCAGCACCAGCATCGCGCCGATCAGGCCGCGAGGCAGGTCGCGTTTCGGGTTCTTGGTCTCCTCGGCGGCCAGCGGCACGCCCTCGACCGCCAGGAAGAACCAGATCGCGTAAGGGATCGCCGCCCACACGCCGACATAGCCGAACGGCAGGAAGCTGCTGGCACCCACGGCGTCGGTCTTGGCGATGTCGAACAGGTTGGCTGCATCGAAATGGGGCACCATGCCGATCAGGAACACCGCCAGGGCGACGGCCGCGACGGCGGTGATGATGAACATCAGTTTCAGCGCCTCGCCCACCCCGAAGATGTGGATGCCGATGAACACGATGTAGAAGGCCAGGTAGATCATCCAGCCGCCGATGCCGAACAGCGACTGGCAGTAGGCGCCGATGAACACGGCGATGGCCGCGGGGGCGATGGCGTATTCGATGAGGATCGCCGTGCCGGTGAGGAAGCCGCCCCAGGGGCCGAAGGCGCTGCGGGCGAAGCCATAGCCGCCGCCGGCCGTGGGGATCATCGACGACAGCTCGGCCAGGGAGAAGCACATGCACAGGTACATGGTGGCCATCAGCAAGGTGGCGAGGAACATGCCGCCCCAGCCGCCCTGGGCCAGGCCGAAGTTCCAACCGGCGTAGTCGCCGGAAATCACGTAGGCCACGCCCAGGCCCACCAGCAGGACCCAGCCGGCGGCGCCTTTTTTCAGTTCACGTTGCTGGAAATAGTCCGAGCCGACCTTTTCGAAGTCGACGGAGGAACTCGCCGGCGTGCTGCCGGAATGATCGCTTGGCATAGGGTTCACCTGTTGTTTTTCTTAGGTTGCCGGAGGGACTGCCGGCCACTGGTGATTCGTTTTGCAGGAAGCGGGCCAGGGGGCAGCTGCAAGCCCCAAGCCGCAAGCTTCAAGGAAGGCAGCCGTCAGGCCTGCTCTTTCTTGTCGCTTGAAGCTTGAAGCTTGAAGCTGCTGTCGTTAGAAGAAGCCCAGCGGATTGATGTCGTAGCTCACCAGCAGGTTCTTGGTCTGCTGGTAGTGGTCGAGCATCATCTTGTGGGTTTCACGGCCGACGCCGGACTTCTTGTAGCCACCGAACGCGGCATGCGCCGGATACAGGTGGTAGCAGTTGGTCCACACGCGGCCGGCCTTGATGCCACGGCCCATGCGATAGGCGCGGTTGATGTCGCGGGTCCACACGCCAGCGCCAAGGCCGAACTCGGTGTCGTTGGCAATCGCCAGGGCCTCGGCTTCGTCCTTGAAGGTGGTGACGCTGACCACCGGGCCGAAGATCTCTTCCTGGAACACGCGCATCTTGTTGTTGCCCTTGAGCAGGGTCGGCTGGATGTAGTAACCGCTGGCCAGCGCGCCTTCGAGCTGCTCCACCTTGCCGCCGGTCAGCAGTTCGGCGCCTTCTTCCTGGGCAATCTTCAGGTACGACTGGATCTTCTCGAACTGCTGCTCGGAGGCCTGGGCGCCGACCATGGTCTCGGTGTCCAGCGGGTCGCCGCGCTTGATCTGCAGGACCTTCTTCATCACCACTTCCATGAACTGCGGGTAGATCGACTCCTGTACCAGGGCGCGCGACGGGCAGGTGCACACTTCGCCCTGGTTGAAGAACGCCAGCACCATGCCTTCGGCGGCCTTGTCGATGAAGGCAGGCTCGGCCTGCATGATGTCCTCGAAGTAGACGTTGGGCGACTTGCCGCCCAGCTCGACGGTGGACGGGATGATGTTCTCGGCGGCGCACTTCATGATGTGCGAGCCCACCGGCGTGGAGCCGGTGAAGGCGATCTTGGCGATGCGCTTGCTGGTGGCCAGGGCTTCGCCGGCCTCGCGACCAAAGCCTTGCACCACGTTGAGCACGCCCTTGGGCAACAGGTCGCCGATCAGCTCCAGCAGCACGGTGATGCCCAGCGGGGTCTGCTCGGCGGGCTTGAGCACCACGCAGTTGCCGGCGGCCAGGGCCGGGGCCAGTTTCCAGGCGGCCATCAGCAGCGGGAAGTTCCACGGGATGATCTGGCCGACCACGCCCAGCGGCTCGTGGATATGGTAGGCCACGGTGGTTTCGTTGATCTCGGCGGCGCCGCCTTCCTGGGCGCGGATGCAGCCGGCGAAGTAGCGGAAGTGATCGACCGCCAGCGGGATGTCGGCGTTGAGGGTTTCGCGGATTGGCTTGCCGTTGTCCCAGGTCTCGGTGATGGCCAGCAGTTCGAGATTCTGCTCGATGCGATCGGCGATGCGCAGCAGCACGTTGGAGCGGTCCTGCACCGAGGTGCGGCCCCAGGCGTCGGCGGCGGCGTGGGCGGCGTCGAGCGCCTTGTCGATGTCCTCGGCGGTGGAGCGGGGGAACTCGGCGATCGGCTGGCCGTTCACCGGCGAGGTGTTGGTGAAGTACTCACCCTTTACCGGAGGAACGAACTCACCACCGATGTAGTTGCCGTAGCGGCTCTTGAAGGAAACCTTCGCGCCCTCGGTACCGGGATGTGCGTAACGCATGGTGTGTCTCCTGGTCGTTGTGATTGTTGCGGAGTTTCCAAGCGTAGAGCAAAGGTCGGGCCAGTGCCTGGAGGTCCTTGTATATCAATGACTTGGATCAACCCTGTCGACAGGTCGGCGCTGCCTTGTGCCAGTGCTGGCACGGTCTGGGTGACACTTTGTACCGTTTTCGAGACAGGGCGTGACCGCAGGGTCAGTGCCCCGTTGCAAAGCGCCGGCGCCTGGAGGATGCTGGCGGGACTCTATCTGCGGAGCACAACAACAAATGCAGAGCAATCCGTTCAGCCGCCATGCCCAGCAGGTGCTCACGGTCGCCCAGGGCCAGGCCAGCGGGCCGGGCAGCGACCCGTCCATCGCCCGTTCCTGGCTGCGTTGCCTGGAGGACTACCACCTCGACCCTGCGCGGGCCCAGGCCCCCGTCGTGCTCGAGCACGGCCGCCTGCTGGAGAGCCGCGAGCGCCTGCGCCAGGTGTTGCAGATCGCCGACAGCGAGATGAACAGCCTGCACCAGCAGTTGTCCGGCAGCGGGCACGCGGTGCTGCTGACCGATGCCCGCGGGGTGATCCTCAATTGCGTCACCGCGCCCAGCGAGCGGCGTATCTTCGAGCGCGCCGGGCTGTGGCTGGGCGCCGACTGGAGCGAAGCCCGCGAGGGCACCAACGGTATCGGCACCTGCCTGGTCGAGCGTCAGGCCCTGACCATTCACCAGGACGAGCACTTCCGGGGTCGCCACACTGGGCTGACCTGCTCGGCCAGCCCGGTGTTCGATCCCCATGGCGAGCTGCTGGCGGTGCTCGACGTGTCCTCGGCGCGGCCGGACCTGTCACGCCAGAGCCAGTTCCACACCATGGCCCTGGTCAACCTGTCGGCGAAGATGATCGAAAGCTGCTACTTCCTGCGTCATTTCGAGCAGCAATGGTTGCTGCGCTTCCACCTGCAGGCCGAGTCGGTCGGCCTGTTCAGCGAAGGCCTGCTGGCCGTCGATGGCGATGGGCGGATCTGCGCCGCCAACCAGAGCGCCCTGAACCTGTTGGGCAGCATCCGCGGTGGCGTGCTCGGCAAGCCATTGGACAGGTTCTTCGCCTGCAGCCATGACGAATTGTTCAGCCGCGCCACGCCCCAGGGCACCACCGCCTGGCCACTGCACACCCGCGATGGCCGTCAGGTATTCGCCAGCCTGCGCGGTCAGGCGCGAGCACCGGTGTGGTCGGTGCCGGTGGCCTTGCCCCAGGCCAGCGAGCCCGGTATCTGTCTGCTCGATCCGGCCTTGCGCGAGGACTTTCGCCGCGCCGTGCGAGTGTTCGAGCGCGACGTGCCCCTGCTGCTGCGCGGCGAGACCGGCTGCGGCAAGGAGGCCTTCGCCCAGGCGATGCACCAGGCCAGCTCGCGCCGACACAAGCCATTCGTGGCGATCAACTGCGCGTCGATTCCCGAGAGCCTGATCGAGAGCGAGCTGTTCGGCTATCGCGGCGGCAGCTTCACCGGCGCGCGCAAGGAAGGCATGCGCGGCAAGCTGTTGCAGGCCGATGGCGGCACCTTGTTGCTGGATGAGATCGGCGACATGCCGCTGGCGCTGCAAACACGCCTGCTGCGGGTACTCGAAGAGCGTCAGGTGGTGCCCATCGGTGGCGAGCCCCAGGCGGTGGATGTGCGCATCGTCAGCGCCACCCACCGAGACCTGCTGGAACGGGTGGAGCAGGGTGGTTTCCGCGAAGACCTCTATTACCGCCTCAATGGCCTGGAAGTAGCCCTGCCGGCGCTGCGCGAGCGCAGTGACAAGGCGCAGTTGCTGGACTTTCTGCTGGCGCAGGAGGCAGAGGGCCAGGCCATCGCTCTCGATCCGGCCGCCCGCCAGGCGCTGCTGGACTTCACCTGGCCGGGTAACGTGCGGCAGATGAGGAATGTGCTGCGCACGTTGGTGGCGTTGTGCGAAGGCGCGCATATCGAGTTTTCCGATCTCCCGGCAATTGTCCGCCATGGCGCGCCCTCTGTAGGAGCGGCCTTGTGTCGCGAAAGGGCCGCAGAGCGGCCCCAGGATCCTGACCATGTCGCTGAAATCGCCGGGGCTGCTGCGCAGCCCTTTCGCGGCACAAGGCCGCTCCTACATGCCGAGCGCGATGCGCTGCTCGCCGTACTGGAGGCAAACCACTGGCACATGACCCGCGTCGCCGAGCACTTGGGCATCAGCCGCAATACCTTGTATCGAAAACTGCGCAAACACGGCATCGCCAGGGCCGGTTGAGCGAAACAGCGGGTGCGATTTCCCTCGCCCTGGGCTACCCTGCCTCGACGTTTTGCGAGGTCGATCATGCACATTCACATTCTCGGTATTTGCGGCACTTTCATGGGGTCGCTGGCGGTGCTGGCCAAGGAGCTGGGCCACCGCGTCACTGGCTCCGACGCCAACGTCTATCCGCCCATGAGCACCCAGCTCGAAGCCCAGGGCATTGAGCTGACCCAAGGCTACGATCCAGCCCAGCTGGAGCCGGCACCCGACCTGGTGGTGATCGGCAACGCCATGTCGCGGGGCAACCCGGCGGTGGAGTACGTGCTCAACAAGGGCCTGCCCTATGTCTCCGGCCCGCAGTGGCTGGCCGACCATGTGCTGCGGGGGCGCTGGGTGCTGGCGGTAGCGGGTACCCACGGCAAGACCACCACCAGCAGCATGCTGGCCTGGGTCCTGGAGCATGCCGGCATGAGCCCGGGCTTCCTGATCGGTGGCGTGCCGCAGAACTTCTCGGTGTCGGCGCGCCTGGGCGATACGCCGTTCTTCGTGGTCGAGGCCGACGAATACGACAGCGCCTTCTTCGACAAACGCTCGAAGTTCGTCCATTACCACCCGCGCACGGCGATCCTCAACAACCTCGAGTTCGACCACGCGGATATCTTCCCGGACCTGGCGTCCATCGAGCGGCAGTTCCATCACCTGGTGCGCACCATTCCCAGCGAAGGCCTGGTGATCCATCCGACCACCGAGCAGGCGCTGGAGCGCGTCATCGGCATGGGCTGCTGGACCCCGGTGCAGACCACCGGCGAAGGCGGGCAATGGCAGGCACGCCTGCTCAGCGCCGACGGCTCGCGCTTCGAGGTGCTGTTCGAAGGTGAGGCGCAGGGTGTCGTCGACTGGGCGCTCACCGGTCAGCACAACGTCGCCAATGCCTTGGCCACCCTGGCCGCCGCTCGCCATGTCGGCGTGGCACCGGCCATGGGCATCGAGGGCCTGAGCGCGTTCAAGAGCGTCAAGCGGCGCATGGAAAAGGTCGCCGAAGTGCAGGGCGTGACCATCTATGACGACTTCGCTCACCACCCGACCGCCATCGCCACCACCCTCGATGGCCTGCGCAAGCGCGTTGGCGAGGCGCCGGTGATCGCGGTGATCGAGCCGCGCTCCAACTCGATGAAGCTTGGCGCTCACCGTGACGGCCTGCCGGAGAGCGTCAACGATGCCGACCAGGTGATCTGGTACGCGCCACCGAACCTTGGCTGGGACCTGGCGGGCACCGCCGCGCAGTGCAAGGTGCCGAGCGTGGTGGCCGACAGCCTTGAGGCCATCATCGAACGGATCAAGGGCCAGGCGCGTCCGGGCACCCATGTGGTGATCATGAGCAATGGCGGCTTCGGCGGCCTGCACGGCAAGCTGGCCGAGGCCCTGAAGTGAGCGGCCCGGAACGCATCACCCTGGCCATGACCGGCGCCTCCGGGGCGCAGTACGGCCTGCGCCTGCTCGACTGCCTGGTGCGCGAGGATCGCGAGGTGCATTTCCTCATCTCCAAGGCCGCGCAACTGGTGATGGCCACCGAGACCGACGTGGTGCTGCCGGCCAAGCCCCAGGCCATGCAGGCGTTCCTCACCGAGTACACCGGCGCGGCCGACGGGCAGATTCGCGTGTACGGCAAGGAGGACTGGATGTCTCCGGTGGCCTCGGGCTCCGGTGCGCCAGCGGCGATGGTGGTGGTGCCGTGTTCCACCGGCACGCTGTCGGCCATTGCCACGGGTGCCTGCAACAACCTGATCGAGCGCGCCGCCGACGTGACCCTCAAAGAGCGCCGGCAGCTGATCCTGGTGCCGCGCGAGGCGCCGTTCTCCACCATCCACCTGGAAAACATGCTCAAGCTGTCGCAGATGGGCGCGGTGATCCTGCCAGCGGCGCCGGGCTTCTATCACCAGCCGCAGACCATCGACGACCTGGTCGACTTCGTCGTGGCGCGCATCCTCAACCTGCTGCATATCCCCCAGGACATGTTGCCGCGCTGGGGCGAGCATCACTACGGAGTCGATGATTGAAGCGCACCCTGGCGGGGCTGCTGATGCTGGCTCAGATCGGGGGCTGCGCCACGGTACGTACGCTCGATGCCAACAAGCCGGGAGCGCCGGTGGTGTATGCCGGAACGCGCCTGGATCTTTACGTGATCAACGGTGGGTGCTGCCCTGAGGACCGCTTCGGGGCCAGGGCTCCGGCCTATCCGGGGCTGGACCTTCCTGGGAGCGCGTTGCTCGATACGCTGTTGCTACCGTTGTCGTTGCTGACAGCGCTGGGCATCGGTTTCCAGGCTTCTGGCGGCTACTGATGTTCCCGTCGAGTGGCGCGGAGCCAAGGCGGCCACAAGGCTTGCGTTGGTGTCTGAATCGTCGACACGGCTGATGTGGTCGTCCAGCTATGCCCGGACAATGTGTTCGGACTGTCTGTGCGTCAAACGCAAACTGTTATTTTTTCGTCCACCCATACCTCGTCGGTGGGACCGTGGAACCGGTAGCCAAATGGCAGCCCCAGGTATTTCACAAGGTCTGGTCGGTTGATCGCCACATGTTGCGTATGAACCGTCTTCAAGGTCTTGATATCGTCGTTGAAGCGGTCTGTCGTGATCCACCAGCCAGACATGTGCTCCGGGGATGGATAGCGCACGCCCTCGGCAGCGTCGCCCTCGATGACACCATCGGAAATGACGATCATCTGGTCGAAGGTAGGTGCGACATAATCCGCGCCTGCCCTGGCACACAGTGCTTGTTGCTCGGACCATAGCTGTAGCGTGGTACTGATACCTGGGACGTAGGCTCCGGTTTTAGGTTCCTGCTCGAAGAAAACCAGCTCTCGCCTGTCGCTGAGATGCATTTTCGTGATCCAGCATCCATAACCCAAGGTCTCTTCTGACGCGATCTTGAAGCCAGCTTCGACATAGCGAACCACCCACTCGATAAAGTCGATGGCGGCTTCCTCCAGCCCAGGGTTGTCGATGGTCGCGCTGATGTCGAAGCCAAACCGCTTTGCGAGTCCTTCAGTGCTTAAGGTCAGCCCAGAGCCTGTCTTGATACTGTTGACTTTCATGCTTGATACCTCGTTGCACCCTGCTTTGGCTTCCTCGAGCGTGGCGGCAGCCAAAGCATTCAGAGTTACAAGAGTGCCTTTCTGGAAATGCTGGCGTTCCGAGTCAGAAAAATAGGCAAGTCCTTTTTTGCAATCAACTCGTTTTCCTCAGCCTCGGTTAACAGTCAGATATTCGTATGCCCTGAGCTGACAGTGGTGAGGGTTGTGAGAATGGAACCATGGCTTGTTTTTAATTGCCAAACTCGGCGTCGTGGAGTGTGACCGCCGCTGCAAGTGTATCCGCCCAGTCGCTACGTTCCGATGGGCACTCCTCGATGAAAAGTTCCATTGTCCTGCGCTTTGCCGCCATCCCGCTGTCATCGATCGGAAGACGAACGAATTCGGCGTTCTGTACGCAGTACCGACCGTTGCCTAGATCTTCAAAGCAGTAGTAAATGACGGCGGTCTGATCGTCGATGCGTTTCCAAATCTGATGGGACTTGAACATTTCTCTTCCTCAATCCTGCGGAATCCAACGTCCGCTCTGTACTCGGCTGTTGGTGTTTTTTCTCGTATTTTTGAACTGCGAAACAGTATTGCCATGCTGATCGGTAATTACGACCCTGTCACCACTTACGTGAACATTGTGACCGCTGTCGTTATCGAGATAACGTTTGCCCGTCTCGACGACCCGATTCTTGTCGCCTACTTGGCGATGTGAGTCAGTCTTGGCCTGTTCAGCGCGTTTCTCTCCATGCTCGATTCTGTCTTTGGACAGCGTGTCATCCTGTTCGGCATGAACTGCGCCGATGTTCCAGTTGTTCGGGCTGCTGATATCCTGGCCGGGAAATGCCAACGGTCCAATGCTGACATCGCCCTGGGACTGCTGGCTAAAGCCGTTCATCGCCGAGCTGATCGTCAGGGCCGTCGACAATGCGGTCAGCGCATACACAGCCATTGGAATCAGGAAGGCATATTCACCCGTCGGGTCGACGTACTTGTACGGATTGTTGTTGGCATAGGCATAGCGGTTGAAGCTGTGCAGGTTGTCTTCCTGGTAATCGACCGGGTCGACACCCATGAACCGCCCCAGCACCGGGTCGTAGTAGCGCGCGCCCATGTACGACAGCCCGGTGCCGTCGTCGAACGCCTTGCCATGAAAACCGATCTTGTTGTCGGCGCTGGCGGGCGCGCGATTCAGCTTCTCGCCGTAGGGCTTGTAGTTCTCCTTCCACAGCAGGTTGCCGGCGGCGTCGGTGGCCGCCTGCGGGCTGCCGGAGATGTCGTTGTGGAAATAGGTGACCACGTCGGCCATGGCGCTGTTGACCATGGCCAGGCAAAGGAGGGCGGCGCATAGCCGCCTGGCGAAGTGTTTCAAGGTATTCATCCTGTGTGTTCCTGGGCGTCCGTTCATGGGGTTACACGCTGGGCGATGCGCTTGTCGCCCAGGTAGAAGTATTCGGTGAGCGTGCCGCCATCGAGTTCGATCAGCTGCCTGCCGTCACGGTCGTGCATCTCGTAGACCTTGCGCCCGGCGCGGGTCACGCTGCTGCGCTGGTTGAGGCCGTCGTACTGGTACTCGACCTTGCTTGCGGGCGTGGCGCAGTTGATGCACACCAGGTTCGGCACGTCGTTGTAGCGGTAGCTGTTGCCGGCGCTGCTGGCGACGTTGCCGTAGGCGTCGTAGCCCAGGCTCGCGGCGCGCAGGCCGCTGACCGCGGCCAGGCGGTTCTGGGCGTCGTAGGCATAGTCGAGGGTGGCGCCGCCGAGGGTCTGGCGCAGCAGGTTGCCGCCGCCGTCGTAGGCGATGCTGCCGGCGCCCCAGAAGCCGGCGACGCTGGTCAGGCGGTTGATGGCGTCGTAGCCCAGGGTGCGGTTGAAGGCGCCGTCGACGCTGTCGCTGACGCTCAGCAGGTTGCCGTTGCCGTCGTAGCCGTAGGCGCTGTTCAGGTAGGTCGCCACGCCGGTCTTGGCGGTGCTGAAGCTGGCGGGCCAGAGGCGGGCGTTCTGCTCGTAGCTGCTCTGGGTGCCGTTGGCGTAGGTGATCTGGCGGACCATGCCGGAGGGCCAGTAGCTGACGTTGTTGACGTAGCCGGAGACGGTGGTGGGGCGGCCGAGCACATCGGGGCTGTAGCTGACCACGCGGGCGGAGTGCGGGTAGGTGATGCTGCTCAGCTGGTCGTTGCCGTTGTAGGCGTAGCGGGCGGTGAATACCTGGCTGTCGAGGGCGACGGTTTCGCTGGCCAGGTTGCCGGCGGCGTCGTAGGTCATGCTGTGGTTGCCGCTGGGGCTGACGCTGGCGAGCAGCTTGCCGGTGCGGTCGTAGGTGTTGCGGATGCTGTGGCCGTCGCTGGGGTAGAGCGCGGTGACCTGACGGTTCTGGCCATCGTAGGCGAAGGTGCTCACGGCGGAGGCGCCGACCTGGCGGCTGGTGAGGTTGCCGGCGATGTCGCGGCCGTAGGTGGTGGTGCCGGTTTCCGGCTGGGTGACGCTGGTCAGGTAGCCGTTGGCGTTGTAGCCGTAGGTGCGGGTCTTGCCGCCCTGGGTGACCGCGGTGAGGCGGTCGGCGCCGTCGCGGGCGAGGGTGACGCTGGCGCTGGGCTCGGGGGCGGCGATGGCCATCAGCTGCGGCTGGTTCGGATCGCCATAGGCGCGGTAGGTGTAGGTGGTGGTCTGTCCGCGCTCATCGGTGACGCTGCGGCTGCCGGGGCCGTAGGCGATGGCCTGGAAGCTGTTGTCGGCGTGGGTGACGCGGGTCAGGCGGCCCAGCGGGTCGTACTGGTAGCGGGTGCCGGTAGCGGCATTGGGGGCGGAGACGAAGCTGCGCCGGCCCATGGCGTCGTACTCGTAGCGGGTGGTGATGCCGCCGAGGGTGGTGCTGGCGACGCGGCCGAAGGGGTCGTACTGGGTGGTTTCCACCAGGGCGCCACGGCTGGCGGTCTTGCTGGTGGCGGTGTAGGCGGTGGTCTGCGCGGTGCCCAGCGGCGGGGTCATGGCGGTGACGCGGTTCAGGCCGTCATAGGCGTAGCGGGTGGTGTGCTGCTCGCCGTCGGTGTAGGCGGTGACGTTGCCGGCGTCATCGACGACGCGGGCGATGACGACGCCTTCGGGCTGGGTCTCGTGCTGGGCGATGCCGCGCTTGTAGTTGGCGTAGCCATGCACGCGATTGCCGGGCAAGGTCTTGCTGGCGAGGTTGCCTTGGGCGTCGTAGGTATAGCTGACGGGCACGCCGTTGCGGGTCATGTTCAGCAGCTTGCCGTTGGCGTCATAGCTGCGGGTGATGGCCAGGCCCGGGGAGGTCTCGTCCTTGGGCAGGCCGATGATCCAGCGGGCCGGGTCGTTGTGCCAGGTCAGGGTGGTGGTGCGGCTGCCGCCGTTGGGGCCGGTCTCGGTGCGGGTGCCGGGGTTGCCGTAGGCGTCGAAGGCCGAATAGACGGTCTTGTAGGTGGCGCCGTCGCGGGTATAGGTGCGGCTGGTCGTCAGCGGTGCCCACGACTTCGCGTCGAAGGTGCGACCAACATCGACCACCCACACTTCATAGGGCGACAGTTCGCGCTTGTCGTAGGTGTAGCTTTCCTGATTGCCCTGGGGGTCGGTGACCGACATCAACTGGCCGATCTGCCAGGCGTTGTTCTGGTAGGCGCTGGGCATGCCCCTTTCGGTCAGGTCCAGGAATGCAGGGCCCATGAACTGGTAGACGTACTTGCCGTCCGGGGCATCGACCTGCGTGGTGTCGTAGGTGCGCTGGCCACGGGTGAAGGCATACGTCCACTTCTGGCCGGTGGACAGTGTACGGCTGGTGATGCGCTCGCCTTGCTGCAGGTTGATCTGCCCCATGTACTGGAAGCTGCCGTAGGTGTAGCTGACCGAACCACCGGTAGGGAGCGTCATCTTGATCAGCTTGCGTGGCTGGGCACTGACCATGCTGCCACGCCTGACCGCGAAGGTTTCGTCCTGCCAGGCGCCTGGGGCATAGGCGTACGACCACTGCTCGCCGGTCGGCAGGGTGACGGAGACAAGGGACCTGGAGTTGTAGTTGTCGGCGCCTTGGTAGGCGTAGCTCCACTTCCTGCCGGTACCGTCGAGGATCGAAAGCAGTTTTCGGGTGTTCGGATCGTAGCTGAAGGTCAGTTGCCGTCCATCGCTGGCCGTGACCGACGACAACACGAAGGCCGAGCGTTCCACCGTGGCCTCGATCGGGCCGGGATCCAGGTACACGAAGCTGGCGCGTGACGGTCCGCTGGGGTAGCCCCATGGCGGAATCGCCGGGCCGAACTGCTGGTAGGCATAGGTAAGCGTATTGCCCGACGTGTCACGCGCGGAGCGGGCCAGGAAATAGATCTCCAGCGGCAACTCCTTGCCGTAGGTCATTGGGTCCGCCTCGTAACGTTCATCCATCGATGTACGCATGTAGACACCGACTTTGCGGGTAGCGTAAGTGCCAAAGTCGTAGGTCGTGCCGTTCGGTGCCTGAGCGAGCAGGTTGCCTCCGGCGCAGGTGATTCTCCAGTTGCTCTTGGTGTAGGCGGTCTGGTTCGGGCCTGGGAAGATTTCTTCTTCCATGCCGTTGGGCAGCTGCAGGAGCGGTCGCTGGATATCCCGCCCGGTAGGGCTGTTGGCGTTGCACATCACATCCAGCTGCGCGGTGTCGTAGTAGTTCTGGAAATCATGGTCATGCGCATAGATGCGCTCCGATATCCTTGGCGCGACGCTGATGCTCCAGCCTGGTCCCATGGCGGCCCAGCGCCAGGAGTTGTTGTGCGTGGCCACCAGCCCCGACGAGGCCGAGCGCATGTCGTACTGACGCCACACCTCCAGGTCGAGCCCGCCATTGCCGGAAATCGAAATATCCTTGTTGCGCAAGATCAGGTTGCCACTGCGCAGGTCCACCCGGTCTATCTGATCGCCAAAGTCGAGCGGGTTGTCCCGTCGAGGCTGATAGCCGCCGCTCTCTTCGTCAGCGAACGAGGCGGGTGAAGCTGGAAGCAGGCTGCAGACCAGCGAGATACAGGCAAGGCCGCAGCGGGCGCGCGCCGTGAAAAGGGGGAACTTCAAAGCCATCCAGTGCTTCTTCCATCTCATTGATTGAGTCCATGGCACAGCGTCAGCTATCGCACCGAACTGGGGGAGGACGAGTGCGGTGGGTCTGTGCTGAGCAGTCACGCCATGGCAGCGAGGGTGTGGTTGGTCGACCAGGTATCTGGGGCAGCGGCCTCAACCACGGTTGCCTGGAGGCCAGGCTGTCGTCGGGCGCGCATTGCAGGGCAGGCGAGCGGGCGCCTGGGGAGACGGAATTTTGCTGTCCATATCTGTCGATCATCCATGAAACCACTGAAGTAGAGCCTTCAGCAGCGTAATGCGAATGCTAACACTTTGCATCTTTCAATGCATAGAGGGCGTCACAGGCGCTGCGCGGGCGCGCAGCGGATCTGGAACGGGACGAGCCCCGCCGGCAAAAGGGGCCGTGAGGGATGGAACGCCGACTATTTGCCCAGCTTGCGCAGTTCGTCCGACTCGACGACGCGAATGCCATCTTCTTCTTCCAGCGCCAGGCGCCACAGGGCCCGGGCCAGGGTGCAGGCTTCGATGCCGCGATACTTGCCAGGTATCAGGCGAGCGAAGGGCGCCGCCATGCGCTCGCCCAGGCGTGGCTCGAGGCGCTCGCCCAGCAGCAACGAAGGCCGGACGATGGTCAATTGTGGCCAGTCCTGCTGCTTGAGCGCCTCTTCCATCTCGCCCTTGACCCGGTTGTAGAAGATCGTCGACTTCGCATCGGCGCCCAGCGCGCTGATCACCAGCAGGTGGCGCGCGCCCATCTCGCGGGCGCGCTTGCTGAAGGCCACGACCATGTCCAGGTCGACGGCCCGGAAGGCGTTTTCCGAGCCCGCCTGCTTGAGCGTCGTGCCCAGGCAACAGAAGGCGATATCGACGCGACCGGCCAGTTGTGGGAGAAACACGGCCGGGTCGCCCACCGGGTTTTCCAGGTGCGGGTGTTCGGCGAGGGGGCGGCGGGTCGGGGCCAGCACGCGGCTGATGGTGGGCTCGTTGAGCAGGCGGTCGAGCAGGTGTTCACCTGTCAGACCCGTGGCACCGGCAAGCAGGACATGTTGAGGCGTCAGATACATGATGTCTCTCCCTCGTTACTACACAGCTTAGTGGGCGCCAGGTGTTTTCGCCTGTTCCCCCGAGGCTGGCTGGGCTTCATTGCGCAGGGCTTGTTCGGCCTGTTGGCGGCGCAGGCGCTGCCAGTGGCTGATCACTGCCGGCGGCGCCCAGAGCTGCGGCTCCGAGGCTTCGAAACCTTCCCTTCGTTCCCTTTCGGCAACGCTTTGGCGCGCCAGTTCAAACGCCTGTTTCAAGTCGTCGGTCTGGTTCAGCGCCTGGGCGAACAGGGCGTCGCCGAAGTAGGTGAAGTCGGCCTCTTCCGAGCAGCCGAACGAGACCCGGTCTGGGCGTGCGGCGGTCATGACCAGGGTACGGTCATCCTTGAGCGGGGCGATATAGCCCCCGGAATAGCACGCAGAGATGACGATCACCTTGTCGCGGTCCTTCAGCGGCGCCAGGGCGCTGGCCAGTGCGTCGGCGGACAGGTCGGCCAGCTGCAGGCGCGGTTGGTCGAGCACCAGCTGGTGGTCCTGGCTGCCATGGCTGGTGAGGTAGATGAACACCAGATCCTCGGGACCGCTGCGCTCGGCCAGGATGCGTGCGGCGCGGGCGAGGTTCTCGCGGGTGGCCATGGGGCGGTCGACCATGTGGTCGCGGTGATTGACCAGGGTCACCTGGCCGTGAGCGCCAAAGCGCACCTTGAGCATGTTGCTGACATAGTCGGCCTCGCGCAGGAACACGCTCTGCTGGCCATCGCCGGCCACCACCAGGCTGTACAGCTGCACCGGTGGGGTCGAGCGAGGCACCTTGGCCAGGGCCTGGTCCAGTAGCTGGCCCTGATTGAGCAAGGCCAGCTCCAGTGGATCGGGGAGCCACTTGCCCTTGGCATCGCGCACACGCACACCGTTGACCCAGGTGCCGCTCTCGACCCGGCCATCCGGGTGAGTCAAGCGGCCCTGGCCATGGTAGGCGTCATCGGCGAAACCGCCGACGTACTGGCTGCCGTCGGCCAGTTGCAAGGTGCCTGGCCCGGCGAAGCGCCAGTCGCGGAAACCGCCCTTGTAGCGGCTGCCATCGCTGCCCAGCAGCTCACCCTGGCCGCTCAGCGAGCCGTCCTTGAAATCGCCGATCCACACATCGCCGTCGGCATTCTCGTAGCGGCCCCGGCCTTCCAGGTGGTTGTCCTTGAATTCGCCGATGTACTGTTCGCCGTCGACACTGTCATAGGTGCCGGCACCTTGCAGCTGGCCGTCGCTGAAGTGGCCGCTGAACTGGTTGCCGCTGGCGTCGCTGCGCACGCCGGCGCCATTGGGCTTGCCCTTGGCGAACAGGCCCTGGTAGCGGCTGCCGTCGGCCAGTTCGAGCTGGCCCGCGCCATCGTACTGGTCGTCCTTGAACTGGCCACTGTAGGTCTGGTCGTTCTGCTTGAGCGTGCCTTCGCCGTCGCGTCGGCCATGCTTGAAGGTACCCGCGTAGTGGCTACCGGGCGTGCTCAGCTCGCCCAGCCCCTGGAACAGGCCTTCGCTGAACTGGCCGCGATAGACCTCGCCATTGCTGCCGTGCCATTCCCCCTGGCCATGCCACTGGCCGTCCTTGAAGGTGCCGGCGTACCAGCTGCCGTTGGGGTAGTCGATGCGCCCTTCGCCCTGCAGCAGGCCATCGACCACCTGGCCGCGGTAGCGACCGCCGTCGGGCAGGCGTGCGTCCGGCGGCGAGAGAGGCTCGCCTTCGCCACAGGCGGCGAGCAGCAGGATCAAGGTCAGGGGCAGCAGTGGGCGCATGGCGGAGTCCGGGCGAAGGATGCGCCGAGTATGCCGCAGAATGCCGAGGTGCGTGAATGAGGGGCATCCTTGGGAGTGGGTTTGCCCGCGAATCGGGCGCTGAATCTTCCATCGCATTCGCGGGTAAACCCGCTCCCACAGGATTCGAGCCGGTATGCGACTGCTCAGACGAAGCAGAGGGAGAGCGGTTCGGCGATGTAGGCTGGTTTCTCTTCGCCTTCGATTTCCAGCGTCACGCTGGCCTTGAGCAACCACTGCCCTGGTTTCTTCTCGGTCACCTCACCCAGGTCCACCTTCAGGCGCACCCTGCTGTCGACCTTCACCGGCTGGATGAAACGCACGCTGTCCAGGCCATAGTTGACCACCATCTTCAGCCCTTCGGGCAGCACGAGGATGTCTTCCATCAGCTTGGGGATCAGCGACAGGGTGAGAAAGCCATGGGCGATGGTGGTGCCGAACGGCGTCTTCTTCGCTTTCTCGGGGTCGACATGGATGAACTGGAAATCACCGGTGGCCTCGGCGAACAGGTTGATGCGTTGCTGATCGATCTTCAGCCAGTCGGAACGTCCCAGTTCCTTTCCAACGTACTGCGAAAGCTCTGTAACCGGTACATAGGGCATCGCGACTCTCCAGGTTGTCATTTGGTACGAAGGTGCAAGATCAGCACGGCCAATCGTTTCAGTCAAGTTGCCCGCTTTTCGCCGAATATCGCCTTATAGACAGTTGCTTAGCGTGCTTATAATGGCCGCCATGCTCTGAGGGAGGTCTTTATGCTGCTGCGTGGTTTGACCTGGCTGGTGCTGTTCCAATTGCTGGGAACGGCGATCAACCACCTGTTCCTGCACATCCTGCCTGGGCCGATCATCGGCTTGTTGCTGCTGATGGCCTTCCTGATGATCCGTGGCGAGGTCGGCAAGCCGCTCAACGAAGCCGCCGGCAGCCTGCTGCGCTACCTGCCGTTGCTGCTGGTGCCACCGGCCGTTGGGGTGATGGTCTATGCCAAGGATATCGCCGCGGACTTCTGGGCCATCGTCGGCGCCTTGCTGATCTCGTGCCTGGCCACCCTGGTGTTCGTCGGTGTGCTGATGCAAAAACTCATGCATCGCCAGAGCAAGCGCGAGGAGCGGCCATGATCCTTGACTGGCACGGCGCCCTGGAGGCGGTCATTCATCACCCGCTGTTCGGCATCGGTGTCACCCTGGCCGCCTACCAGCTGGTGCTGGCCGCCTTCGAAAAGACCCGCTGGATCTTCCTGCAGCCGGTGCTGGTGTCGATGCTGCTGGTGATCGGCATCCTGCTGCTCTGCGGCATCGACTACGCCGAATACCGCAAGAGCACCGAGATCATGAACATCCTCCTGGGGCCGGCCACCGTGGCCCTGGCGGTGCCGTTGTATCTGAACCTGCGGCGCATCCGCCAACTGTTCTGGCCGACATTTACTACGCTGGTAGTCGGAGGCCTGTTCGCCACCGTGGCATGCCTGGCGCTAGGCTGGTGGTTCGGTGCCGAGCGGATGATCCTGATGACCATGGCGCCGAAATCGGTCACCTCACCGATTGCCATGTTGGTGGCCGAGCAGATTGGCGGCGTGGCGGCGCTGGCGGCGGTGTTCGTGCTGATCACCGGGGTGATCGGCGCGATCTTCGGCCCGGCGTTGCTGACCCGCTGTGGTGTGCTGAGCCCCGAGGCTCGGGGCATGTCGCTGGGGGTGACCGCCCATGCGGTGGGTACCTCGGTGGCCTTGCAGGAAAGTGACGAATGCGGCGCCTTCGCCGCGCTGGCGATGAGCCTGATGGGGGTGGCCACGGCGGTGTTCCTGCCGTTGGCGGTCAGCCTGGTGGCTTGAGGATTCGATATGACGCTACCGCTGTTTCCTCTCAATACCGTGCTGTTCCCCGGGTGTCTGCTCGACTTGCAGATCTTCGAGGCGCGCTACCTGGACATGATCGGCCGCTGCATGAAGCAAGGCGAAGGCTTTGGCGTGGTGTGCATCCTCGAAGGCGAGCAGGTGGGCAAGGCGCCACCGATGGTGGCTTCGGTGGGCTGCGAGGCGCTGATCCGCGATTTCGTGCAGCAGGACAACGGCCTGCTGGGTATTCGTGTCGAAGGCGTGCGGCGGTTTCGCGTCGAGCAGACCGAGGTGCGCAAGGACCAGCTGATGGTCGGCGAGGTGCAGTGGCTGCCGGAGTTGGCGGACAGCCCGTTGGTGGAGCAGGACGATGACTTGCTGGCATTGCTGCTGGCCCTTGGCGAGCACCCGATGGTCGAGGCGCTGGACATGCCCCGCGACGTGGACGGGCGGCAGTCGTTGGGCAACCAGCTGGCGTACCTGCTGCCGTTCATGGAAGAGGACAAGCTCGATCTGTTGGCCATCGATTCGCCACAGCTGAGATTGCAAGCGATCCAGGCACTGCTGGAGCGCATCCAGGGCGAGTTGTTCGCCTGATCAGGCTCGCTCCCCCCAGCGGCCCATGCGATCCCTGTAGGAGCGGCCTTGTGTCGCGAAAGGGCCGCAAAGCGGCCCCGACAATATCAGCTTGATGCGCAGATCTGGGGGCGCTTCGCACCCCTTTCCGACCGGTCCGACGCCTCGGCAAGGCCGCTCCTACAGGGATTCGCGGTGCTGCAAAATGGCCGTATCAATACTGATACCGCAACAACGCCTTGGGCAGCGCATGCAGGGCAAAGAACGCCAGCAGCGCGATGCACGCCGGCAGCACCAGCCACCACACCCGCTGTGGCAGCGCCACCAGCGGCTGGCGGTGTTGCACCAGGGTCAGGCTCAGTGCGCACACGCAGCAGGCCAGCAGCGCCCCGGCGAGGATATCGGTCGGCCAGTGCACGCCCAGGTACACCCGCGACAGGGCGATCGCCAGTGCCGGCAGGCAGCCGAGCAGTACCCAGGTCAGGCGCATGCGTGGCGGCTGGCCGCGCCCGGCGAGCACCGCCAGTACCAGGAAGAAGGCGAACGACGCCGAGCTATGGCCGCTGGGCATGCTGTAGCTGGTCAGCGGGTCGGCCAGCACTTCGGGGCGGGCGCGGGCGAACAGCCATTTCAGCGAGCCGTTGGCCAGCGCCGTGCCGATCAGTGCCGCGCCGGCGAACAAGGCATGGCGCCATTGCCGGGCCAGCAGCAGGAGCCCGGTCAGCAGGCCGCCCAGGAAGAACTGGGTGCGGAAGTCGCCCAGCCGGGTGACCAGCACCACGGCGCCGTCGATGGCCTGACTGCGATGTTCCTGTACCAGCGTCATCAGGCCCTGGTCGAACTCGCTCAGGTAAGGCCAGCCCAGGAACAGTGCCGCCAGCGCCACGCCACTGAGCGCGGCGATCAGACGGGTGCCATGGCGCTGGTCGCGCATGCTGCTGCTCAGGCTCAGCCCGATCAGCACGGCCAGGGTGCCGGCGACGATCCCGGCATCCAGCCAGAAGCCTTCCGGCAGCGGCAGGCGCATGGCCGCGCCGGTGGCCCAGCCGGGCAGCAGGTAGGCCACCGACCAGCCGGCGCCGGCCACCAGGCTCACGGCGATGAAGCGCGGCAGCGGCATGTCGAACATGCCGGCGACCATCGGCAGCATCGGCCGCAGCGGGCCGATGAAGCGGCCGACCAGCAGGCTGGCGATGCCGTAGCGCTGGAAGTACGCCTCGGCGCTGCCGATCCACTGCGGATGACTGCGCAGCAGCGGCAGGCGCCGGATGTTCTGGTGGAAGTACTTGCCGATGCCGTAGGAGATCGCGTCCCCGAGCATGCCGCCGAAGAAACCCAGCAACAGGGTTTCGCCCAGGCTGAAGGCTCCGCTGCCGGCCAGCACGGCGACGGCGAACAGCAGTACGGTACCGGGCACGATGATGCCGGCGATGGCCAGGCATTCCACGCAGGCCACCACGAAGATCGCCAGGCCCAGCCATTGTGGATTGGCGCCAAGCCAGGCAGTCAGGCTGTCGAGCCATTCACCCATGGTTCAGTTTCCTTGTTCGAGCATGAAGAAATCCCGTCCTTCGACCTGGCCGCGGCGCAGAGGGTTGCGGGTGCAGAATCGGGCGAATTCGGCGTCGACGAAGCGGTAGGGCAGATGTTCGTCGCGGCCATGGGGGATGCCCAGGCGCGTGGTCTGGATCACCCGGGGCACGGCAATGCCGCAGTCCTCGACGTACAGGCGCTCGGGATCGAAGCGTTGCGCATCCCAGTGCGGCACCTTCAGGCCCATGGCCCGGCAGAGCAGGGTCTGGCCGTTGCACAGGCGTTCGGGGGGACGCAGGTTGCCGCTGGCGTCGGGGTTGTTCAGCTGCATCTGCGCCAGGCAGTTGGCGTCGGAGATGGCGTCGATCCACGGGTAGGCGGACTTGATCAGCACCGCGTTGCCCGGGCCGTGGGCGCTGAAATTCAGCGAGTCGCCACCGCGGGCGTAGTACATGTAGATGTGGCCGCCATCGAGGAACAGCGCCTTGCGCTTCTCGGTGAAGCCGAGGGAGGCGTGGCTGCCCTTGTCGGTGAGGTAATAGGCCTCGGTCTCGATGATCCGCGCGGCCAGCCAGAGATCGCCGTGGCGATGGCGGATGACCTTGCCCAGCAGAGCGCGGGCGAGGGTCTGGGCGTCGCGGTCGAAGAAGCTGTCGGGCAGGGCGCGGGCCGGGCAGGGGGCGGGTTCGGACATGCGGACGGTTCGTGGTGGCCGGGGCGGCGATGATAGCAATGAATAGCTTAATCGAGGCTGAATCAGATTGACGCCATCGCGGGACAAGCCCGCTCCCACGACAATGCCTGGACAACGCGGCTGGCGTGGGAGCGGGCTTGCCCCGCGATGAGGTTGAGGCGTTTTTCGATACGGGTGGTTACATCTTTCCTACACATTCCTCCCACCATTTTCGACCATCCGCCTCCCGCCGCTGGGCGTACCCGAGCGCGCCAGTTATAATCAGCCGATTTCCCCTTCGCCAAGACACCGAGCCCATGACTGAGTCCGTTCTTGACTACATGACCCGCCTGGGTCGCGCCGCCCGTGAGGCCTCGCGGGTGATCGGCCGTGCCAGCACCGCGCAGAAGAACCGCGCCCTGCAGGCCGCCGCCGATGCGCTGGACACCGCCCGCGCCGAGCTTATTGCAGCCAACGAACAGGACCTGGCCAACGGCCGCAAGAACGGCCTGGAGCCGGCGCTGCTCGATCGCCTGGCGCTGACCCCGGCGCGTATCGACGGCATGATCACCGGCCTGCGCCAGGTGGCCAGCCTGGCGGATCCGGTCGGCGCGATCCGCGACATGAGCTACCGCCCATCGGGTATCCAGGTCGGCAAGATGCGCGTGCCGCTGGGCGTGATCGGCATCATCTACGAGTCGCGTCCCAACGTGACCATCGACGCCGCCAGCCTGTGCCTCAAGTCGGGCAACGCCACCATCCTGCGCGGCGGTTCCGAAGCCATCCACTCCAACCGCGCCATTGCCGCCTGCATCCAGCGCGGCCTGGCCGAGGCCGGCCTGCCGCCGGCGGTGGTGCAGGTGGTCGAGACCACCGATCGCGAGGCCGTGGGCGCGCTGATCAGCATGCCGGAGTACGTCGATGTGATCGTCCCGCGCGGTGGCCGTGGCCTGATCGAGCGCATCAGCCGCGATGCCCGCGTGCCGGTAATCAAGCACCTGGACGGCATCTGCCATGTATTCGTCGATGCCCATGCCGACCTGGACAAGGCCTGGCGCGTGGCGTTCAACGCCAAGACCTATCGCTACGGCATCTGCGGCGCCATGGAAACCCTGCTGGTGGACCAGGCCGTGGCCGAGCGCTTCCTGCCGGAAATGGCCCGCCGCTTCCAGGACAAGGGCGTCGAGCTGCGTGGCTGCGAGCGCACCCGGGCGATCATCGACGCCAAGCCGGCCAGCGAAGACGACTGGCACACCGAATACCTCGACGCGATCCTGTCGATCCGCGTCGTCGAAGGCCTGGAGCAGGCCATCGAGCACATCAACCACTACGGCTCGCACCACACCGACTCGATCATCACCGAACACCAGGGGCAGGCCCGGCGCTTCATCGCCGAGGTCGACTCGGCGTCGGTCATGCTCAACACCCCGACCTGCTTCGCCGACGGCTTCGAATATGGCCTGGGCGCGGAGATCGGCATCTCCACCGACAAGCTGCATGCCCGCGGCCCGGTCGGCCTGGAGGGGCTGACCTGCGAGAAGTACGTGGTGATCGGCGACGGCCAGCTGCGCGGCCAGGAGCCGTGCTGAGTTGAGCAACGCTGTGGCAGTCCGGCGCGTCGGCATTCTCGGCGGTACCTTCGACCCGGTGCATATCGGCCACCTGCGCAGCGCGCTGGAAGTGGCCGAGTTCATGCGCCTGGACGAGCTGCGCCTGCTGCCCAACGCTCGCCCGCCGCACCGTGACACGCCACAAGTGTCGGCCCAGGACCGCCTGGCCATGGTGCGCGGCGCGGTGGCCGGGGTTGGCTGCCTGAGCGTCGATGCCCGCGAGTTGGCGCGCGACAAGCCGTCGTACACCATCGACACGCTCGAATCGATCCGTGCCGAGCTGGACACGCACGACCAGTTGTTCCTGGTGCTGGGGTGGGACGCGTTCTGCGGCCTGCCCAGCTGGCACCGCTGGGAAGAGCTGCTGCAACACTGTCACATCCTGGTGCTGCAACGCCCGGATGCCGACGTCGAACCCCCTGACGAGCTGCGCAACCTGCTGGCGGCGCGCTCGGAGAGCGATCCCACCGCCATGTCCGGCCCGGCGGGGCACATTTCGTTCGTCTGGCAGACACCGCTCGCGGTGTCCGCCACGCAAATCCGACAGCTGCTGGCCAGCGGCAAGTCGGCGCGGTTCCTGGTGCCGGACGCAGTACTGGCCTATATCGAGGCGCATGATCTGTATCGTGTGTCCAACTGACGGCGCCCGTGGGCGCCTCATTCAATGAGTTGAACGAGTTTTATATGACCAAGCAGAAAATCAATGGCATCAGTGGCGAAGAGCTGGTCGAACTGACCAAGGCCGCGCTGGAAGACGTCAAGGCCCAGGACATCCAGGTCATCGACGTGCGCGACAAGCACAGCCTGACCGACTACATGATCATCGCCACCGGTACTTCCAATCGCCAGATCAACGCGATGCTGGAAAAAGTCCGCGAAGCGGTCAAGGCCAAGGGCGCCCAGCCCCTGGGCGAAGAAGGCAAGGGCGACAGCGACTGGGTGCTGCTGGACCTGAACGACGTCATCGTCCACATGATGACCGCCGCCGCCCGCCAGTTCTACGACCTGGAGCGCCTGTGGCTGGGTGCCGAGCAGAGCCGTGCCGCCGATGGCAAGCACCACAGCCCGGAGAACACCCACGACTACGCCGACAAGCTCAAGGACCGGGAATAAGGAAGCATCGTGCGTCTGCGTCTGATCGCGGTCGGCTCGCGCATGCCGAAATGGGTCGAGGAAGGCTGGCATGAGTATGCCAAGCGCCTGCCCTCGGAGCTTGCGCTGGAGCTGGTGGAAATCCCGCTGAACACCCGTGGCAAGAACGCCGACGTCGCCCGCCTGATCCGTCAGGAGGGCGAGGCGATGCTGAGCAAGGTGCAGCCGGGGGAACGCATCGTCACCCTCGAGGTCCATGGCAAGCCCTGGAGTACCGAGCAACTGGCGGGCGAACTGGACCGTTGGCGCCTGGATGCGCGCACGGTCAACCTGATGGTGGGCGGCCCGGAAGGGCTGGCGCCGGAAGTCTGCGCGCGCAGCGAGCAGCGCTGGTCGCTGTCGCCGCTGACGTTGCCGCACCCGTTGGTAAGGATACTCATCGGCGAGCAGATCTATCGCGCCTGGACCGTGCTGTCCGGGCATCCCTACCACAAATGAACCTGTAAGCCTGTCCGATGCCGCAGCAGATCCGCCTCAAGGACCACGAGAAAGACGCCCGCCTGGTGCGCAACCGCGTCGTCGTGGGCGCTGTGGCGGTGGTGCTGCTCGTCTGCGTGCTGATCGCCCGGCTGTATTACCTGCAGGTCATCCAGTACGACTACCACTCGACACTGTCGGAGAACAACCGGGTGCATGTGCAGCCGATCCCGCCGACTCGCGGGTTGATCTTCGACCGCAATGGCGTGGTGGTGGCCGACAACCGCCCCAGTTTCAGCCTGGTGATGACCCGCGAGCGCGCCGGCAACGCCGGCAAGTGGCAGGAAGTGCTGGATGTGATCGTCGAGGTGCTCGAGCTCACCCCCGACGACCGCGCCCTGTTCGAGAAGCGCATGAAGCAGGGGCGCCGGCCGTTCGAGCCGGTGCCGATCCTGTTCGAGCTCAACGAAGAGCAGATCGCCCGCATCGCGGTCAACCAGTTCCGCCTGCCCGGCGTTGAAGTGGCGGCGCAGCTGGTGCGTCATTACCCACAGGGGGCGCATTTCGCCCATTCGGTGGGTTACGTCGGGCGCATCAACGAAAAAGAGCTCAAGACCCTCGACCCGGTGAACTACAGCGGCACCCATCACATCGGCAAGACCGGCATCGAGCGCTTCTACGAAGACGAGCTGCACGGCCAGGTAGGGTACGAGGAAGTCGAGACCAACGCCCGTGGCCGGGTGCTGCGGGTACTCAAGCGCACCGACCCGAAACCGGGCAAGGACATCGTGCTGAGCCTCGACATCAAGCTGCAGGAAGCCGCCGAACAGGCGCTGGGCGGGCGACGTGGCGCGATCGTCGCCCTCGACCCGCGTACCGGCGAAGTGCTGGCGATGGTCAGCCAGCCGAGCTTCGACCCCAACCTGTTCGTCACCGGCATCGGCTTCAAGGCCTACGCCGAGCTGCGCGATTCGATCGACCGGCCGCTGTTCAACCGTGTGCTGCGCGGCCTCTATCCACCGGGCTCGACGATCAAGCCCGCAGTGGCCATCGCCGGTCTCGACAGTGGCGTGGTCACCGCAGGCAGCCGGGTGTTCGATCCGGGCTACTACCAACTGCCCAACTACGACCACAAGTACCGCAACTGGAACCGCACCGGCGATGGCTGGGTGGATCTGGACGTGGCGATCATGCGCTCGAACGACACCTACTTCTACGATCTTGCGCACAAGATGGGCATCGATCGCCTCTCCACCTACATGAACAAGTTCGGCATCGGCCAGAAGGTCTCGCTGGACATGTTCGAAGAATCGCCGGGCCTGATGCCGTCCCGCGAATGGAAGCGTGCCACGCGCCGCCAGGCCTGGTTCCCCGGCGAGACCCTGATTCTCGGCATCGGCCAGGGCTACATGCAGACCACGCCCCTGCAGCTGGCCCAGGCCACCGCGCTGATAGCCAACAAGGGCGTGTGGAACCGTCCGCACCTGGCCAAGACCATCGAAGGGCAGCCGCCGGTGGACGACAACCCGATGGAGAACATCGTCCTGCGCGACAAGTCCGACTGGGCCAGGGTCACCCACGGCATGGAGCAGGTGATGCACGGCGCCCGTGGCACCGCGCGCAAGGCCGCCATCGGCTCGCAGTACCGCATCGCCGGCAAGAGCGGCACGGCCCAGGTCGTGGCGATCAAGCAGGGCGAGAAGTACGACCGCAACAAATTGCAGGAACGTCACCGCGACCACGCCCTGTTCGTTGCCTTCGCCCCCGCCGAGGCACCGAGGATCGTGGTCTCGGTGATGGTCGAGAACGGCGAGTCCGGCTCCGGCGTCGCCGCCCCCGTGGTGCGCCAGGTGATGGATGCCTGGCTGCTCGACGAGAATGGCCGGCTCAAGCCCGAGTTCGCCCCCGCCACAGTCGCCCAGGAATCGGCCCCGTGAAGAACAACTTCGACCGCATGCTCTCCAGCGAGGACGTGATGCGCAGACGCGCCAGCTTCCTGCAGCGCATCCACATCGACGGCCCCTTGCTGCTCATCCTGCTGACCCTGGCCGCCGGCAGCCTGTTCGTGCTCTATTCGGCCAGCGGCAAGAACTGGGACCTGCTGATGAAGCAGGCCACTTCGTTCGGCATCGGCCTTGTGTCGATGTTCGTCATCGCCCAGCTCGAACCCCGCTTCATGGCGCGCTGGGTGCCGCTGGCCTACCTGGCCGGGGTGTTCCTGCTGATCGTGGTCGACGTCATGGGCCACAACGCCATGGGCGCCACGCGCTGGATCAACATCCCCGGGGTGATCCGCTTCCAGCCCTCGGAATTCATGAAGATCATCATGCCGGCGACCATCGCCTGGTACCTGTCCAAGCGCACCCTGCCGCCGCACCTGAAGCATGTGGCGATCAGCCTGGTCCTGATCGGCGTGCCGTTCATCCTCATCGTCCGCCAGCCGGACCTGGGCACCGCGCTGCTGATCCTCGCCTCCGGCGCCTTCGTGCTGTTCATGGGCGGGCTGCGCTGGCGCTGGATCGTCAGCGTGATCGCCGCGGCGGTGCCGGTGGCGGTGGCCATGTGGTTCTTCGTCATGCACGACTACCAGAAGCAGCGCGTGCTGACCTTCCTCGACCCGGAAAGCGACCCGCTGGGCACCGGCTGGAACATCATTCAGTCCAAGGCGGCGATCGGTTCGGGCGGGGTGTTCGGCAAGGGCTGGCTGCTGGGGACCCAGTCGCACCTGGACTTCCTGCCCGAGAGCCACACCGACTTCATCATCGCCGTGCTCGGCGAGGAATTCGGCCTGGTCGGCATCTGCCTGCTGCTGCTGATCTACATCCTGTTGATCGGTCGCGGGCTGATGATCACCGCCCAGGCCCAGACCCTGTTCGGCAAGCTGCTCGCGGGCAGCCTGACCATGACCTTCTTTGTTTATGTGTTCGTCAATATCGGTATGGTCAGCGGCCTTCTGCCCGTGGTGGGCGTGCCGCTGCCCTTCATCAGCTATGGCGGAACTTCGTTGGTGACGCTGCTGTCAGCGTTTGGCGTTCTGATGTCGATCCACACGCACCGCAAATGGATCGCGCAGGTTTGAAAAAGGTGAAGAATTTCATGCAAGCAGTGCGTGGCTGGGTGGCCCGTCTGGCGCCGTGGATCGGCGCGATGAGTCTGTTCGGCGCAGTCCAGCAGGCCAATGCCGGCGATTACGACGGCTCGCCGCAAGTGGCCGAATTCGTCGGCGAGATGACCCGCGACTACGGCTTTGCCGGCGAGCAGTTGATAGGCGTGTTCCGCGAGGTGCAGCGCAAGCAGGCGATCCTCGACGCGATCTCGCGGCCGGCCGAACGGGTCAAGCCGTGGAAGGAATACCGTCCGATGTTCATCACCGACGCGCGCATCGCCCGGGGTGTGGACTTCTGGCGCCAGCACGAGGCCGTGCTGGCGCGCGCCGAGCAGGAATATGGCGTGCCGGCGCAGGTCATCGTGTCGATCATCGGCGTGGAGACCTTCTTTGGCCGCAACACCGGCAGCTACCGGGTCATCGACGCGCTGTCCACGCTTGGCTTCGACTACCCGCCGCGCGCGGAGTTCTTCCGCAAGGAACTGCGCGAATTCCTCCTGCTGGCCCGCGAAGAACAGCTCGATCCGTTGACGCTCAAGGGCTCCTACGCCGGCGCCATGGGCCTGCCGCAGTTCATGCCGAGCAGCTTCCGTGCCTATGCCGTGGACTTCGACGGCGATGGCCATATCAACATCTGGAACAACCCGGACGATGCCATCGGCAGCGTCGCCAGTTATTTCAAGCGCCACGGCTGGGTGGCCGGGGAACCTGTGGTCAGTCGCGCGGACGTGAGCGGCGAGCGTGTCGACGAAGGCTTGACCAGTGGCATCGAGCCGGTGAAGACGGTCGCGCAGTTGCGGGCGTTGGGCTGGTCGAGTCATGATGCGCTGCGCGATGATCTGCCGGTCACCGCCTTCCGCCTGGAAGGTGAAAATGGCCCCGAGTACTGGATGGGCCTGAAGAATTTCTATGCGATCACTCGCTACAACCGCAGCGTGATGTATGCCATGGCGGTGCATCAGCTTTCCCAGCAGCTGGTTCTGGCACGGGGCGTCAAGTAAATGCGCGAACTCTTTACCCTCAATACCGCAAAACTGCTGACTTGCGTCGCCGTGGGCCTGGTCCTGGCCAGTTGCTCCTCGAGCCGGCCCTCGAGCCCGCAAACGGGCAATACCGTGCGCGCGCAGCCAGGCCTGGACATCAACCGGGCCCATAAGGACGGCGCGCCCTGGTGGGACGTGGACGTCAACAAGATTCCCGACGCCACCCCGACCGTGCATACCGGCAACTACAAGGCCAACCCGTACACGGTGCTGGGCAAGACCTACTACCCGATGCAGGATTCGCGCAACTACCGCGCCGAGGGCACCGCGTCGTGGTACGGCACCAAGTTCCACGGGCAGAACACCGCCAACGGCGAGCTCTATGACCTCTATGGCATGAGCGCGGCGCACAAGACCCTGCCGCTGCCGGCCTACGTGCGGGTGACCAACCTGGCCAACGGACGCAGCGTGATCCTGCGGGTCAACGACCGTGGCCCGTTCTACTCCGATCGCATCATCGACCTGTCCTACGCCGCGGCGAAGAAGCTCGGCTATGCCGAGAGCGGCACCGCGCACGTGCGCGTCGAAGGTATCGACCCGCAGCAATGGTGGGCCCAGCGCGGCCAGCAGCCACCGATGATGCTCAAGGAGCCGCAGGTGGCCCAGGCCCAGCCGATTGCCGTCAGCACTGGCCGGGTCGAGCAGTGGACCCCACCACCGCAGCAGCACGCGGCGCCGGTGGTGCCGGTGCAGGTGGGCGGCAACAACGTGCCGAACGCCAACGGTGGCAGCTTCCTGCAGGTGGGCGCGTTCGCCAACCCGGATGCCGCCGAACTGCTGCGCTCGAAGCTGAGCACCATGGTCAGCGCGCCGGTGTTCATCAGCTCCATCGTGCGCAACCAGCAGACCCTGCACCGGGTACGCCTGGGGCCGATCAACAGCCAGGGCGAGATCCAGCAGGCCCAGGACAGCATTCGCCTGGCGAACCTGGGGCAGGCGAAGGTCGTCACTGACTGAAGGCGGCTGCAAGCTTCAAGCTTCAAGCTTCAAGCTTCAAGCTTCAAGCTTCAAGCTTCAAGCTTCAAGAAAGCGTGCGCCTTATGCCTTCGCCTTTTCTTGCAGCTTGCAGCTTGCAGCTTGCAGCTCTTGCTGTCGGTTTGTTCATGAATTGCCGGGCAATGGCATGTACAATGCCCGTTTTGCCCGCAGCGGCATTACGCCGCAGCTCGCGGGCCAGGCCACAGGCCATAGAACTAGACTGACGGGGCGCTGGGCAAACGAACTTGCCCACGGAACATCAGACCATTAGCGATTTACGAGAGACGGATGAATATCACCAACCTTGCCAAACGACTTTGCCTGCCCGTTCTGCTGATGATCACGCCCGCTGCCTTCGCGGCGGAGCAGATGACGCCGGCACCACCACAGCTGGCTGCCAAGTCCTACGTACTCATGGACGCGTCCAGCGGCAACGTGCTGGTCGAGAACAACGGTGACGAGCGCCTGCCGCCGGCCAGCCTGACCAAGCTGATGACCGCCTACATCGCCACCCTGGACATCCGCCGTGGCCAGATCGGCGAGAACGACCCGGTCACCGTCAGCGAGAACGCCTGGCGTACCGGTGGTTCGCGCATGTTCATCAAGGTCGGTAGCCAGGTCACCGTCAGCGACCTGCTGCACGGCATCATCATCCAGTCGGGCAACGACGCCTCGGTCGCCCTGTCCGAGCACATCGCCGGCAGCGAAGACGCCTTCGCCGACATGATGAACAAGACTGCCACCGACCTGGGCATGTCCAACAGCCACTTCATGAACCCGACCGGCCTGCCGAACCCGGAGCACTACTCCTCGGCCCACGACATGGCGATCCTGGCGCGCGCGATCATCAACGAAGATCCGGCGCACTACGCCATCTACTCGCAGAAAGAGTTCTTCTGGAACAACATCAAGCAGCCCAACCGCAACCTGCTGCTGTGGCGTGACAAGACCGTCGATGGCCTGAAGACCGGCCACACCGACGAGGCCGGCTACTGCATGGTCGCCTCGGCCGTGCGTGACGGCCAGCGCCTGATCGCCGTGGTGTTCGGCACCAACAGCGAGCAGTCCCGCGCCGCCGAGACCCAGAAGCTGCTGACCTACGGTTTCCGCTTCTTCGAAACCCAGACCTTCTACCAGAAGGGCACCGAGCTGACCCAGGCGCCGGTCTGGAAGGGCGCCACCAGCCAAGTCAAGGCGGGCCTGGCCAACGACCTGACCATGACCATGCCTAAAGGCCAATTGAAACGCCTCCAGGCATCGATGACCATGAACCCGCAGCTGACCGCGCCGATCGCCAAAGGTGACGTGATCGGCAAAGTGGAAGTCAAACTGGACGAGAAAGTGGTTCACAGCGCCGATCTCATCGCCCTCGACGGCGTGGAGGAAGCTGGTTTCTTCGGCCGTATGTGGGATAGCATCCGCCTGTTCTTCTACGGGTTGTTCAACTGATACGTGACCTGCACGCCCCCGTGAACCAGGCGGGGGCGATGTTGCTGCCACGGCTTACGAGGCCGTTTCCGCCATGAGCGAAGAAGACGTCAAGTCGCACAAGATCGAATTCCCCTGCGAGGACTACCCGATCAAGGTGATCGGCGACACCGTTGTCGGTTTCCGCGACACCGTGATCGAGATCCTCAGCAAGCACGCCAAGGTCGACCTGTCGACCCTGGCCGAGCGCCAGAGCAAGGAAGGCAAGTACACCACGGTGCAACTGCATATCGTTGCCGAGAGCGAGAACCAGCTGCACGACATCAACAGCGCCCTGCGTGCCACCGGCATCGTGAAAATGGTGCTGTGATGCCCGCTTGTCTCGGTTTTCGCGATCTTGGCCTGCAGCCCTATGAACCGGTGCTGGAGGCCATGCGTCGCTTTACCGAGCAACGCGGCCCGGACAGCCAGGACGAAGTCTGGCTGGTCGAGCATCCGCCGGTATTCACCCAGGGCCAGGCCGGCAAGGCCGAGCATCTGCTGGTGCCGGGCGACATCCCGGTGGTGAAGACCGACCGCGGCGGCCAGGTCACTTACCACGGCCCCGGTCAGTTGGTCGCCTACCTGCTGCTGGATGTGCGCCGCCTGGGTTTTGGAGTGCGCGAACTGGTCAGCCGCATCGAGCAGACGCTCATCGACCTGCTCGCCAGCTATGGCGTGCAGGCCAACGCCAAGCCCGACGCGCCGGGCGTCTATGTCGACGGTGCGAAGATCGCATCCCTTGGCCTTCGAATCCGCAATGGTCGTTCCTTTCACGGCCTTGCTCTGAACGTGGACATGGACCTTGCGCCATTCCGCCGAATCAACCCCTGTGGGTATGCGGGGCTGGCCATGACCCAGCTGCGCGACCAGGCAGGTCCGATCGAACTCGACGAGGTCAGGACAAGGCTGCGCGGACAGCTGGTCAGGCACCTCGACTATGCTGAGCAGACGACCCTGACGGGCGGAATCGACTGATTATGACAACTGTGCAAGAAGCCGTGCCGAACCTGATCCCCACGCAAGACGTGACCCCGCGTCCCGCGCCGAAGAAAGTCGAGGCCGGCGTGAAGCTGCGTGGCGCCGAGAAGGTCGCGCGCATCCCGGTGAAGATCATCCCCACCGAAGAACTGCCGAAAAAGCCCGACTGGATCCGCGTGCGTATCCCGGTCTCGCCGGAAGTCGACCGCATCAAGCAACTGCTGCGCAAGCACAAGCTGCACAGCGTGTGCGAAGAGGCCTCCTGCCCGAACCTGGGCGAGTGCTTCTCGGGCGGTACCGCGACCTTCATGATCATGGGTGACATCTGCACCCGGCGCTGCCCGTTCTGCGACGTCGGCCATGGCCGGCCGAAGCCGCTGGACGTCGACGAGCCGAAGAACCTGGCCATCGCCATCGCCGACCTGCGCCTGAAGTACGTGGTGATCACTTCGGTGGACCGCGACGACCTGCGTGACGGTGGCGCCCAGCACTTCGCCGACTGCATCCGCGAGATCCGCGCCCTGTCGCCGGGCGTGCAGCTGGAGACCCTGGTGCCGGACTACCGTGGTCGCATGGACGTGGCGCTGGAAATCACCGCGCAGACCCCGCCAGACGTGTTCAACCACAACCTCGAGACCGTGCCGCGCCTGTACAAGGCCGCGCGTCCGGGCTCGGACTATGACTGGTCGCTGGATCTTCTGCAGAAGTTCAAGCAGATGGTCCCGCATGTGCCGACCAAGTCCGGTCTGATGCTGGGCCTGGGCGAGACCGACGACGAGGTGATCGAGGTCATGCACCGCATGCGCGAGCACGACATCGACATGCTGACCCTCGGCCAGTACCTGCAGCCGTCGCGTAACCACCTGCCGGTACAGCGCTTCGTGCACCCGGACACCTTCGCCTGGTTCGCCGAGGAAGGTTACAAGATGGGCTTCAAGAACGTCGCCTCCGGCCCGCTGGTGCGTTCGTCGTACCACGCCGACCAGCAGGCTCACGAAGCCAAGATCAAGCTCTGAGCCAGGCTTGAGCGGAACATGCCGATGCGCGCCGGAAGGTGGCATCGGCATTTTTTTTGAGCTGCAAGTTTCAAGCGACAAGCTGCAAGGAGTGGCGTGATGAATGGCCTGGAGTCTGTTGAAAACCTGTTGCCCAAGGCCCTGCCTGGCAATGCCCGATTCGCCATCGTCGCCCCTGCGGGGCCGGCACGACTGGATGCCGACAAGGCCCGCCAGTGGTTCGAGGACCGTGGCCGCCAGTGCCGGGTCTACCCTGGCGCGCTGCTGGCCGATGGCTACCTGGCGGGCAGCGACGAACAGCGTCTGGAGGATTTGCACGATGCCTTCAGCGCCCCTGATATCGACGCCATCCTGTGCATGCGCGGGGGCTATGGCAGCATGCGCCTGCTGGATCGGGTCGACTTCGAACTGATTCGACGTCACCCCAAGCCACTGGTGGGCTATAGCGACATCACCGCGTTGCATTCGGCGATCAACCGGCATGCCGGGCTGCTGACCTTCCATGGCGCGATGCTCAATGCCGACCTGCTGGGGGGCAAGCTTGAACCGACGGTCAGCTCGCTGTTCGGGCTGCTGGGTGGCGCGTTGCGGGCGGGCGACGCCATCGCCCATCCGGCCGAGTTTGCGCTCACCTGCGTGACGCCTGGCGTCGCCAGTGGGCGGCTGGTCGGTGGCAACCTGTCGTTGCTCGGGGCCACGATGGGCACGCTGGCCGAGGTCGACATGCGCGACAGCATCCTGTTCATCGAGGACGTCAACGAGCCGCTCTATCGTGTTGACCGCTTGCTGACGCAGTTGCGCCTGGCCGGCAAGCTGGAAGGGGTGCGTGGGGTGTTGGTGGGGGACTTTGCCGGGATCACGGTGGCGGCGATGACGCCGCTGCTGCTGGACATCTTCGGCCCGCTCGGGGTGCCGGTGCTGGCCGGCTGGCGCAGCGGGCATTGCGATCCGAATGTGTGCCTGCCGTTGGGCGCAAGCGTGCGACTGGATGCCGAAGAGCAGAGTCTGGTGTTATTGCAGGATCTGTTCAGGGCTTGAGATTGCTTGGGCCAGGCCACAACCCCCTGTAGGAGCGGCCTTGTGTCGCGGAAAGGGGCGCAAAGCGCCCCCGCCCGTTTCTAGCGACGCAGGCTATCGAGCAGCTTGTGCGTCGGATAACCATCCGCCGGCCAACCCTGCGCCTGCTGCGCATTGCGGATCGCCTTGCGGGTATTGGCGCCGATGATGCCGTCCGGGTTACCCGCCTCATGGCCATTGGCATTGAGCAGCGTCTGCAGCTCGATCCGCTCGGTACGGCTCAGCGGCAGGTCGTCCTTGGGCCAGCTGCCGGCGATGAAGCCCCAGTTGGAGAAGCGATCGCCCAGCAGGCTCACCGCCAGCGCATAGGACGACGAGTTGTTGTACTTGAGGATCGCGCGGAAGTTGTCCAGCACCAGGAACGCCGGACCACGGGCGCCGGCTGGCAGCAGCAGGGCTGCCGACAGCTGGCTGCTGCCTGTTGGCAACTGAGTGCCGGCCGGCAGTTTCACGCCCAGCTGCAACCACTCGCTGACGCTCTTGCGCTGGCTGCCATCGGCCAGCCAGTAATCGAAGCCGGCAGGCACCTGTACCTCGAAGCCCCAAGGCTGGCCACGCTTCCAGCCGGAGGCCTGGAGGTAGTGCGCGGTGGACGCCAGGGCGTCTGCGGTGCTGTTCCAGATGTCGCGGCGGCCGTCGCCATCGAAATCCACCGCGTGGGTGAGGTAGGTGGTCGGGATGAACTGGGTCTGGCCCATGGCGCCGGCCCAGGAGCCGCGCATGGCGTCAGGCTGGATATCACCGTTCTGCAGGATCTGCAGGGCGGCGATCAGCTGGTCCTGGGCGAACTGCGGGCGGCGGCCTTCATAGGCCAGCGTCGCCAGCGAGCGGATCACCGACTTGTTGCCCTGGAACTGACCGAAGTTGCTCTCCATGCCCCACACCGAGACCAGGACCTGGCGGTCGACGCCGTAGCGTTGCTCGATACGGGTCAGCAGCTCGGCGTTCTGCTCCAGTAATTTCTTGCCATTGCGCACACGCAGCGGCGACAGGGCGCCGTCGAGGTATTCCCAGACCGGGCGACTGAATTCAGGTTGGCTGCGGTCGGCCTTGATCACGTCCATGTCCGGGGTGACGCCGAGGAAGGCGCGATCGAACAGGCTGGCGCCGATACCGGCTTGCAGGGCTTGTTGGCGGAAGCCCGCCTGCCATTGGGCGAATGTCTGCAGCGGCTGGATTTCGTTGCCGACGGCAGGCGTGGCGCCAGGCAGCGTGACGACGGGAGCGGGCTGGGCGGGGGCCAGCGGCAGGGCATCGGCGGCGGTGGGTTTCTCGGCGCAGGCGACGAGCAGGATGAAGCTGGTGGCCGCGATCAGCTGGCGGGGCTGCCAGCGGAGAGTGAGACGAGAGGGCATGCACGAATCCAGAATTGCAGGTCAGGTGCCGACCATACCATGACTGGGCTGTTCGTGCCTTTCATGCCGCCATAAAGCAGGAAGCCTCCCAATCTCTCGATTGGAAGGCTTCGCGGCGGTAGCTGCCTTTGCCCTTTTCCGGTCGTTCCTGGCGGCAGCGGAACAGCGGTTGGGCGATGATCGACTTGGCCTTGTTGGGGCCGTGCTTTTTTGGCTTCTTGCTCATGGCGGGTTCCCGGTGGGGTGGATTGCGGACGCACTCTAGGCCTGTAGCGCTATGTGAGCCAATTGATTGTGTTTATGGCGGTGGGCCTCATCGCGGGTCAAGCCCGCTCCCACGATACCTCTGTGGGAGCGGGCTTGACCCGCGATGTGCCTTACTCGGCGGGCAGCGCCAGGCGCTGTCCGGCCATGAGCAGCGACAACCGCGCCAGGCTGGTCCACGGCGAGCCTTCGGCTTGCCCCTTGATCTGCGCATCGATGCGCTGGGCATCTTGCAGCAGCATGGCCCAGCGCTGCGCGGAGAGGCGCTGCAGGGCCTTGCTCACCAACGGACGGCGCTTGTCCCACACCGGAGGTCGCGCCTGGCTGAAGGCCTTGTCCAGGGGCACGCCCTGGCTGAACTGCTGGGCGAGACCCGCCAGCAGGCGCAGCTCGCGGGCCAGGGCCCAGAGAATCACCGGAGGTTCGACGCCTTCGCCGCGCAGTCCTTCGAGCATGCGCAAGGCATGCGCCGCTTCGCCGTTGAGGATGGCATCGACCAGCCCGAACACATCGAAACGGGCACTGTCGGCGACCGCCGCCTGGACGGTCTGCACGGTGATCTGGTTGCCTTCGGCGAGCAGCTTGAGCTTCTCGATCTCCTGGGCGGCGGCGAGCAGGTTGCCTTCTACCCGCGCGGCGATCAGGTCGACGGCATCGCGCTGCGCGGACAGGCCGGCCTGGGTGAGGCGCTGGTTGATCCACTGGGGCAGTTGCTGGGCGTCCACCGGCCAGATCTGGATGAACTGGCAGTGCGCGCCTTCGATCAGTGCCTTGCCCCACTTGGTCTTCTGCGCGCTGCCGTCGAGCTTGGGCAGGCTGATCAGCAACAGCGTGTCCTCGGCGGGGTTGGCACAGTATTCGATCAGGGCCGAGGCGCCCTTGTCACCAGGCTTGCCGGAGGGCAGGCGCAGTTCCAGGAGGCGGCGCTGGGCGAACAGGGAAAGGCTCGCGCCGGCCAGCAGCAGGTTGCCCCAGTCGAAGTTGGCGTCGGCGCTGAACACCTGGCGTTCGTCATGGCCTTGCTGGCGCGCCGCGCCGCGGATGGCGTCGGCGGCTTCCTGGCAGAGCAACGGATCGTCGCCGCTGACGATATAGACGGGCGCGAGCGGGCCTTGCAGGTGTTTGTTGAGTTGGGCGGGGGAAAGCTTCATGGCAAGGTACGGGGCACCTCAGGTGCCCCGTTCAGGCTCAGGGAGCCGGGATTTCCATCGGCGACTGCTGAGGCGTCTCGTCGCGCACGCGCTGAGCTTCCTGGAGAGCCTGGGCTTCAGCCTTGGCGCGTTCGTCGGCCTTGCGTTGCAGGTCGTCGAGGCGTGCCGGGGTCAGTTGCTGCAGGCGAGCGAGCATGCCCTGCACGAGGTCGCGACGCATCTCTTCGCGAACCTGGTTCTCCTCCTGGCCCGAACCGTTGATGTTGTTGCCGTTGTACACGTAGTACTTCTGCACTTGCAGCTTGTCGGCAAGCAGTACGCTGTCGTTCAGGCCTTCGATCGAGTAGTTCAGCACGGTAGTCAGCTCGAACTCCGCCGAGCGGCTGCCACCGGTGTAGGTTGCGGCGCGCGAGCTCTCCTGCTCGTTGGTCAGCACCAGCTTGTACGGGGCGCCCGAGTAGACTTTGACGCCGCTGCTCTCCAGGGTGCGGCGCAGTTGCATGACGGTCGCGCCGTACTGGTTGCGGGCGCCGAGATCCAGCTCCTTGATGCTCAGCTCGTTGGTGCCGGTGCCGCGCAGCTGGAAACCGCAGGCGCTGAGCATGACGGCCAGGCCCATTACCAGCAGATTGCGTTTGATCATGTTGTAGCTCCCTCGTGGACCGAATACGCCCGCCTGCCGGATCGGCAGGCGGGCGTTGCCATCAGTTGGCGACGATATTGACCAGCTTGCCCGGTACGACGATGACCTTGCGAATGGTCAGGCCGTCGGTGAAGCGCAGGACGTTCTCATTGTTGCGGGCTGCGGCTTCGATTTCCTCGCGGCTGGCGGCGGCGGGCATTTCCACCTGGCCGCGCAGCTTGCCGTTGACCTGCACCACCAGCGTCACGGTGTCTTGCACCAGGGCGCTTTCATCGACCGTCGGCCAGGCCGCGTCGATGGCGGCCTGGTCGTGGCCCAGGGCCTTCCACAGTTCGTGGGAGATGTGCGGGGTGATCGGCGCCAGCAGCAGGGTGACGGCCTCGAGACCTTCCTGCAGCAGGGCGCGGTCCTGAGCGGTGGCTTGCGGGGCCTTTTCCAGCACGTTCATCACGGTCATCACCTGGGCGATGGCGGTGTTGAACTTGTGGTACTGGCCCACGTCGGTGCTGGCCTGCTTGATGGCGGCGTGGATGGCGCGGCGGATGACTTTCTGCTCGTCGCTCAGGCTCGCGATGTCCAGCTTGCCCGGCAGGCCCTGGGCTACGTGAGCCTGGGCCAGGCGCCAGACGCGACGCAGGAAGCGGCTGGCACCCTCGACGCCGGAATCGGACCATTCCAGGCTCATGTCGGGCGGCGAGGCGAACATCATGAACAGGCGGCAGGTGTCGGCGCCGTATTGCTCGATCATCGACTGCGGGTCGACGCCGTTGTTCTTCGACTTCGACATCTTCTCGGTGCCGCCGATTTCCACCGGCAGGCCGTCGGTCTTCAGACGCGCGCCGATGATCTTGGCCTTGGCGTCACGCTCGACCTCGACGTCGGCCGGGTTGAACCAGTCCTTGCCGCCGTTGCTGGCGACACGGTAGTAGGTTTCGGCGACGACCATGCCCTGGGTCAGCAGGTTCTTGAACGGCTCGTTGGAGGTCACCAGGCCTTCGTCGCGCATCAGCTTGTGGAAGAAGCGCGCGTACAAGAGGTGCAGGATGGCGTGTTCGATACCGCCGATGTACTGGTCCACCGGCAGCCAGTGGTTGGCGGCCTTCGGATCTACCAGGCCCTTGTCGTAGTTCGGCGAGGCGTAACGGGCGAAGTACCAGGACGACTCGACGAAGGTGTCCATGGTGTCGGTTTCGCGCTTGGCCGCGCTGCCGCATTTCGGGCAGGTGCACGCGTAGAACTCGGGCATGCGCGCCAGCGGCGAACCGGCGCCATCCGGCACCACGTTCTCCGGCAGGGTCACCGGCAGCTGGTCTTCCGGCACCGGCACGTCGCCGCACGACGGGCAGTGGATGATCGGGATCGGGCAGCCCCAGTAGCGCTGGCGGCTGATGCCCCAGTCACGCAGGCGGAACTGGGTGCGCGACTTGCCGAGGTCCTTGCGGATCAGCGCGGCCTCGATGGCGTCGAAGGCGCCCTGGAAGTCCAGGCCGTCGAACTCGCCGGAGTTGATCAGCTGGCCATGCTCGCCGTAGGCGGCCAGCCATTCGCTGCCGACTTCGTCGCCAGCGCTGGTGCGCACCACCGCCTTGACCGGCAGGTTGTACTTGTGGGCGAACTCGAAGTCGCGCTCGTCGTGGGCCGGCACGGCCATGACCGCGCCATCGCCGTAGTGCATGAGCACGTAGTTGGCGACCCATACCGGCAGTTTCGCGCCGGTCAGCGGGTGCTCGACGAACAGGGAAGTGGCCATGCCTTTCTTCTCCTGGGTGGCCATGTCGGCCTCGGCGACACTGCCGCTCTTGCACTCGTCGATGAACGCCTGCAGCGCCGGATTGCCCTGGGCGGCCTGGGTGGCCAGCGGGTGTTCGGCGGCGACGGCCACGTAGGTGGCGCCCATCAGCGTGTCCGGGCGGGTGGTGAAGACCTTCAGGGTGCCTTCATGGCCAATGCTGGCCTGGTCGTACGGGAACTGCACTTCCATGCCGCGGGACTTGCCGATCCAGTTGCGCTGCATGGTCTTGACCTGCTCGGGCCAGCCCGGCAGCTCGTCGAGGCTTTCCAGCAGCTCGTCGGCGTAGTCGGTGATGCGGAAGTAGTACATCGGGATCTCGCGCTTCTCGATCAGCGCGCCCGAACGCCAGCCACGGCCGTCGATGACTTGCTCGTTGGCCAGGACCGTCTGGTCGGCCGGGTCCCAGTTGACGGTGCCGTTCTTGCGGTAGATGACGCCCTTTTCGAACAGGCGGGTGAACAGCCACTGCTCCCAGCGGTAATAGTCCGGCTTGCAGGTGGTGACTTCACGGGACCAGTCGATGGCCAGGCCCAGGCTCTTGAGCTGGGTCTTCATGTAGTCGATGTTCTCGTACGTCCACTTGGCCGGGGCGACGTTGTTCTTCATCGCGGCGTTTTCCGCCGGCATGCCGAAGGCGTCCCAGCCCATCGGCTGCAGGACGTTCTTGCCGAGCATGCGCTGGTAGCGGGCAATCACGTCGCCGATGGTGTAGTTGCGCACATGGCCCATGTGTAGCTTGCCGCTCGGGTACGGGAACATCGATAGGCAGTAGTACGTGTCTTTGCCTGGCTGTTCGGTGACAGCGAACGATTGTTGCTCGTCCCAGGCATTCTGGGCGGCGGCTTCTACATCACGGGGCGTGTATTGTTCGTGCATGGCTACTTTGTATTGAGAGGAATAAGAGACATGTTCCAGGCAGCTCGACCGCGCTGCGTCCGGCACTCCGGTATCTTGAGAGAGTGAACGCCGTAGCATACATGAGCGCCCGGTATCGTGGGAAACCCTGATTGCATCGGCTGCCGGGCGGGCCGTTGGTCGCGGCGAGCGGCCGCTTTTGCGAGTGACGCTAAGCTCATTTGTGGGGGGAGATATTCTTACCTTCAATGAGGTGAACGGATGGGAGAGTCGCAGCTAACCGCAAACAAACCGGAGCTTTACGAACGCCTGATCGACCGTCTGGGCCTGGCACTGGAAGTGGCCAGAACGTCGGTCAGATTGCGCGATGAAATGCCCGCCGAACTGGAGTTGCGCGGCCTGAGCCACGCCGAGTTCGAAGTGATCAAGGCCTATCTGGAATCCCTTCCGGACGGTCGCTTTACCTGTGCCGGTGCCTACTCGCGACCGGAGCCTTCCTCGGCCAGGATCGTCTGGCTCAAGGATCGCAAGCGCGCGAGCTCCAGGACGCTGCCATCCCGATAGCCGTTCAGGGCTGTTGCTGGCGCGGTTCGATGCGCCGGGTCTTCACGTTGCATGTTGCGATCGGCGCCGGTTGCCCTTGAGGGCCGGTGCCGATCCTCTTAGGCTGCACGCCTTCCATGGAGGTGCGTGATGCCGGTTCGCTTTTTCATCAAACAATGGCTGATGCCGCCAGGCGTTTTGCTCCTGTTGCTGCTGGCTGCCTGGTGGTGGCGCCGTCGCCGGCCGCGCCTGGCCGCTGCGTGTTTCGCCCTGGGCCTGGGTGGCCTGTACCTGATGAGCCTGCCCGCGGTGGTGGAGCAAGTGGCGCGCAGGTTGGAGACCGAGCCGGCGCTGGTCGCCGATGAATGGACGCGCCTGGCGAGTAGGGCGGACGTGATCGTGGTGCTCGGGGCCGGGCGCGAGCGTGGCGATCCGGCCTGGGCTGGCGCGGACCAGCCGAGCCTCGTCGCGCTCGAGCGCATGCGCTACGCCGCGCAGCTGGCCAAGGCCTCGGGGCTGCCGCTGCTGACCAGCGGTGGCCTGCATTATGGAACCCCTCCCAGCGAGGCGCAGTTGATGGCCGACCGCCTGCAGGCTGATTTCGGGGTAGCGGTACGCTGGAAGGAAGAAGCCAGCCGCACGACCTGGGAAAACGCCGAGTTCAGCGCCAGGCTATTGCAGTCGCAAGGGGTCAGGCGCGTGGTGCTGGTGACCCAGGCCTGGCACATGCAGCGTGCGCGCTGGAGCTTCGAGCGCGCCGGGCTGGAGGTGGTGCCCGCACCGGTCGGTTTCCTCGGGCGGGACCATGCGCGACCCTTCGCCGGATTGCTGCCCGAGAGCCGGGCGCTCTGGCAGAACGGGCAACTGCTGAACGAGGCGGTGGGGTTGCTGGGGTATCGGTTGTTCTACTGAGTCTCGGGCTTCCTGCGCCGGTCTCTTCGCGGGTAAACCCGCTCCCACAGGTTGAGCGCCAATTCAACCTGTGGGAGCGGGTTTACCTGCGAAATATCAGACGGTCTTGGCGATGCGCCCGGCCAGCAGCGCCCAGCCCAGCAGCAGCGCGCAGACGATCGCCAGCGGCCACGAGCGCCATTGCAGGTACGGCGTCAATTGCTGCATCGGCACCACTTCGCCATACAGCACCGCCCGCTGGAACTGCGGAATCTGCGTGGTAATCCGACCGAACGGATCGATCAGCGCGGTCACCCCGTTGTTGGTGGCGCGGATCATCCAGCGGCCGGCTTCCAGTGCGCGCATCTGGGCCATCTGCAGGTGCTGCAGCGGACCGATCGAAGTGCCGAACCAGGTGTCGTTGCTGATGGTCAGCAGCAGGTCGCTGCGGGCGGCCAGGCTGGCGGCGAACTCGGGGTAGACCACCTCGTAGCAGATGTACGGCGCTACCTGGTAGCCCTTGGCCTGCAGCAGCGGCTGGTCCTCGGGACCGCGGGCGAAGTCGGACATCGGCAGGTTGAAGAACTCGATCAGGCCACGCAGCATGTCCTGCAGTGGCACGTACTCGCCAAACGGCACCAGCTTCTGCTTGAGGTAGGTGCCGTCGCCTTCGCCGGCCACGGTGACGCCGTTGAAGTAGCGGCGCTGCTGGTGGACCACCTGGCGCACCGGCACGCCGGTGATCAGCGCTGAGTGCCGCTCGGCGGCGAAGGTGCCCATCATGTCGATGTAGCCCTGGGCCTGGTCCTTGAGTACCGGCACGGCGGTTTCCGGCCAGACCAGCAGGTCGACGGGGCTGGAGCTGAAGCTCATGTCGCGGTACAGCGCCAGTTGCGCGTTGACGTGCGCCGGGTCCCACTTCAGGTCCTGTTCGACGTTGCCCTGCAGGGCGGCGACCTTGAGCGGGTCACCCGCAGGCTTGGTCCAGGCGTGGTCCTTGAGGGCCATGCCGAGGATCCACGGCGCGGCCAGCAACAGCACGCCCACGGCCAGGAACGCCGGGCGCTCCCGCAGGCGATAGAGGTTGCACAGCAAGGCGGCGGTCAGCGCCAGGCCGAAGGAGATCAGCCACACGCCACCCAGCGGGGCGAGCCCGGCGAGCGGCCCGTCGAGCTGGCTGTAGCCGGAATAGAGCCAGGGGAAACCGGTGAGGAACCAGCCGCGGAACGCTTCCTGCAGCAGCCACAGGGCGGCGAAGCACAGGGCGTCGGCCAGCGGCGCCTCGTCGCGGCGCAACCAGCGCGCCCAGAGCCAGGCGGGCAGGGCGAAGAAGAACGCCAGGCAGGCGAAGAACGCCACCAGCAGCAACACCGCCAGCAGCGGCGAGGCGCCGCCGTAGGTGTTCATGCTGACGTAGATCCACCAGGTGCCGGCGCCGTACAGGCCGAAGCCGAAGCACCAGCCACGGGCCATGGCCTGGCGCGGGCTCAGCTCGCGCAGCCCGGCATAGAACACCATCAGCGCCAGCAGCGCGATCGGCCAGATATCGAAGGGCGCCAGGGCCAGGAGGGTGGAGGCGCCGGCCGCCAAGGCCAGCAGGTTACCGGGCCAGCCGGGGCGGGTGATCCAGCGCATGTTCGTCCTTAACGGTTGATCGGGGTCAGGCGCAGCAGGTGAATCCGACGGCTGTCGGCGTTGAGGATGCGGAAGCGATAGCCGCCGATCTCGGTGGTCTCGTTGCGCTTGGGCAGGTGGCCGAACGCGCTCATCACCAGGCCGCCGACGGTGTCGAATTCGTCATCGGAGAACTCGCTGTCGAAGAATGCGTTGAAGTTCTCGATCGGGGTCAGCGCCTTGACCAGGAAATCGCCGCTGGGCAGCGGCTTGATGTAGCTGTCTTCCTCGACATCGTGCTCGTCCTCGATGTCGCCGACGATCTGCTCGAGCACGTCCTCGATGGTGACCAGGCCGGCGACGCCGCCGTACTCGTCGATGACCACGGCCATGTGGTTGTGGTTGGCGCGGAACTCGCGCAGCAGCACGTTCAGGCGCTTGGATTCGGGCACGAAGGTGGCCGGACGCAGCAGGTCCTTGATGTTGAGGCTTTCGCCGTTGTCCTTGAGGATCAGCGGCAGCAGGTCCTTGGCGAGCAGGATGCCGAGCACATCGTCATGGCTCTCGCCGATCACCGGGTAGCGCGAGTGCGCGGCGTCGATCACCGCTGGCAGGAACTCGCGGGGCGACTGGCTGGCCTTGATGCTGATCATCTGCGAGCGCGGCACCATGATGTCGCGCACCTGCAGGTCGGCGACCTGGATGGCGCCTTCGACGATGGTCAGCGCTTCGCTGTCGAGCAGCTTGTTCTGATGGGCTTCGCGCAGCAGCTCGAGGAGCTCCTGGCGGTTTTTCGGCTCATGGGCAAAAGCCTGGGTCAGCTTGCCCAGCCAGGACTTTTGCCCGTTGCTCGATCGGTCTTCGCTCATGGCGGTTACTCGTGATCCTTGCAGTGTCAGTGTGTGATTGATTCGGTTTCGTCGTCGGCGTACGGATCAGGATGCCCCAGTTCGGCCAGCAAATCCCGTTCCAGCGCTTCCATCTCTTCGGCTTCGTCATCGTCGATGTGATCGTAGCCAAGCAGGTGCAGGCAGCCGTGGATCACCAGGTGCGCCCAGTGCGCCTCCAGCGACTTGCCCTGTTCGGCAGCCTCGCGCTCGACCACCGGCACGCAGATCACCAGGTCGCCCAGCAGCGGGATGTCGAGCAGGTCGTCAGGCACGTCGGCCGGGAAGGACAATACGTTGGTGGCGTAGTCCTTGTGCCGGTAGGTGTGGTTCAGCTCGCGACCTTCCTGTTCGTCGACGAGGCGGATGGTCATCTCGGAATCGGCGCTGCGCTGGCGCAAGGCAAGCTCGCACCAGCGACGGAAGGCGGCGTCATCGGGGGCAACGGCGTCCGTGGCCCGTTGCAGGTCGAGTTCAAGCATCTTTGCCGGGTGCCTCGGGCTTGGCCTGACGGGCGTCGAAGCGGTCGTAGGCTTCGACGATGCGCTGCACCAGCGGGTGGCGCACCACGTCCTTGGGCTGGAAGTGGGTGAAGCTGATGCCCGGGACGTCCTTGAGCACCTCGATCACGTGGGCCAGGCCCGACTTGGTGCCGCGGGGCAGGTCGACCTGGGTGATGTCGCCGGTGATCACCGCGGTGGAGCCGAAGCCGATGCGGGTGAGGAACATCTTCATCTGTTCGAGCGTGGTGTTCTGGCTCTCGTCGAGGATGATGAAGCTGTTGTTGAGCGTGCGGCCACGCATGTAGGCCAGCGGCGCGATCTCGATCACCTGGCGCTCGATGAGCTTGGCCACGTGCTCGAAGCCGAGCATCTCGTAGAGCGCGTCGTAGAGTGGGCGCAGGTACGGGTCGATCTTCTGGGCCAGGTCGCCGGGCAGGAAGCCGAGCTTTTCGCCGGCCTCGACCGCTGGGCGCACCAGCAGGATGCGGCGCACCTGCTCTCGTTCCAGGGCATCGACGGCGCAGGCCACGGCCAGGTAGGTCTTGCCGGTACCGGCCGGACCGATGCCGAAGTTGATGTCGTTGGCCAGGATTTCCTTGACGTAGCGCTGCTGGTTGACGCCGCGCGGGCGGATGTTGCCCTTGCGCGTGCGCAGCGAGACGCTGACTTCGTTGACCGCCGGATTGTCGAGGTTCTCGACCGTCGACTCCTGGAGATAGAGGTGGACCGTTTCCGGCGACAGGTCGGTGGCCTTGGCCTCGCGATAGAGGCGGCGCAGCAGCTGTTCGGCGGCGGAGGTGGTCTTGGGCTCGCCAATCAGTTCGAACTGATTGCCGCGGTTGCGGATCTCGATGGCCAGGCGTTGTTCGATCAGGCGCAGGTGCTCGTCGAACTGGCCGCACAGGTTGGCGAAGCGGTTGGCCTCGAAGGGTTCGAGGATGAAGCGATGGGGTTGTATGGGTGCGTTCAAGGTCGTTTTTAGCCGCTCGACGGCAATGAATGTGAACTCAAGAATAACCCTTGAGTGGCAGTGGCGAAAGCACTGAAACGATCAAGGGTCGGTATGAACGTTGCGATCCGCTTGTCGAGTGTGGCAGGGCAAGTTGACGATTCGGTGATGCGCCTGGTGCCTGCGCGCTTCACGGGAGAGGCGAGAAAGGGGTGCGGCCTTCGGCGTTCTGCAGTTCCAGCAGGTACTTGCGGAAGATCTGCCCGAGTACCTGGGTGGCGTGTTCGAGCTCGTCGCGGGGCATCTGCTCGGTGACCTCGTCGGCCATGTCCAGCGCGTCTTCGGCGCCATTGACCGCGGCGATCTTCAGCAGGATGTAGGCCTGCACGTTGTTGGCCTTGACGCCTTCGCCATGGAAGAACATCGAGCCAAGGCGGTACTGGGCCTGGGCCTGGCCCTGCAGCGAGGCTTTTTCGAACCATTTCAGGGCATTGTCGAGATGACGTGGCGTGCTGCTGTAGTAGAACTCGCCCAGTTCGTACTGTGCTTCGGCATCCCCGGATTCCGCCGTCTGCTCGCAGGCCTTCAGGGCGTTCTGCAGCTCCTCGGGCGCGGTGCCAAGGGTGCAGCGGCCCGTTGCTGGAATCAGCAGCGAGTTACCGCCCTCCGCCAGGGCCAGCAGGGGCTGAAGAAGCAACAGGCAGCCCAGGGTCAGGGCGCGGCCGGTGCGGTTCATGGGGATCGACTTACCTCTGCAAAGCTGCGGCCAATGTCTCTGGTGGCACATTATGGGATAAGCAGCGTCAACCTTACAAAGTTTTACTCAGATTTCTGCGTTGTGAAGGTCGTTGCAATGTCGCCTGTGCCGAGGCCTTCGCGGGTAAACCCGCTCCCACAGGGGCACCAGTCAACCTGTGGGAGCGGGTTTACCCGCGAAGGGGGCCTTACTTGATCTTGGCGAACGCCCGCTCGGCCGCATCCAGGGTGATCTGCAGCTCCTTGTCGCCATGGGCGATGGAGGTGAAGCCCGCTTCGAAGGCGCTTGGCGCCAGGTACACGCCGCCTTCGAGCATCAGGTGGAAGAAGCGCTTGAAACGCTCGGCATCGCTGGCCATCACATCATCGAAGGTGACGATGTCGTCGGCGCCGCTGAAGTACAGGCCGAACATCGCCCCAGCCTGGGTGGTGACGAACGGGATGCCGGCGGCATCGGCGCGCTGCTGCAGGCCGTCGAGCATGCGGCTGGTGAAGGCGCTCAGCTCGTCATGGAAGCCCGGGCGGCTGATCAGTCTCAGGGTGGTCAGGCCGGCGGCCATGGCCAGCGGGTTGCCCGACAGGGTGCCGGCCTGGTAGACCGGGCCCAGCGGCGCGATGCAGCCCATGATCTCGCGCTTGCCGCCGAAGCAGCCGACCGGCATGCCGCCGCCGACGATCTTGCCGAAGGTCGACAGGTCCGGAGTGATGCCGTAGTGGCCCTGGGCGCCGCCCAGCGATACACGGAAGCCGGTCATCACTTCATCGAAGATCAGCACCACGCCGTGCTTGTCGCACAGCGCGCGCAGGCCTTCGAGGAAGCCCGGCGCCGGTGGCACGCAGTTCATGTTGCCGGCCACCGGCTCGACGATGATGCAGGCCACGGTCTGGCCAACGTCGGCGAGGGTCTTCTCGACGGCGGCGATATCGTTGAACGGCAGGGTCAGGGTGTGCTTGGCGAAGTCCGCCGGCACGCCCGCCGAGCTCGGCACGCCCTGGGTCAGCAGGCCGGAGCCGGCCTTGACCAGCAGGCTGTCGGAGTGGCCGTGGTAGCAGCCCTCGAACTTGATGATCGCGTCGCGGCCGGTGTAACCACGGGCCAGGCGGATGGCGCTCATGGTGGCTTCGGTGCCGGAGCTGACCATGCGCACCATTTCCATCGACGGCACGATCGAGCAGACCAGGTCGGCCATCTCGGTTTCCATGGCGGTCGGCGCGCCGTAGGACAGACCATGCTCGAGCTGCTTGCGCACGGCATCGAGCACCTCAGGGTGACCGTGGCCGAGGATCATCGGGCCCCAGGAACCGACGTAGTCGACGTAGCGCTTGTCGTCTTCGTCGATGACATAGGCGCCTTCGGCGTGCTTGAAGAACAGCGGCGTGCCGCCGACGCTCTTGAAGGCGCGCACCGGCGAGTTGACGCCGCCGGGAATGTGTTTCTGGGCTTGGGCGAACAGGGCTTCGGAACGGGACATGGGATCTTCTCTCGAAATCAGGAAGCGAACAGGGCGTTGAAGGCGCGGGCGCGGCGGGTGACTTCCTGCGCGCTGTCGGCACCGAACAGGCCGTGGATCACCGCCAGCAGGTCGGCGCCATGGGCGACCAGCGGGGCGGCGTTGTCGAGGGTGATGCCGCCGATCACCGCGATCGGCAACTTGACCTGGGCGCGGGCCTGCTCCAGCAGCTCGACGCTGGCGGCGGGCGCGCCCGGTTTGGTGACGGAATTGAAGAAGCGGCCGAAGGCGACGTAGCTGGCGCCTTCGCTGGCGGCCTGTTGCGCCAGCTCGAGGCTGGCGTGGCAGGTCGAGCCGATGATCGCCTGGCGGCCGAGCAGGGCACGGGCCGGGGTGAGCGGACCGTCGGTCTGGCCCAGGTGCACGCCGACGCTCAGGCGTGCCGCCAGCTCGGCGTCGTCGTTGATGATCAGCTCACTGCCATAGCGTTCGCACAGGGTCTTCAGCGCTTCGGCCTCACGCAGACGGCGGGCGGCATCGTCGCTCTTGTCGCGGTACTGCAGCAGGCGCACGCCGCCCTCCAGCGCCGCTTCGACATGGGACAGGAAACGGCCGGCCAGCAACTGGCTGTCGGTGATCGCATACAGACCGCGGAGTTTCATCGGGAGGCCTCGTGTCAGGAGCAGAAATCCAGGGGCAGGCGGCGTGGCACGTACTGGCCCTTGCCCAGTTGCTCGGCGTCACGCAAGGTGCGCCAGGTGTAGTCCAGCGCGCTGCGCACCGCGCTTTGCAGCTGCTCGCCCAGGGCCAGGCGGCCGGCCAGGGCACTGGCCAGGGTGCAGCCCGAGCCGTGGTAGCTGCCCGGCAGGCGCTGGCAGGTCCAGGTGTGCTGCTGGCCGTCACGGCTGTACAGGCGGTTGTGAATCTCGTCTTCGTCACCGTGACCGCCGGTGATCAGCAGGTGCCGACAGAACGGCAGCAGTTTTTCGGCGCATTGGTCCGCGGTGCCGTCCGGCAGCTCGGCCAGGATGCGCGCCTCTGGCAGGTTCGGCGTGGCGATGGTGGCCAGCGGCAGCAGGCGTTCGCGCAGCGCGTAGCCGACCTCGTCCTTGCCCAGGCGGCCACCGCCACCGGCGCGCAGCACCGGGTCGCAGACCAGCGGCAGGTGCGGGTGGGCGGCGAGCAGTTCGGCGACGGTGTCGACCATCTCGATCGAACCGAGCATGCCGAGTTTCACCACCGCCACCGTGGAGTCGGCCAGCACGGCGTTGGCCTGGGCCAGCACCCACTCACGGTCGAGCACGCGGAAGTCGGAAACGTTGACGGTATCCTGCACGGTCAGGGCGGTCACGGCGGGGGCGGCGTGACACCCTTGGGCGAGCAGGGCTTCGATATCTGCCTGCAGCCCGGCGCCACCACTGGGGTCGTGGCCGGAGAGACAGAGGACAACGGGGCGGGAGCTGTAGGTATTCATGGTCGGCGAGCTTATCACCAAACCTTTTTGCGCGGATCAGCCGGCGCCGGATAATTCCTGATCGGGTGATCAGGATGTTTTGTGTGATCGCTCTGAAATGCGCGTGATAGAGCCTCTGAGCATAAATTATTGGTGGCTTCTGGCCATGCCGGAAAGCTATGCTAGAGTGCTCGGATAACTCGATGAACGGGTACTGCCGGATCACGTCGTCTCAAAGGGATGGGAGGCAATCGCGACGCGACCGCACAGACCATGCTGGGGCTGTATGCGCTATTTGCTGATTGTGCTTCTGGGCTGCTTGCCTGTATTCGCCGGAGCGGTCGAATTCGACGATGCCACCGCGCGTCTTCCCCTGGGCAGGTTCATGCAGGTGTACGAGGACCACGACGGCAGCGCCAGCATCGCCCAGGTCAGCTCACCTTCGTTTGCCGGTCGTTTCCAGGCGCACCCGCACGAGGTGCTCAACGCCGGATACTCCACGTCGGTGTTCTGGTTGAAAGTCGATCTCGCCTACGATGCCATCCCGTCCGCCGCGCCGCGCCAATGGTTGCTGGAGCTGGCCTATCCGCCACTGGATCATCTGGAACTCTACCTGCCCGACGAGCAGGGCGTGTACCACCTGGCCCGTCGCACCGGCGATGCCTTGCCCTACGCCAGTCGGCAGATCCGCCAGAACAACTATCTGTTCGAACTGCCGTTGCGTCCTGGGCAGGCGACCACCTTGTACCTGCGCCTGCACAGCCAGGGCTCGATCCAGGCGCCGCTGACGCTGTGGTCGGCCCAGGCGTACCTGGAAGACCAGCCCACCCGCCTGTACGTGCTGGGCATGATCTATGGCGTGCTGCTGGTGATGCTGGTGTACAACCTGTTCATCTACCTCAGCGTGCGCGATGTCAGCTACCTCTACTACATCCTCTATATCGCGTCGTTCGGTCTGTACCAGATTTCGGTGAACGGTGCCGGCATCGCCTATTTCTGGCCGGACAACCCCTGGTGGGCCAACGCCGCCACGCCGCTGTTCATTGGCGCGGCCGGGCTGTTCGGCTGTCAGTTCGCCCGCCACTTCCTGCAGATGCAGCGCCTGAGCGCCGCTTTCGACCGTCTGTTGCTGTTGCTGATGGCCGGGGGCGCGCTGGTCATGGTGCTGGCCGTGACCCTGCGCTATGGCGTGGCGCTGCGCATGGCCACGGTGCTGGCGCTGCTGTTCACCGTGAGCATCTTCACGGCGGGGCTGTATGCCTGGTGGCGAGGCGTGCGCGTGGCGCGCTGGTTCATCATCGCCTGGACCGCCTTCCTTGTCGGTGGCCTGGTCAATACCCTGATGGTGCTGGGCTACCTGCCCAACGTGTTCCTCACCATGTACGCCAGCCAGCTGGGCTCGGCGCTGGAGGTCGCGTTGCTGTCGCTGGCCCTGGCCGACCGCATCAACAACCTGCGCGAGCAGCAGGCCCGCACGCTGCGCGAAACCGGCCGGACGCTGGAGCAGATGAACCTGGAACTGGCGCGCAGCAACCGACTCAAGGACGAATTCCTCGCCACCGTGACCCATGAGCTGCGTACGCCGATGAATGGCGTGATCGGCTCGCTGGAACTGCTGCACACCCTGCCCATGAGCGCCGAGCAGGCCCAGTACCATCGCACCGCCACAGGGTCGGCCCAGGACATGATGGCGATGGTCGACGACATCCTCATCCTCACCGAGCTGCAGGCCGGGCGCCTGCGCAGCCATGGCATGCCCTTCAGTCTGCGCCGCCTGCTGCAGGAGTTGCGTGCGGGCTATGCCGGCCAGGCCTTGGCCAAGGGCTTGTACTTGAGCCTGGACATCCCGGCCGACCTGCCCGACAGCCTGGTCGGCGATGCCCAGAAGCTCGCCCGTTGCCTGGCCTGCCTGGTGGACAACGGCCTGAAGTTCACCCATCAGGGCGGGGTCACGGTACAGGTGCGTGGCCGGCGCACGAGTGCCGATAGCGTGGCCCTGAGCATTACCGTGAGTGACAGCGGCATCGGTTTCGAAGACCTGGACCAGGCCGTGCTGTACCAGCGCTTCTTCCAGGTGGATGGATCGATGACCCGGCGCTATGGCGGGCTGGGCATCGGCCTGTCGATCTGCCGGCAACTGGGCGAACTGATCGGCGCGAGGCTGTCCCATGAATCCACGCCGGGGCTGGGCAGTCGCTTCGAGTTGAGCCTGGCCGTGGCCGTGGTGCAGATCCAGGTGCCAGTGGCCTGTGCCGCTTCCGGGCCAACCCGGTTTTAGCCTGGAGGGGCGCGAAGCGCCCCCATCGTAGTCCGTTTTGTCACTTTGACTGACCGGCCCGTGGTGCTTCACTGGGTTATCCAGGCATGACCGGATCCAGGAGGCCCTCGATGAACCTGCACCAGTTCGCTGAAACCCACGAAGTCACCAACCAGCCGCCGTCGCTCGACGGTGCCAACCTGTATCGTCTCGACCAGCCCTTGCAGCAATGGTCGCGGCGCTTCGGCGCCGGCTGGGCCGAGTCGCGGATCGACGCCTATGGTGCCCTTGCCGGCGGCCCGCTGATGGCCGCGGGTTTTCTGGCCAACGCCCACAAGCCCGAGTTCAGCAGCCATGATCGCTATGGCCACCGCATCGACCTGGTGGAGTTCCACCCGGCCTATCACGAGCTGATGCGCACCGCGGTCGAGCACGGCCTGCCCTCGCTGCCATGGGCCGAGCCACGGGCCGGTGCCCATGTGGCGCGGGCCGCGATGACCTACCTGCACAGCCAGGCCGAGGCCGGCACCGGCTGCCCGCTGACCATGACCTTTGCCGCCGTGCCGGCCCTGCGCCTGCAGCCGGAACTTGCCGGCTACTGGCTGCCGAAGGTTCTCGCTCGCGAATACGACCCGCGCAACGTCGGCGACCGGCACAAGGCCGGCGTCACCATTGGCATGGCGATGACCGAAAAGCAGGGCGGCACCGACGTGCGCGCCAACACCACCCGCGCCTACCCGGTCGGCGCCCCCGGCCCAGGCCAGCCGTATGAGCTGGTGGGGCACAAGTGGTTCTGTTCGGCGCCCATGTGCGACGCCTTCCTCACCCTGGCCCAGACCGAAAAGGGCCTGAGCTGCTTCCTGCTGCCCCGTCACCGCCCCGACGACAACCGCAACCAGTTCTACATCCAGCGCCTGAAGAACAAGCTCGGCAATTGTTCCAACGCCTCCAGCGAAGTGGAGTTTCGTGGTGCGCTTGCGTGGATGATCGGCGAAGAGGGGCGTGGCGTGCCGACCATCATCGAGATGGTCGCCATGACCCGCTTTGACTGCATGGTCGGCTCCAGCGCCCTGATGCGCCAGGCCCTGACCCAGGCCGCGCATCACTGCGCCCACCGCAAGGTCGGTGGCCGCCTGCTGGCCGAGCAGCCGTTGATGCAGAACGTGCTCGCCGACCTGGCACTGGAGAGCGAGGCGGCCCTGGCCCTGAGCCTGCGCATGGGCCAGGCCCTGGACCAGCTCGACGATCCGCAACAGGCACATTTCGCCCGATTGGTGACGGCGGTGGGCAAGTACTGGATCTGCAAGCGCGCTCCGGCAATGATCAACGAGGCTGCCGAGTGCCTGGGCGGCGCCGGCTACGTCGAAGACAGCATTCTGCCGAGGTTGTACCGCGAGGCGCCGGTCAACTCGACCTGGGAGGGTTCTGGCAACGTGCAGTGCCTGGATGTGCTGCGCGCGTTGTCCAAGGAGCCCGGTGTGCTCGACGCACTGTTCGCCGAGCTTGGCGATGGCCATGGCGATCCGCGCCTGGCCGCGTTCATCGGCAACCTCAAGGGCGCGTTCGCCGATACCAGCGACATCCAGTACCGGGCGCGGCAGTTGACCGAGGACATTGCCGTGGCGCTGCAGGCCAAGCTGTTGCTCGAGGCGGGCAACGCCACGGTCAGCGATGCCTTCATCGGCAGCCGCCTGGGCGGCGGTGGGCGGGTGTACGGGGCACTGCCGCGCGGTGTCGATGCCGAGGCACTGGTGGCCAGGGCCACGCCGGTATGGCCCGGGTAATGCCATCGCGGGGCAAGCCCGCTCCCACGACCATGGACCGCCCCCAAGGGTTGGGTTGGTGTCCAACTTCTTTGGGGAAGTCCATCTGCGGCGTGTGATGCGTGGAAGCGGGCTTGCCCCGCGGTGGGCTCCGCGCCGATTATCGGGGGTGTATTTACCCTGCAACGCAGGCAAGATGGCTGTCATGCATTCCATAAGACAGGAAGCCCAGCGTGAGCCAAGCGTTTGTAGTCGTTGATACCCCCGAGCAGGCCGTCGACCGTCTGGCGGCCCTGCATGAACAGGCCACCGGGGCGCTGAGCCAGGCCCTCAAGCGCTATCTCAAGGACCGCACCGAGCCGGATGACGCCGAGCGCGCACTGTTCCGCTACCCGGCCCTGCGCCTGGCCTACTACAGCCAGGGCGAAGTCGCCGCCACCACCCGGGCCTACGCCAAGGTCCAGGTGGCCGGCACCTACAGCGTCACCGTCACCCAGCCGGCGGCGTTTCGCAGCTACCTGCTCGAGCAATTGCGCCCGTTGATGCACGACTACACGGTGACCGTGGAAGTCGGCGTCAGCGAGCAGAACATTCCGTACCCCTATGTGGTCGACCAGGGCGACGAACTGGCCGGCAGCGGCATCACCGCCGCGCAGCTGGCGCGGGTATTCCCCAGCACCGACCTGTCGGCGGCCACCGACAATATCGCCGACGGCCTGTACGACTGGGAAAGCGCCGAGACCCTGCCGCTGGCGCTGTTCGACGCCGCTCGGGTGGACTTCTCGCTGCGTCGCCTGGTGCACTACACCGGCAGCGACTGGCGTCATGTGCAGCCGTGGATCCTGCTCACCAACTACCACCGCTATGTCGACCAGTTCATCGCCCATGGCCTGGAGCAGCTGCGCGAGGACCCACGTTTCGTGCGCATGGTCCTGCCGGGCAACGTGATCATCGAGAAGGGCATGGACAACGGCGAGGCCCAGGCCTTGGTCGCCGGCGTGGTCTGGCATCGCTACCAGATGCCGGCCTATCACCTGATCGCCGCCGATGGCGATGGCGTGACCCTGGTCAACATCGGCGTCGGCCCGTCCAACGCCAAGAACATCACCGACCACCTGGCCGTGCTGCGCCCGCACTGCTGGCTGATGATCGGCCACTGCGGCGGCCTGCGCCAATCCCAGACCATCGGCGACTACGTGCTGGCCCACGCCTACATGCGCCGCGACGGTATCCTCGACCGCGTGGTGCCGCCGAACATCCCGATCCCGGCCCTGGCCGAAGTGCAGCTGGCGCTGCAAGAGGCCGCGGCGCAGGTTACCGGCGAGCGTGGCGAGGAGCTGAAAAAACGCCTGCGCACCGGCACCGTGCTCACCTACGACGACCGCAACTGGGAGCTGCGCTGGGCCCAGGAGCGCCCGCTGATCAACCTGTCCCGCGCCGTGGCGGTGGACATGGAAAGCGGCACCATCGCCGCCCAGGGCTATCGCCTGCGCGTGCCGTACGGCACCTTGCTGTGCGTTTCCGACAAGCCGCTGCACAGCGAGATCAAGCTGCCGGGCTCGGCCAACGCCTTCTACAACCGCGCGGTCAGCCAGCACCTGAAGATCGGCATCGCCGCCCTCGACCTGCTGCGCACCGAGCTCAACTCGCTGCACTCGCGTAAACTGCGCAGCTTCGATGAGCCGCCGTTCCGCTGAGGATCCATGCCCCTGCCGCCCCGCAACAAACCGCGCCGCCCTGCGGCGCGCCCTACCGGCCCGCGTCGCCAAGCCAAGGCGCCGCCGGCCGAGCCCCGCCTGATCCTGTTCAACAAGCCGTTCGACGTGCTCACGCAATTCAGTGACGGCGAAGGCCGGGCCACGCTCAAGGACTTCATCGACATTCCCGGCATCTACCCGGCCGGGCGTCTGGACCGTGACAGCGAAGGGCTGTTGCTGCTGACCAATGACGGCCGCCTGCAGGCGCGTATCGCCGATCCCAAGCACAAGCTGGCCAAGACCTACTGGGTGCAGGTGGAGGGCGAGCCGAGCGAAGAGCAGCTCCAGTGTCTGCGCGATGGCGTAGAGCTCAACGACGGGCCGACCTTGCCGGCCGAGGCGCGCCTGCTCGACGAGCCGACGCTATGGCCGCGCAACCCGCCGGTACGTTTTCGCAAGAGCGTGCCGACCGCCTGGCTGGAGCTGGTGATTCGCGAGGGACGCAACCGCCAGGTGCGGCGCATGACGGCGGCGGTAGGCTTGCCGACGTTGCGCCTGGTGCGGGTGCGGATCGGTGACTGGACGATCGAAGGACTTGAGCAGGGTTGCTGGCGCGAAGTGGACGCAAAGCTGTAGCAGGCTGATTTGTGTGTGGAATTCTTCGCGGGTAAACCCGCTCCCACAGGGAGCAGGTGATGCCTGTGGGAGCGGGTTTACCCGCGAATGGGTATCGGGCCTCAGACCCCTTCGAGAAACCCCACCACCACGCTCTTGATGATGAACGCCAGCACGCCCAGGCCCAGCACGAAGAACAGAATCAGCGTCCCGAAGCGCCCCGCCTTGGATTTCTTCGCCAAGTCCCAGACGATGAAGCCCATGAAACCGATCAGCACGGTGACCAGGACGATCATCATCCATTCTTCGAATACGGCGGGATCCATCGCTTCACTCCAGGCAGGTTGAGCACCCGATCATACGCCGGGCACGCAGGGATTCAACGCAGGTGGGTCAATGGCAGCTCGGTGCTGGCCAGCACCTGGTTGAGCACGAAGCTCGAGCGCACGCTGGTCACGCCTTCGATGCGGGTCAGGCTGCCCAGTAGCAGTTTCTGGTAGTGATCCATGTCTGGCACCACCACCTTCAACTGATAGTCGGCGTCCATCCCGGTGACCAGGCTGCATTCGAGTACCTGCGGCAGGTTGCGGATCGCCGCTTCGAACGTCTCGAAGCGCTCGGGGGTGTGGCGGTCCATGCCGATCAGCACGTAGGCGGTCAGGCTCAGGCCGAGCTTCTTGCGGTCCAGCAGGGCCACCTGGCGCGAAATGTAGCCATCGTCCTCGAGCTGTTTGACCCGACGTGAGCAAGGGGAAGGGGACAGGCCGATGCGCTCGGCCAGTTCCTGGTTGGAGATGCGCGCGTCGCGCTGCAATTCGGCGAGGATGCTCAGGTCGTAGCGGTCGAGCTTGCTCATGGAAAGGGCCTTTTCTGTTCGGATTGCTGCGAATTATCGATCCTGAGTGAAAAATTGCGCAAGCGCTATTTATCAGAGCAATCTTCGCAATCCTCTGCCCCGGCGTCCGGCCTATCTTTATCACCAGAATCACTGCCCGGACATCAGTCCACGGCGACGCGCCCTAGGCGGGCGGTCGCGGCCAGCGATCCAACAGGATCCGCCAGGCCCCCGGGCTACGCACTGTCCAGAAGACGGCGCGAGGTGAGCCGGTGCCACAAGCGCCGAGCACGGACGACAATTCCCGAAGGGAGGCCGCGAGGCCTCCCTTTTTTATTGTGCCGACGGCTGCGTCAGCGACGCTTCGCGGCGCCCGGCCACCAACCGTGCCGCCAGCAGCACCAGCAGCCCACCTGCCATGGCGATGAGGAAACCATCGCGGGCTGTCGTGGCGTCGACCCAGTGCCCGGCGCCCGCGGCGCCGATCGCCACGCCGACGTTCAGTCCGGCGAGCAGCCAGGTCAGGCCTTCGGTCAGCTGGCGCTCGGGCACGCTGCGCTCGACCAGCGCCATGGCCACGATCATGGTCGGGGCGAAGAATACGCCCGCCAGCAGCACCGCGGCGGCGAGCAGGGCAATGTTGCCGACCAGCAGCAGTGGCAGCGTGCTCAGGGCGGTGGCCAGTGCGCCGAGCAGCAACTGCCGGGGCAGCGGCAGGCGCCAACGCAGCGCGCCGAACACCAGCCCGGACACACAGGAGCCCACGGCATAGGCCGACAGCACCAGGCTCGCGGCGGCCGGCCGGCCTTGCTCGCTGGCGAAGGCGACGCTGACGATATCCACGGTGCCGACGATCACGCCCATCGCCACCATCAGCAAGGTGAGCTGGCGCACCCGAGGGATTTGCCAGACCGGCAGCTCGCGCGGTGTCGCTGCCATTCGCGGCGGTTCGCTGGTCTTTTGCAGCGCCAGCAGCACGGTGCCCAGCACCAGCAGTGTGGCGGCGGCCATTAGGCCGGCCTGAGGCCACAGCAATACGCTGAGGCCGACCGCCAGGGGCGGCCCGGCGATGAAGCTGGCCTCGTCGAACACCGTCTCCAGCGAATAGGCGGTCTGCAGTTGTGGCTGGCCACGGTACAGATGCGTCCAGCGCGCGCGGACCATCGCCGACAGGCTGGGCATGCAGCCCGCCAGCAGGGCGGCGCCGAACAGCAGCCAGGCAGAGGCTTCGAGCCAGGTAGCGACCGCCATCGACAGCAATCCCAGAGCGCTGAGCAGACCTGCCATCGGCAGCACCCGCCGCTGGCCCAGGCGGTCCACCAGCCGCGAGACCTGCGGTGAAAGCAGGGCATAGCTCAGCACGAAGGTCGCCGAGACCGCGCCAGCCAAGGCATAGCTGCCGCGCGATTGCGCCAGCAGGGTGATGATGCCGATGCCCGTCATGGGCAAGGGCAGGCGGGCGAGCAGCCCGGCCAGAGCGAAGGCCCGGGTGCCAGGGGCGGCGAAGAGTTGACGATAGGGGTTTGGCATGTCGGTTTCTCCTTGCTGCGACTTACCGTCGGGGTGTTTACGTACATCGCGTATGATTAAATATTCATACGATCCGTATGTAAAGAGTCGGCAAAGAACGTTGCCAGTGATTGCTGTCGGCTATTTCATCTGCTGGTATCGAGGGCGGCGGTAAACTCAAGGCCTGTGAGCGCAGGTGTTTTCATCGAGAGGAAGATCATGAGGTCGCGCATCTGGCAGTTGGCCGGTGTTGGTTTGCTGAGCATGGGCATCAGCCTTGGCGCCTTGGCCCAGGGACCCGGGGATGGGCACGATGGTCACGGCGGGACGCCGGAGCAAGGTGGCGAAAGGCGTGGTTCGCCGCTCAATTCGCGAGACGAAGTGCGCCAGACGCAGCCGCCGCGGCAGGGCTACTACCAGGATATTCCTCGTCGATACGACGACAACCGTCACTGGCAGGCCGGTGGCCCGGGCCAGCGCCCCGGTGGTGACTGGAACGGCCGGCCGGACGGCCATGGCAATGGCTGGGGGCCAGGGCCGCAGTACCGTCCCGGCCATACCATCGACCGCTTCCCGGATCGCTACTGGAAGGTGCCTTATCGTGGGCAGGACTACTTCTACTCCGGTGGCTACTGGTACCGGCCCCATGGCGGTGGCTACATCATCGTCACGCCACCTTACGGCGTGCGTGTCGGCTATCTGCCGTCCTATGCGCGGGAGGTGTGGCTGAGCGGGGCGCTGTTCTTCGTGGTGGCCGACACCTACTACCAGTACCTGGCCGACAGCCGCGAATACGTGGTGGTCAACCCGCCCACGGTCGCGCCTGCGCCTGTTCCGGCGCAGCCGCAGGGCTATGACGTGGTTGCCTATCCGATGCATGGCCAGGGGCCTGAGCAGCAGGAGCAGGACCGCTACCAGTGCCATCGCTGGGCGGTAAGCCAGTCGGGGTTCGACCCGGCGACCGCGACCTATGCACCGCCGGCGAATGTCGCTGACAACTATCGGCGGGCGCTGGGGGCGTGCCTTGGCGGGCGCGGATACAGTGTCAACTGAGGCATCAGCGGGCCGCAACGCGGCCCATCGCGGGTAAACCCGCTCCCACGCGGCAGTGCGAGCCCGAAGGCTGGGCAGTCTTCCTACACAGGGTCGGCATGCACCATCACATCCGCTCGCGGGTAGCGCTCACGGATTGCCTTTGATGCCTGCACGCACAGCGCATGGGCATCGTGCAGTGGCAGTTCGCCCGGCAGCTCCAGATGCAACTGCACGAACCACTGGCTGCCGGAGATCCGCGTGCGCAGGTCATGCACGCCCTTCACGCCGGGAATCGCCATCACCACTTCGAGCATGCGTTCGCCGACATCGGCCGGCAGTTCCTTGTCCATGAGGATCGCGGTGCTCTCACGGGCGATCTGCACCGCGCTCCAGAGGATGTACAGGGCGATCCCCAGGCCGAACAATGCATCCAGCTGTGGCCAGCCGAAGCGTGCCAGCAGCAGCGCCAGCAGGATGCTGGTGTTGAGCAGCAGGTCGGAGCGGTAGTGCAGGGAATCGGCGCGCACGGCGGTGGAGCCGGTCAGGCGGATGACCTTGCGCTGGAACGCCAGCAACGCCACGGTCAGCGCCAGCGACAGCAGCATCACGGCGATGCCGGCGGCGGTGTCGCCCAAGGGCTCCGGCGACTTCAGCCGATCCACCGCCTGGATCCCGATCAGTACCGCGCTGACCCCGATGAACAGCGCCTGGGCCATGCCGGCCAGGGCTTCGGCCTTGCCATGGCCGAAACGGTGGTCGTCATCGGCCGGGCGCAAGGCGTAATGCACGGCCAGCAGGTTGAGGAAGGACGCGGCGGCATCCAGCGCCGAATCGGTCAGCCCGGCCAGCAGGCTGACCGAGCCACTCAGCCACCAGGCCACCGCCTTGCTCAGCACCAGGATGCAGGCCACGCTCAGCGAGGCGCGGGTGGCCAGGCGCAGCAGGCGATTGTGTTCGGCGGTCGCGGTCATGCGTGGGTGGTCGTCCTTGGGTGGATCAGGCGGCCGGTACCAGGCCATGGCTGGCCAGTTGCTCGACGCTGCCACGGTGCTGGATCAGCCGTGGATCGTTCAATGGCAGGCGCTGGCCCAGTTCGCTTTCGAGGATAGCCTGCAGCTTGAGCTTGTCGACCTGGCCGTCGGCATTGATTGCCGGGGCGAGCCTGGCCGGATCGACATGCGCGGTGGTGCCCCCTGGGTAGTAGATGGCGCCGGTGGCGAAATCGACGCCGAAGGCGATCAGGCCGGGAATGACGTAGAAGAGAATGCCGATGGCATCCAGCGCCGCGACCACGGGGTCGATCTTGCCTTCGATCTGGCCCCGGCGGTCGGGATAGAACAGGGTGCCGCAGGCCGTCAGCTGGGTCAGTAGGGTGGCGATGACGACGCCACCGATGACGCGGGAAGGGATGCGCATGTGAATCTCCGAAAGGTAACGACGACAAGGCGCGGCAGTCGCCGACGCCTGAAGCTTGAGACCATGATAGGGCAGCCTCGGTTCGCCGTTATACTCGGACGATTGTTCGAGGACCACCATGATTTCATTACCGATCGATACCGTGCTGTCCGACCTGCGCCAGGCCCTGGCCGAGCGTGACGAAGCGGTGCTCGAGGCGCCCCCCGGCGCCGGCAAGACCACCCGTGTACCCCTGGCGTTGCTCGACGAGCCGTGGCTGGCCGGGCAGACCATTCTCATGCTTGAACCCCGGCGCCTGGCTGCCCGTGCCGCGGCCGAACGACTGGCCAGCGAGCTGGGTGAAGCGGTCGGCCAGACCGTGGGCTATCGCATTCGCCTGGACAGCAAGGTCGGCCCGAACACCCGTATCGAAGTGGTCACCGAAGGCATCCTCACCCGCCGCCTGCAGGCCGATCCGGCGCTGGAGGGCGTGGGGCTGCTGATCTTCGATGAGTTCCACGAGCGCAGCCTCGATGCCGACCTGGCCTTGGCCCTGAGCCTCAATGGTCGCGCGCTGCTGCGCGACGAGCCGCCGCTGAAGATCCTGCTGATGTCGGCGACGCTGGAAGGCGAGCGCCTGTCGCGTTTGCTCGACGACGCGCCGATCGTCAGCAGCCAGGGGCGCATGCACCCGGTGGATATCCGCTGGGGCCGGCCCTGGCAGCCCGGCGAGTTCGTCGAGCCGCGCGTGGTCGACTGCGTGCTCCAGGCCCTGGCCGACGAGTCCGGCAGCCTGCTGGTGTTCCTGCCCGGCCAGGCGGAGATCCGTCGTGTGCACCAGTCACTGCAGGAGGCCGTGGGCGAGCGTGCGGACATCCTGCTCTGCCCGCTGCACGGCGAGCTTGACCTGAGTGCCCAGCGCGCCGCCATCGAGCCGGCCCCCCGGGGCCTGCGCAAAGTGGTGCTGGCCACCAATATCGCGGAAACCAGCCTGACCATCGATGGCGTGCGTGTGGTGATCGACGCCGGGCTGGCGCGGGTGCCGCGTTTCGATCCTGGCAGTGGCATGACGCGCCTGGACACCCAGCGCATCTCCCGCGCCAGCGCCACCCAGCGTGCCGGCCGTGCCGGGCGCCTGGAGCCCGGCGCGTGCTACCGGCTGTGGTCCGAAGCCCAGCATGAGCAACTGGCGGCCCACGGCAGCGCCGAGATTCTCCAGGCCGACCTCGCGGGGTTGGCGCTGCAGCTGGCGCGCTGGGGCGTGCCGCCGGAGCAGCTCAACTGGCTCGACCAGCCACCGGCTGCCGCCTATGGCCAGGCCCAGGATCTGCTGGCCCGTCTGGGCGCCTTCAAGCCTGGCAGCCGCGACAACCTGAGCGCCCATGGCCAGGCCATGGCCGAGCTGCCCGCGCACCCGCGCATCGCCCACCTGCTGCTGCGCGGCCAGGACCTCGGCTTGGCCGACATGGCCTGTGATGTCGCGGCGTTGCTGGGCGAGCGCGATATCCTGCGCGGCGGCGGTGCCGACTTGCACAGCCGGCTGGCGCTGCTCAGCGGGGAAAGCCGGGCCTCTCGCGCCGGGCAGGGCGGCGTGCAGCGTGCCCGGCAGTTGGCCCGTCAGTACCGTGGGCAGCTGCGTGGCAAGCCGCGCAGTCCGGTGACCGATCCTGACCACCCGCGCTGGCTTGGCGCGGTGCTGGCGCTGGCCTATCCCGACCGGGTGGCGCAGCAGCGCCGTGAAGGCGGCGCCGAGTACCGCCTGGCCAATGGCCGGGCGGCGCTGTTCGCCGAAGCCGATGCCTTGATGAAAAGCCCATGGCTGGTGATCGCCGACCTGGGCAGCCGCCAGGGGCAACGGGAAGAACGCATCTACCTGGCCGCCGAGTTCGATCCTGCGCTGTTCGACGATGTGCTGGCCGAGCAGGTCGAGGTGCTCGACGTGCTCGACTGGGACGAGCGCGAACAGGTGCTGCGCGCCGAGCGCCAGCGCAAGGTCGGCGAACTGGTGCTCGGCCGTGAGCCGTTGCCGGGGCTGGACGACGAGGCGCGGGCCAGGGCCTTGCTTGGCCTGGTGCGGCGCAAGGGCCTGAACCTGCTGAGCTGGACCCCGGAACTGCGCCAGTGGCAGGCCCGTGTCGCGCTGCTGCGCCAGCTGGATCTGCAAAAGGACGGTCACAGCGAATGGCCCGACCTGGGTGACGAGGCCTTGCTCGCCAGCCTGGAAGACTGGCTGCAGCCCTACCTGGGCAAGGTGTCGCGCCTGAGCCACTTCGCCAACCTGGACCTGCCCTCGATCCTGCGCAACCTGCTGCCCTGGCCGTTGCCCCAGCGCCTGGACGAGCTTGCGCCATCGCACCTGGACGTACCCTCGGGCTCGAGCATTCGCCTGGACTACAGCGAGCACCCGCCGATCCTCGCCGTGCGCCTGCAGGAGCTGTTCGGCCTGGCCGACACGCCGCGCATCGCCAATGGCCGGCAACAGGTCAAGCTGCACCTGCTGTCACCGGCGCGGCGTCCCGTGCAGGTGACCCAGGACCTGGCCAACTTCTGGCGCACCACCTATGCCGAGGTGAAAAAGGACCTCAAGGGGCGCTACCCCAAGCACTACTGGCCAGACGATCCGCTGGTGGCCGAGGCGACGGCGCGGGCCAAGCCACGCAAGGTCTGAGAGGCGGGCGCCGTCAGGCGCCGGCCTCGCTTTCGAACAGCATGAACAGGCGATACAGCACTACCGTGCTGAACAGCTGGAGGAAGCCGCTGAGGCTGTCCAGCGCCAGTTGCACGCCAGCTTGCGGGTCGGGGAACACCGTCAGCAGCAGGCCGTCGATCAGCCACAGCGGCGCCAGCACCGACAGCATGCAGACCATGATCCGCAGGAAGTGCCCGGTGGTCATGCGCGCGCTGGTGCGCATCGCCTCGATCACCGGCAGGCCGCGCAGCACCAGCAGGTACTCGGCGAACACCAGGTTCACCATGATCCACACGCCGGGGAAGATGAACAGCGCCAGGCCCGCCATGATCAGCAGCGAGCTGATCACCACCAGCAGCGCCAGCATCGGCCACAGCTGCAGGGCGCGGGCGAACAGGTCGCGCTTGGCGATGTCCTGGCCGTTGCTGCGGGTGTCGAGGTAGAGGATCAGCGCCGCGCTGTACAGCGGGTAGAACAGCAGGCTGACGAGCATGCCGTAGGCCGGCGAGGCCTGCTCGCCAAGTTGGCTGTAGAGCAGCTGGGTGCCGAGGGCCTCGAGCACCACCAGGGGCAGGCACAACTGCAGGATGCTCGTCAGGTGACGGCGGAAGAAGTACAGGGAGTCGCGCAGAACGCTCAGCGGATTCATCGGTCAACATCGCATGGAGGAAAAAGCAGGGCGTCACTTTAGCCCAGTCGACCCGCTTGCTGAAAAAAGTTTCATGGCCCCGGCGATTGAATAGCCTGCCCCGGCCCCCCATCTTTGACGCTGTCCGATGTCCTGTTCAGCGCACGAGGTTGCCCCGATGAACACTGAAGAACAAACCCTGATCGATGGCCTGTTCGGCCGCATCAAGCAAGCCGAGGACCCCGCCCAGCCGCGCGATGCCCAGGCCCAGGCGCGCATCGACGAGCACGTGCGCCAGCAACCGGCGGCGCCGTACTACATGACCCAGGCGATCCTGGTCCAGGAGGCTGCGCTCAAGCGCCTGGACGAGCAGAACAAGCAGCTCGAGGCCGAGCTCAAGCAGGCCCGGGCCCAGCTGGAGGCCAGCCGCCCCAGCGGTAATGGCGGCGGTGGCTTCCTTTCCAGCATCTTCGGCGCGGGCACCCGCAGCCCGGAGCCGCAGCCGCAGCGTTCGGTCGCGCCCGCGGGCGGCTGGCGCGAGCCTTCGCAGCAAGCGTATGCGCCGCCACCTCCGCCTGCGCAACCAGGCTTTGGCGCGGCGCCGGCCCGTGGCGGTGCCAGCAGCTTCCTCGGTGGCGCCATGCAGACCGCGGCCGGCGTCGCCGGCGGTGTGTTGCTGGCCCAAGGCATCAGCAGCCTGTTCAACCACAACTCGCAGCCCGAAGAGGTGGTCGAGGTGATCAAGGAAGAACCGGCGCCGGCCAGCGACCAGGGCGGCTGGCACGACCAGGGCTCGCAGCAGGTGGCCGACAACGGTGGCTGGAACAATGACCAGGGCGGGTTCGCCGACACCGATTACGGTAGTGACGATGGCGGCTTCTTCTCGGACGACGACACCTTCGTCTGAGTGCTCTGGCATACTGCTGCTCATCGCGGGGCAAGCCCGCTCCTGGCAAAGCGTGGGAGCGGGCTTGCCCCGCGATCGTTCGCCACTGCCAGAGAGAGGTTTCAGGTGAAGAAAATCGCGCTATTCGCCGATGTGCAGAACCTCTATTACACGGTTCGCCAAGGCCATGGCTGCCATTTCAACTACGCCGCGCTGTGGGCTGAGGTCAGTCGCGAGGGGCAGATCGTCGAAGCGCTGGCCTACGCCATCGACCGCGGCGACAGCAAGCAGCAGCAGTTCCAGCAGATCCTGCGCAACCTCGGCTTCGAGGTGCGCCTCAAGCCCTATATCCAGCGTGCCGATGGCTCGGCCAAGGGTGACTGGGACGTCGGCATCACCCTGGATGTGATCGAGGCGGCAGCGCGGGTAGACCAGGTGGTGCTGGCCTCGGGAGACGGTGATTTCGACCTGTTGCTGGAGCGGGCGATGCAACGCCATGGCATCGAGACGGTGGTCTACGGCGTCCCCGGCCTGACGGCCCTGGCGCTGATCCGTGCCGCCAGCCGCTATGTGCCGATCGAGGGCAAGTTGCTGTTGCGCCACTGAGCGCTGCGAACCTACCGGGTGGGGCGTGGGAACGGGCAACGCTGTGGGAGCGGGTTTACCCGCGAAGGCCGCAAAGCAGCCCCAGCATTACGCCCCCACGCGCTCGCTTCAGCTTTTTTTGCCGTTGCCCTCCAGCTGCGCCAACGGCACCCGTCGCTCCACCGCACTGGACAGAATGATCGAAGTCTTGCTGAACCCCAGCTGCGATACGCGGTTGATCAGCGCCTCCAGCTCGCCCATCGAGGCCACGGCGGCCTGCATGATCACGCACGGATCCCCGGTGACGCGATGGCATTCGGTCAGCTCGGGGATCCTGGTCAATGCGTCATACGCCTGCTGGTTGCCATGGCTGGCCAGACGCAGTTCGATCACGCACTGGATCGGCAGGCCGATCTTCTCCAGGTCCACCTTCGCCGTGTAGCCGCTGATCACGCCGCTGGCCTCCAGCTTGGCGACCCGCTCGGCTACCGCCGGCGCCGAAAGGTTGACCTGGCGCGCCAGCTGCGCGTAGGTGGCCCGGCCATTTTCCAGCAGGGCGGCGAGGAGCATGCGATCGTATTTGTCCATGGCGATTCCAGGTGGCCTTGCAATCGACGGTGAAGCCTTTGCATTACCGTGCATTGCAAAGTGTTTCGGTGTTTTAAACGTGTTTTGTAACTTAAGTTTGCGCGGTGGCCTTTCTAAACTAAGCCACCCGTAAACGGATTTCGAGCCCCCACCATGTCTGCCTCCCGTCGCTTCCCGTTGTTGCTCATCGGCGCCTTCCTTGCCCTGTACCTGGTCTGGGGCTCGACCTATCTGTTCATCCGCATCGGCGTGGAGTCCTGGCCGCCGTTGCTGATGGCTGGCGTGCGCTTCGTGATTGCCGGCAGCCTGCTGTATGGCTTCCTGCGCTGGCGCGGGGTGCCGGCGCCGACCTGGCCGCAATGGCGCGCGGCCGGGGCGATCGGGTTTCTGCTGCTCAGTTGCGGCAACGGCGGCGTGACCCTGGCCGAGCATGCCGGCGTCGCCTCCGGCGTGGCGGCCCTGGCGGTGGCGACGGTGCCGCTGTTCACCCTGGTGTTCGGCCTGCTGTTCGGTCACCGCAACTCGCGACTGGAATGGGCGGGTATCGCCCTCGGCCTGATTGGCATCGGCATGCTCAACATGGGCTCGAACCTGCAGGCCAGCCCCATGGGCGCCGCGTTGATCCTGTTCGCCGCGGCGGCCTGGGCGTTCGGTTCGGTGTGGAGCAAGAGCCTGCCGCTGCCCCAGGGCGCCATGGCCAGTGCCGCCGAGATGCTGGTGGGCGGCGTCGCGCTGCTGATCGGCAGTGCCGTGAGCGGCGAGCGCCTGACCCAGATGCCCACCGCCGCCGGCTGGGGGGCGTTGGCCTACCTGGTGTTCTTCGGCTCGATCCTGGCGTTCAGTTCGTACATGTACCTGCTCAAGCACGTGCGTCCGGCGGCGGCCACCAGCTATGCCTATGTCAACCCGGCGGTGGCGGTGCTGTTGGGGATCATCTTCGCCGGCGAGCAGATCGGCGCCGAAGAGTGCGTGGCCATGGCGGTGATCATCGGCGCGGTGGTGCTGATCGGCCTGCCACAGTGGCGCAAGGCGCCGCAGCCGCCGGTGGCACTGAAAGAAGAGCTGTGCAAGTGAACAACGGCCTGCGTGGCAGCGGGCTTGCCCCGCGATGAGTTCTTTGGGCCGCCGTGGCGCTGCGGTAGACTTGCCGCCTTCGCTGAACCCCTGACGGTATTGCCATGAACTTCGCCCAACTCGGCCTGATCGAACCGCTGCTGCGCACCTTGCAGACGCTGGACTACACCACCCCCACGCCGATCCAGGCCAAGGCCATCCCCGCCGTGCTCGCCGGCCGCGACCTGATGGCCGCGGCCCAGACCGGTACCGGCAAGACCGCCGGCTTCGCCCTGCCGGTGCTGCAGCGCCTGGCGCTGGAAGGTGAGAAAGTCGCCAGCAACTCGGTACGCGCGCTGGTGCTGGTGCCGACCCGTGAACTGGCCGAGCAGGTTCACGCCAATGTGCGTGAGTACGCCGAGAACCTGCCTCTGTCCACTTATGCGGTGTACGGCGGCGTCAGCATCAACCCGCAGATGATGCGCCTGCGCCGCGGCGTCGACCTGCTGGTGGCCACCCCGGGCCGGCTGCTCGACCTGTTCCGCCAGAACGCCATCAAATTCGGTCAGGTGCAGACCCTGGTGCTCGACGAAGCCGACCGCATGCTCGACCTGGGCTTCGCCGAAGAGCTGCAGGCGGTGTATGCCGCGCTGCCGCGCAAGCGCCAGACACTGCTGTTCTCGGCCACCTTCTCCGAGCAGATCCGCATGCTCGCGGGCCTGGCCCTGAACGATCCCCTGAGCATCGAGGTCAGCCCGCGCAACACCACCGCCAGCACGGTCAAGCAGTGGCTGGTGCCGGTGGACAAGAAGCGCAAGGCCGACCTGTTCTGCCACCTGCTGCGCAAGCAGCGCTGGAAACAGGTGCTGGTGTTCGCCAAGACCCGCAACGGTGTCGACCAGCTGGTCGAGCGCTTGCTGGGCGAGGGCGTGAATGCCGACGGCATCCATGGCGACCGTCCGCAGGCGACCCGCCAACGCGCGCTGGACAGCTTCAAGAGCCGTGAGGTGCAGGTGCTGGTGGCCACCGATGTCGCCGCCCGTGGCCTGGACATCGACGACCTGCCGCTGGTGGTCAATCTCGACCTGCCGATCGTCGCCGAAGACTATGTGCACCGCATCGGTCGTACCGGTCGCGCCGGCAACAAGGGCGAGGCGATCTCGCTGGTGTGCGCCGACGAAGTGCAGCTGCTGGCCTCGATCGAGACGCTGATCCGCCAGACCTTGCCACGTCATGAGGAGCCGGACTTCATCCCCGATCACCGGGTGCCGGTGACCGATGCCAACGGTCAGGTGGTGAAGAAGCCGAAGAAGCCGAAAAAGCCCAAGGAGAACAGCGCCAAGCGTGGTCTGGGGCGCTGGATGGACAGCGAGGAGACGGGGGCTTCGGCGCCGGCGGTCAAGGCGGTGCGCAAGGTGCCGAGCTTTGGCGGCAAGCCGGGCAAGCGCAAACCTTGAGAGTTTGGGGCCGCTTTGCGGCC